>CAZVYC010000030.1:0-30533 GCA_964631425.1 uncultured Rhodospirillales bacterium
GTCATGACCCGCTCCTAGCCAATGCGCCTGAAACGGCGCCTTTCGCAGCCGAATCTAAGGGGGATTTTCCAGCGGTAGAACGACTTAGATGCCTTGATTCCGGCCATGCTTCCCGACTTAACGAGGACGAAGCATGGACTGCCCCGACTCGCGCTTCCTCGCCGAGGGGCGCTGGAGATCGACAACGACATCGCCGTCTGCGGCCCGCGGGTTCGTTCCTCGGAGACTTTCGTACGCCTCGCGGCGCCCGAAACTCTTCACGGGAGCGGAACGGCGGCTTTCGGGCAGCCTGATTTAAAGGCGCCATTCCTCAGGTTGAGTTACCGGCAACTCTTCCCTCACAGCAACCATCCCCATATATCCTGGAAGGATCGCAAGTGTTCTGCGGACGTCGGATAGCCTGGGTCCGCAAAGTGTAATTTGCCGCTCAGGAGCCAGACATCGTCGCCCCCGTTCGAGGGACACAGCCCTCCGACTAGTACTGTTATGCCATTGGTTGGAGTCGACTGGAGAATCGGCGATGTTGGCTATCTATCTTGGAGCGCTCTTCATGTTGTGCGGGGTGTTATTCATGGTGGCTCAGCCTCTCTGGCGAGGACGGCTTAGCGTCGCGAGACCTGCCCCTTCGGAAATGTCCGGTGCTACTTTGGAGCCTCGTAACCCTAGTGCTGGTCTTAGGCTGAAAAGGCATTGGCCGGGCCTTGTCCTCGTCGTGCTCGGCGGGGCTCTATTACTATTGGGCGCTAGCTTCTTGTAAGTTCGCGCCGATTGGCTGTCGCTTACGCAACTCTCGACCCATGCCGGGTATAGGTCGGGCGACCAGGCGATCCGCGAACCGGACGGTACCGCGGGGCGCCGACGGCTATGCGCCAGTCGCAGTCCTTGGAGCGAATGTCCGCTACTCGCCATTCCGCTCCCAAGAGCGCACGGTCGGGTTACCAGAGGCGACTTTCGCGCTGCGGTGATGGAGCCCGTTGTCGAAGGCGAATTCAATTCCGACCGAACTCAACGACACGCGGTCAGGCCGATGTGGATATGACCGCCTTAAGCGCCGCGTCGTAATAGACAGCCAGATCTTCGAGCGCCTTCACGCAATCGCCGGAAAAGCATGATCCGTGCATGACGGCCAATCGCTGCGGCACAACTGCTTTGAGGCTGCGGATGGTCGGAGCAGTCGCCGGCGTCAACGATGTGGCTCTAAATGCCTCTTCGGCCCGTATCGCAGCGGGCACAATGTCCTTTTCCGTGATTGCTGGTCCGTCGGCGAGCTGCGTGAACAGATCGCCGCAGAACAACGTTCCCGTCACTTCCTCGAAAATCAGCCCCGATTCCCAGGCGTGCGGCACATGGGGCGTGTCGATGTATCGAACGCGCCTTTCGCCAAGGTCGATCACTTCTCCGTCGTGGACCATGCGAGGCATGCGATCGGCTAGATCGTTCAGTGACACCATGCAGGCGGTCTGCCCGTGGAAGACTTGCGCCTGGGGCGCGGCGGCAAGCCATTGGTTCATTGCACCGCTCTCGTCCGATTCAATATGACCGAAGGAGATCCAGCGCAGGCGGGATAACGGCGTAACTGTCGCCACCGCCTTGGAAAGCTGGGGAAATAGATGACGAGGACCGCAGTGAAACAGTAACGGCTGATCGGCATCGACGAGATATTGATTGAAGGTGAAGCCAGCGGGCGCGGCGATCTCCGGCACGAAATTCGAGAAGCGATAGACTCGATCGGCAACTTCGGCGATCCGCACTTCCATCTGGTCCTCCCCGACCAAAAATGGCAGCTTAAAGGAAGCGTCTCAATCACAACATCCGCTACAGCCGCTCATGGCGCAAATGAGGCCGGGGGGGACGGGCTAATTTGGAGCGCCCTAAGGATTGAGCCGACCATCGTTGTTACAAGCCGGGGCTTCGGCTCCCGACCTGTTGTGGTCGATCAAGGCCGTCAGGGAACTGCCTCAAGGCAGTCACGCTGCTAACCAGGCTCAGCACTCGCTGTTCGTGCGACCTACTCCTCAAGGCGACCCGTGGCGTCACGATCGCGGTCGTATCGTCTCGTGAGTGGAAACGGCGGCAACCAGGACTCGCGACGGACGATCCAGCTTTCGTAGGTGGGCATCAGTTGGTCAGGGGCGTCCAGGGATCCTAAATTCACTTCAATTTCGTCTGCGCTGCGTCCGAAAATGGACGAACCGCAGCGGGGGCAGAAAAACCGCCCGGCGTAGTCGCGTGTTTCGCCATCGATCGTCACCGCATCCTGAGGGAACACCGCGGAAGCGTGAAAAAGGGCCCCATGATGCTTGCGGCAGTCGAGACAGTGACAAATTCCGACCCGGTATGGGAGTCCCGACGCCACAATACGGACGTTGCCGCACAGGCAACCGCCCGTGACTCGATCCATCCCGCGTCTCCTCTAAAATCAAGCGGTCAGCACCACCGCTTCGCCTGGCATGAAGGCAGGCGCAATATAGAATACCCGATCGACACGGTCGAATGCCCGCGCCAAGCTGTCAACGGTGTCGAGGTCGGCGACAACCGTCTCCACAGCCCCATGATCACGAAACCTTCGCCCTCATTGGCGGCATCGTGGACCATGCCTCGTACCCGGGCGCCGCGGCGGACGAGCGCTGGCACGAGATGCCCCGCGAACTTGCCCGACGCGCCGACGACGAGAATGAGAGGAAAGGAGTTCATCACTCAGTCTCCGTGTTCCCTGATCAATCTCAACCACCGCAGGGTGTTCCAGCGCGTCGCCTCGCTTCGGAGCCTTTCTGTCCAAACGGCAACTTCTCCACGTCTCTGCCGGAAACCTGACGGTCTCCTTACGGCTCAATCCCTTATTCGGTATCACGGGCGCAAGTGAAAGCTTGGCGCAAAGCGGATTTTCAGACTGACCCACTACCGCCTGCCGCGCTCCGCGGCAGCCGGTTCATGGCAAAACACAGGACAAGCGGAATCCAAAGGCCAGCGTCGACGAACGTGTCCTGGTTCAGGAAGGCGAATCCCAGCGCCACGGCGCTCGCCAGCCGGAAATAACCGTGGAAGGCGTCGTGCGGGGCGCCGTGGAAAATCTGGCGCGCGAAGAAGAGCGCGAAAATGGCGAAGCCGACCAGCCCGGTCTCCGACAGCAGCCGGAGGATCAGGTTCTTGGCGTTGCCCTTTTCTGGCGAATTCGGGTCCAGCCAGCCGACGCCCTCTCGGGCGCCCTGGGTGAAGAGCTGGGTCGTGAACGCCCATTCCGGCGCGTACTTGCCGAAATAGCGATAGTCGTTGCCGAGCGAGACGCCGAACACGGGATGATCCAGCCACATCTCGGCGGCGGCCTGGCCCGCGGCGGCCCGCCCGGCCAGCGCCAGCGCATCCGTGACCCCTGTCGCCAGATCCGCGGTTTGAGGTTCAAGCTCCGTCGAGCCGGCAAGATAGTAGATCGGCCCTACCACATAGGTTGCCCCGGCGCCGGCGTTGGCCCCCAGTTTGGTCATGGCGAGAATCCCGCCGCCGCCCGCCAGCAGGACGAAAGCGAAAATGGCCGCCGCCAGGATCCGGCCGCGCCGTGCCGCCACGAGGCTGCTCAGCAGCAGCATTGCGACGACGCACACCATCCCGAAACGCGATCCGGAGAACAAAAGCCCCGCCACCGCGACCGCAAAGCCGGCAATCAGGCCGAGTGCGTATCCCCGGCTGGCCGGAACGCCAACGAAATCCTGCCGCGAAATGCTGCGCGCGATCAGGGCCGGCATCACGAGCACGATAATCTGCGTCGCCAGCCAGGACGGTTCGAACGTCATGCCCTGGGCGCGGCTCACCAGCCCGTCATACCGCACTGCGAACAGGTCGGTGATCGCCTGCACGGTCCGCAGCATCTCGCCACCCTCCACCATCGCGGCGACCTGGATGCCGGCAAAGGCGATCGAGGCGCTCATGCCGAAGAGCAGCCAGCTTATGGTTTGCCGTATATTCGCCGCCGTCCGGATCTGGAGCCGGGCCACGACATAGAAGGCGAGCCCGGCCGCCCAGGTCAGCAGCGCGCGGATGAAGCTGCCGAACGGTGTCTGCCCCTTGAACGCGTCATCGGGCAGAGTCGAGGCGATCACCATCCCCGAGATCACCACGTAGAGGGTGAAGATCGAGAGAACGACGAAGCCCTCGCCGTCCAGCCTCGGCCGCTGCCTGAGGATCAGCATCCGGAATGCCGCAAGCAGAAGCAGCAGGGCGGCCGGGATGATCGCCAGCGGCCGGGCCAACGTTCCGGAGCCGAACGGCAGCAGCGGCGTGGCCGATATCGGCACGCACAGGAGCAGGGTAAGCCAGAGCACCCGCTCTGTGCGAGCCAGGCCGTCGGTCGCTGTCCGCGGCGCTGCCATCTTCAGGACGCCGTGATCGCGCCCGCGACGGTCAAACCGCGCAGGCGCAGCATGCCATGAAATCCGACGCCCGCGCGCAGCAGCCCCGCGGACAGCGACGCAATGCACGCCCCCGACAGGCCGTAGCGCCAGGTCAGCCAGCTGCCGATCGTCAGTCCGAACAGCGCGGGGTAAAGCTGCATCTTGAACACCGCGCCGCTGGCCCGATAGCCGCGCAGAACGGCGCCGAAAATATAGGCGCCGAGATAGCTCGAATAGGCCAGGACCAGGATCCTGAGGGCCTCGGGATAGGCGGCATACGGCGTCGCCCTGCCATAGAAAATCCGCACTGCGCCTTCCGGGAAGGCCAGGATCAGCAGGAAGAACGGCGCGATCAGTGCGCCGCACAAGAGGCCGCGGCGGCGCACGAGGTGCAGCAGGTCCGAAAAGGTCAGCCTGTCCTGTCCGCGGGCGACCTCGGGCACCAGGATATTCTCCATGCCGAACATGATGGGGCTGGAGATCGCGACCACATTCGCCAGCGCCACCAGCGCGGCGGCGCCGCCGGTATCCTGGTGCCAGGCCAGGAGCCAGAGGAACCATTGCACCGAAAGCGCGGCCAGCATGTTGGCGCCCAGCACCGGGGCGGCCATGCGCCAGTGGCCGGCGATTTCGGTCCGGACGTTCCGCAGCGCTGAAGCGAGGCTCCCCCATGTCAAAGGCGCCGCCGGCAGGATCGCCAGCAGCGAGATCGTTCCGATCAGCAGGAACACCCCGGCGATCGTGAGATGCGGAACAAGCGCCAGCGCCGCCAGGAAAGTCCCGACATAGCGGATGAGGTCGACCGCGATGGCCACCGGATAGCGGGCGCGGGCGAGCAGGCCGCGCCGGAAAACCTCCTGAAGCTGCCAGGACAGGAGAGCGAAAATTGCGAGCGGCAGAAGATCCAGGCGCGCGACGCTGAACAAGCCTGCGCCGAGGGCCGGGACGAAGATCAGGGCGCAGGCCGGGGTCAGGATCGCCGCGACGGCGACAAGATACCGGTACCGCGCCTGCCCGGCCGTCGCGCCGTGCACGGACAGAGGATAGGTGACGAGAGCCTGGTGGAGCGTGTTGAAGAACAGGATGAACGACAGCGAGACCGACAGCGCGCCGTAATCCGCGGCCGACAAGGCGCGTGCCAGGGTCACGTTGAGCGCGAAATTCCCGAAGCTAACGACGGCCTGATCGGCCAATCCGCCGGCAAGGCCCAGCTCCAACCTCTTCACCGATCCATCCGATGCTGCCGCCGTGGTTCAAGCGCAGCTTTGGCCAATCGGACGGTCATGGAAAGGACTTTATTTTTGCCCGCCGCCGGAATATCGCGCCGCCCGAATACGTCCTGTCCAAAGGCAACAAGGGATGGGTATGCAGCTGTGAACTTGGACTCGACAGAGCCGGTCTGGGTCGCGGCGACCGAGGGGGATCGGCTTTCCACACTGCTCGGACGGTTGCGGCGCAGATGGAAGCTCGCGGCCTCAGTTGTCTTGTTCACCGTCGCGGTTGCAAGCGTGCTCGCCTTCACGCTGACCTCCTATTGGCGGGTCGAGATCACCGTGATGCCGGTTACCAAAAACAGCGGCGGTCCGGGCGGCCTCGACTCGGGCGCGCTCTCCGGGCTGGCGGGCGGGCTCGCGGGCATCGGCGCGCTCCTGGCCCGCCCGTCGTCGAACCAGGATGAGGCTCTGGCCGTGCTCGGCTCGCGCGAGCTGTTCGACACCTATGCCACGCAGGAGAACCTGCTTCCCGTCCTGTTCGATGACAAGTGGGACCCGGAGAACAAGCGATGGCTGGTCTCCGGCTCGCGCGTGCCGACGCTCAGGCGGGGCTACAAGCTGTTTAACCGCAGCATCCGGGACGTCAACCTCGATCGCCGCAGCGGCATCGTCACCCTGAGCATCACCTGGAAGGATCGCGATGCGGCGGTGAAATGGGCGCGCGACCTGATCGCGCTCACCAATGCACAGCTGCGCGAACGCGCGATCGCCGAGGCGACCCGGAACATGCACTACCTCGCCACCGCGATCGCCGATGCGCGCGGACAGAACGGCAGCAACGCGCTCAATTCCGCACTCGCCGGCGCCTATGAGCGTGCGCTCCAGAGCTACATGTTCGCCAACGGCCAGCCCGAATATGCGTTTCGCGTCATCGACCCGCCGACTGTCCCGGATGCGCGGGAGCGGGTCTGGCCGCAGCGGCCGCTGTTCGTCGCGCTCGGCTTCATCCTGGGTGCCATTCTCGCGCTGGGCGCCGTCCATCTGCCGGAATTCGGGGGTCGGCGCGCGGAAAACCGCATGGGTCCGCCGACCGAAATGGGTCCGCCGGTCGAAATCCTGGCGGAAAGCGCCTGAGCGCCGCCATGACCGAAACCGTCGCGCTCGATCTCGACGGCTCGCTGACCGGGCAGGCGGTCTGGATTCCATTCGCCGAGCCGTCGCTTCTCGCCAGCGGCACGGAACCGAAGGCGGTGGGGCCAAGCGTCGGCATCATCACATCAGCCGCCTTCATCAATCCCGAAATGGCGGCCGAGTTCGGCCTCCTGCCGCCGTCCTTCCTGCCGGTGGGCAACGCACGGCTGTTCAAGCTCCAGGCAGAGCTGCTGCACAGGCTCGCCGATCGCGTCGTCTTGACCCTTCCGCAATCCTTCGTCCCTTCGGTGCAGGACCGGCGACTGCTGGCCGCGCTCGACGTCGGACTTGTCAGCATCCCGGACGGCCTGTGCCTCGCCGAATCCGTGATGCTCGCGATCATCCAGAGCATCACCGGGGACGAATCGCTCTACATCCTGCACGGCGACACGCTGTTCCTGGGGCTCGAGGCGTTCCCCCTGGACGGGCTTTCGGTGCACGCCGGCAATCATCCCTACCCCTGGGCAATCGCGCAAAGCCAGGAACCGGCGTGCGTCGGACCGGTGGACGAAGGCGCCCGCGAGGGCGCCGCGATCGTCAGCGGGCTGTTCAGCTTCTCGCACGGGCTCGCTTTTCTGAAATGCCTGGCCGGGGCCAAGCCGGATTTCCTCGCGGCGCTCAACAATTATGCGCGGCAATATCCCGAATTCCGCACGGTCGACGATTGCGGCCGATGGCTCGATCTCGGGCACCTCAACACCTACTACGACTCCCGCCGCGCGCTGACCACAGAGCGGGCCTTCAACACCCTCTCGATCACCCATAACGTCGTCTGCAAGACGAGCACGCAGCACGACAAGATCGAGGCCGAGGCGTCGTGGTTCGAAGCGCTGCCGCCGCCGCTCCGGACCTATGTTCCCGCTTATCTCGGCCGCGTAGCGGCCGACGCGAGTCTCCCTGGCTATCGCCTCGGCTATGAATATCTCTGTCCTTTGAGCGACCTTTACGTCTTCGGCGCACTGGCTCCCGTCGTCTGGCGGCGCATCCTGGCCAGCTGCGCCGATGCGCTCTCGCTGATGCGCGCCTGGAAGCCCGCTTCGGTCGAAACCGGCTGGTTCGGCCATCTCTATGCGGACAAGACCATGGCGCGGTTTCGCTGCTTCGCCGAGGTCGCGGGATTTTCCCCCGATCACGAATGGCAGATCAACGGCCTGTGGTTTCCATCACCGCTGGACGTGATCGCGCAGATGGCCGCGGTCATCGGGCCGCCGGGTCAGCAGGATGTCGGAATCCTGCACGGCGATTTCTGCCTCTCGAACATCCTGTTCGACTTCCGCAGCGGCGGCGTCAAGCTGGTCGACCCGCGCGGCTATGCCGAACTGGGCAAACCTTCGATTTTCGGCGACACACGGTACGATGTCGGGAAGCTGCACCATTCCATCATCGGCCGGTACGACTTCATCGTCGCCGGTTATTACAGCCTGACCAGGCTCGGCCCGAACGCCCTGTCCTTCGACGTCGCGGGCGCGGGCGCGCAGGTCGAGATCGAGCGGCATTTCCGCGAAATCATCTGCCGGGGCGATCCCGCACAGGAACGGATCGCGGCCGCGATCTCAGTCCTGTTGTTCCTCGCCATGCTGCCGCTGCACGCCGAGGATTCGCGGCGGCAATGGGCCTTCCTCGCCAACGCCTATCGGGTGCATCAGCTCTATTTCGGGAGGGGCGCGTGATCTTCGTCATCCCCATGGCAGGCGAGGGCAAGCGCTTCCGGGATGCCGGCTACATGCAGCCAAAATTCCAGTTGCCGGCGCATGGGGCATCGCTCTTCGAGCACGCGGTGAGCAGCTTCGCCGCCTATTTCCGGACCGACAGCTTCCTGTTCGTCCTGCGCGACGCCGACGCGGCAGAATTCGTGCGGAGATGTTGCCACAACTGCCGGATCGAATGCGTCGCCGTCGCGGTGCTGAACGGCATGACGGTCGGACAGGCAGACACGGTGCTGCGCGGTCTCGACCAGGCGGGTGTCGACGATGAGGAGAGCGTGGTGATCTTCAATATCGACACGTTCCGGCCCGCCTACAGAAAGCCCTCGTTCGTCGCCGACCCGCACTGCTCCGGCTATATCGAAGTCTTCCGCGGCAGCGGCACCGGCTGGTCGTTCGTGGCGCCGCATCCGACACGGGCCGGGGAGGTCGCGGACGTCGCCGAAAAGCTGCCGATTTCCGATCTTTGCTCCACCGGCCTCTATTATTTCCGCCGCGCCGGCGATTTCCGCTGGGCCTATGACAATCCCGCTCCGCCGCGGAGCGAGGCTGAGCGCCGGGAGCGCTATGTGGCACCGCTCTACAACGCACTGCTCGCGCGGGGGCGCCGCATCAGGCTGGAACACATCGATCCAGCGGATGTCATCTTCTGCGGGACGCCGGTGGAGTATGAGCGGGTACTCGCCTCGGACGAGATCGGGCGGCGGCTGCGCCAATGACCGGGGCCGTCATCCGCGAGGGCAGGATCGCCATCCTGATCCCGACATTCAACGGCGGTGCGCTGCTGGCGGAAACCGTCGCTTCTGTCGCCCGGGCCGGGCTGCCGGCCGGAAGCTATGAGATCGTCGTCTCGGACAACGCTTCGACCGATGGCAGCGTCGCGTGCTTGGCCGCCCGGGATGCGCAGGGCGCGCCGATCACGGTCCATCGCAACCCCGCCAATCTGGGTCGCGTCGCCAACTGGAACCGCGCGGTCGCGCATGCGGAAGAGATGGGGTTTTCCTACGCGCTCTTCCTGATGGTGGGGGACTTGCTGAAGGACGCCGGCATCATCGCGCTCCGCGACCGGATGGAACGCCAGGGCGCCGCGCTCGGCATTGCCTGCTACGAGATCGTCGACGAACGCCTTCGTCCGCTGCGCGTCGCGCGCAGGATCCGCTGGTCGGGCGATCCCGCGATCGGTATGCAAGTCGGGCGGTTCGTGGCCCAGTCGCTGGCGATCGGCGCGATGCTTTGCGGCCCGCTGGGCGCCAATCTCTACCGTATCGATGGGGCCGCGCGTCTGCGCTTCGACCCGGGTGACGAGAGCCATGCCGACCAGCTGGCGACGGTCCTGTTCGCGCAGCGCGCACAGACCCCGATTGTCTACCTGGACGCGCCGGTGTCCCGCTGGCGCCGCCGCGAAGGCCGCTTCCACGGTTCTATGACGGTGCCGCAGCGGCTGGCAGGCGACCTGCGCGTGATGGAAAGCGCTTGCCGTTCCGCGCAGGTCACGCCGGATTACGCGAAAATCCGCGCCAGCCTGATGCTGCGCGCCACCTTTTTCATGCACGGGGATTTCCGCGCCGCCTGGGCTTATTCGCGAGCCCTGACGTCCGGCACGCGCTTGTCCTGGCCCTGGCTCGCGAAATTGCTGTGCCGCCAGCTGTATTACCGCACGCCTTGGCGCGTGGAGGCCTAATCAATGAATCTCGCAGGACCAGCATGACATCGGGCAGAAGTTCAAGATTTCCATGGCGCACACCTCTTCGCCGCGGTCTGCACGCGATGGTTATCGCGGCGTCCCTGGCGCTGCCGGGATGGTGCGGGCTGGGGGCTTCCGCCCAAGCCCAGGGCCTTTCCCAGCTGCTGGGGGGCAGCGGCGGCGGCGGCGGCGGCGACGTCACCGGCGAGATTTTTCGTCAGCTGCAGCAGCGTCTCACCGGCCAGTCTACGGTCCCCGCCCTGCAACCGAACATCCAGATGCAGAATCCGCTGACCTACCCGCCGCAGTCTCCCGGCAACCCGCTGCAGCGCGGGCAGCAGAATGCCGGTCCGATGTCGCCGCTCGAACGGCTGATGAGCGAGCGGGCCGGTCAACCGATCCGGCAATTCGGCTACGAGGTATTCGGCCGCGGAGCGCCGGTCGTGGTCCGGCAGACCGGCGCACTGCAGGACAATTACATCCTGGGCGAAGGGGACGAAATCGTGCTCACCCTGCGCGGCCAGCAGAATGAGAGTTTCCGGACCCGCGTCGACCGCGACGGACGGATCGTGCTGCCGACCTTGCCGCCGATCGCCGCGTCCGGCCGCACGTTTGGTGCTTTTCGCACCGAGCTCGAAGATGTGGCGCGGCGCGCTGTTCCCGGAACCGAAGCTCTGGTCTCCGTCGGCGCGGTGCGTCAGATTTCGGTGCGGGTGATCGGTGAGGTCAACACGCCGGGTCTTTTCAGCGTATCCGGCTTGTCCACGGTGATGGACGCGCTGAGCCTTGCTGGCGGGATCACGAACAGCGGCTCGCTGCGCAACGTCCAGATCGTGCGCGGCAGCGGCACGGTCATCCTCGACCTCTATGCCCTGCTCACCGGTCCGGCGAACGGCGCCGACATCACGCTGGCGGAAGGCGACCGCATCGTCGTCCCCTTGCAGACGAGCGCGGTCGCCGTCGTCGGGCAGGTGAAACGGCCGGCGATCTATGAGTTGCCGCCGGGGCAGGGCGCGGCGCCGATCGCCGATCTTCTGGCCCTGGCCGGCGGGCCAGAAGTGCGCGGCCTCTACCGCTACGCGATTCTGCGAACGCGTGAAGACGGCAAGCGGGAAATGGAGCAGGTCGGCGCCAAATCGAATGCTGTGGTTCACGACGGCGACATCCTCCTCGTCTCCGCCGCTGCCGACGTCTCACTGGCCAGGGTCGCGTTGATGGGCAGCACGAATGTCAACGGCTACTTCCCGCTCAACGCCGCGCACAGCCTGCACCGGCTGCTCGCCTCGCTCGACATGTTCACACCCACTATTGGCAAGCCTTTGCCGTACCTCTTGATCGACGCCGTCATCCGGGTCGACCCATTGACCCAGCAGCGCACCATCATTCCGTTCTCGCCGGTCGACGTAATCGCGGGCAAGACCGACCTGACGCTGCAATCCAACGACGTCGTCTACATCATGAACGTCGCCGAAATGCGCTACATCGCCCGCCGGGCCGCCCCCATGCAGCGGATCCAGTCCCGCCGCGAGGTCAACGACCACCCCGGCAACGGTGCGCAAACCCCAACGGCTCTGACCGAGACCGCGCTCGAGTCCGCGACTGCCGGGAAGACCCGGTCATCGCCGCTCAGCAACCAGGCCCTCACGGCCGATCAAAGCGCTGCCGCGCTGGCCGCGCTGCAGAACGGCCAGAGCCTGCCCCAGGGCGCGCTGTCGCCCGGAACGGCGGGCATGGCAAGTCGGCAGGCGCTCGCGGCCGGTTCAGGCGCCCTTGGCCTCCCCCCCGGCCAGTCCTTTACCGCCCCGGCCGCCAGTCCGGAAGCGACGGACGACGATGAGGCACGGGATTTCGGGCCGCCGAAATCGGAACAGGAGCGCCTCTATCCGGGCATTCTGGTGCCGATGGAACCCGACCGCCCGGATGACTCCCCCAACCTTGCCAACGGCAGCGATCAGGCGGGCGCGGAACTGACTTCGCAAGAGCAGGCAGCGCAGTCGCCGGCGACCTCGAACGGACGCCGGACCGTGCGGATCTTCGTCGGCCTGGACGACGACACGCGGCGTCTTCTGGTCTCGACCCTCAGCAACTACACCATAACCGTAGTGGGCGAGGTGAACAGCCCGGGCGATTTCCTCGTCATGCCCAAGACGAGCCTCGACAAGGTCGTCGAGGCGGCGGGCGGGCTGACGCCCAAGGTCGACCTGCATTCCTTCGAGATCACCTCTGCCGACACCGACAACGCGTCCGGCCTCTCGCTGACCAACCGCAAGAGCTACAGCCTTCCCCCCAGCCAGTTCTTTCAGGTGGCGCTCAAGCCTTCTGATCGCGTCCGCTTCAATCCGGTCTTCTCCGACCGCGATACCGGCGACGTCGCGGTCTATGGCGAGGTCAAGTTCCCCGGCGGCTACGAGATCCTGCGCGGCGAGCATCTGTCGTCGCTGTTGACGCGCGTCGGCGGCTTCACCGACGCCGCCTATCCCGCCGGCGCCATCTTCCTGCGCCGGTCGGTCGCCCGCGAGCAGCGCGGCGCGATGCAGCGGGAGGCGGACGAGCTCGAACGGCAGGTCGTCAGCCTGGTGGGGACCGTCACCAATCACACCCAGGTCTCGGAAGCGGAGATCGGCTATGTCACGCAGATGATCGCGCGCTTGCGCCAAGGCGACAACCAGGCGGCCGGCCGTGTCGCAGTGGAGATCGATCCGGCCGAGGTGGCCGCCCATCCCGAGCTCGACCTGGTGCTGGAGCCGGGCGACCAGCTTTTCATTCCCCGCCGGCCGAGTTCGGTGGTGGTCGCGGGCGAGGTGATGTCGCCCGGTGGAATCCAATACCGCGCCGACCGGTCGGTATCGTCCTATATCGCGTTGGCAGGCGGCTATACCGAGATCGCCGACGACGACCATACGTTCGTCGTCCAGCCGGACGGCTCCGCTGTCCAGGTCGACAGCGGCTCGTGGCTGTCCGAACCGCCCAAGCTGGCGCCGGGCTCCGTCATCGTCGTGCCCCGCAAGCTGCGCCACTTTACGTGGGATACGGCGCTCGAGGACATCTTCCAGGTCACGAGCCAGATCGCCATCACCGCGGCCTCGCTCGCGGTGGTCTCGCGGTAGTTCGGATGCCTGCGGGCCAGATGGATGAGCGCCGCTTATGACTTGTTGGAGCGGATTGAACCGACAATATTCGCTTCAACCGAAGATCATTGCTCTGCGCTCCTCCGCGCTCTCGGCGGTTAAAATCGGAGCAGCCGCCGTGCCACCGCGGCCTCGCTGTCGTTGGTGCCTGGCAGGGAATAAAGCTGCCCGTCATTCCGTCACTGTGCATGTCACGGGCTTCATGGTCCGGCAGTGATCCGGGAACAGCTGACCCTCGTTCCCGCCATAGGGCTGGGATGGCTCGCATAATTGTCGGCAGTGTTTATTTCCTTCGCCTGGACCCGGTGCGCTGGGCCGAGCGCCAGCCTTTTCCGCCCATCGGCACGCTTTATGCCGCCGGGACGCTGCGCGCCGACGGCCATGACGTCCAGTTCTTCGACGCGATGATCGCCGAGGGCATCGAGGACTGGGACGCGATGCTGCTGCGCGCCCGCCCTGAGATCGCAGTGCTGTTCGACGATAATTTCAATTACCTGTCAAAGATGTGCCTGTCGGCGATGCGCGAGGCGGCGCTCGCGATGGTCGGCTGCGCGCGGGAGACCGGCGCATGGGTCGCCGTCAGCAGTGCTGACGCCTCCGATCACCCGGACCTCTATCTGGACGCCGGTGCCGATGCCGTCATCATGGGCGAGGGCGAAGCAACCGCCTGCGAGCTGGCGCGGCGCTGGCCGGCGGGCGAGGGCGACCTGTCGGCGGTTAAAGGCATCGCCTGGCGCGATCGCGAGGCCGGCGTCGTCCGCACGCCGCGCCGCGAACCGCTGCGCGATCTCGATTCCCTGCCACCGCCGGCCTGGGACCTGGTCGATATGGACGCTTATCGCCGGACCTGGCTGGAGCACCACGGTTTCTTCGCGCTCAACCTCGTCACCTCGCGCGGCTGCCCTTACACGTGCAACTGGTGCGCCAAGCCGATCTGGGGTCAAGGTTATGCCGTGCGCAGCCCCACGGCCGTGGCGGCCGAGCTCGCCCGGCTCGTGGCGATGGCGGCACCGGATTATATCTGGTTCATGGACGACATCATGGGCCTGAAGCCCAGATGGTGGCGCACCTTTGCCGACGCGCTGGAGGCGCTCGGCATCAAGGTGCCGTTCAAATGCCTGACCCGCGCCGACCTGGTGCTGCGCGAAGGCGCGGTCGACGACCTGAGGCGCGCCGGCTGCGACATCGTCTGGCTGGGCGCGGAGTCCGGCAGCCAGAAGATTCTCGATGCGATGGACAAGGGCCTCACCACCGGCGAGATCGCCGAAGCCACGGCGCGCCTGAAGGCCGCGGGCATCCGCGTCGGCCATTTCGTGCAGTTCGGCTATCCGGGCGAGGGCATGAAGGAGATTGCGAGCACGCTCGCCATGCTGCGGACGACCAAGCCCGACGAGCTCGGCATCTCGGTCTCCTATCCGCTGCCGGGAACGGCATTTTATGACCGTGTGCAGAGCCAGCTGCGCGAGAAGCGCAACTGGACCGTCTCTTCCGACATGGCGATGCTCTATCAGGGGCCGTTCACCACCGCCTTTTACCGCCACCTGCACGTCTATGTGCATCGCGATTTCCGCCTGCGCCGGTCGCTCGGCCAGCTGCGCAGCGTTCTCGCCGGCCGCGCGGCGCTGGGAACGGCGCATCTGCGCGCCTTGGCCTTCGTTCTCTATTGCGCCCTGGCGATACCGGTCTCCTGGCTTCAGCTGCGTCTGCTGCGGCTGCTGCCCCATCCGGCGCCGAGCGGCGAGATCGCGCCGTGAGCGACATTCTCCTGACCCACGGCTATTTTCTCAGCGAAGACCCGGCCGAGCGCAAGGTGATGAAGCCTTATCCGCCACTGGGCCTGCTCTACATCTCCTCGCATCTGAAGAAATGCGGCTTCTCGGTCGAGATTCTCGACACGACCTTCCTGGACATGGCAACGGCGCTGGCCCGGCTGGCCGACAAGCGGCCGCGGATCGTCGGCGTCTATGCCAATCTGATGACCCGGGGAAACGCGCTTGTCCTGGCAGCAGCCAGCAAGGCGGCGGGGGCGGTCGTCATCCTGGGCGGCCCGGAACCGGCCAATTATGCGGCCGAGTATCTCAGCCGCGGCGCCGACATCATCGTCTCCGGCGAAGGCGAGCTGACCCTCGCCGAGCTGATCCCGCATTTGGCGCGCCGCGGCCTCGCCGGCCTCGACAGGGTCGCGGGGATCCTCTTCCAGGACGGCGACGGCACGGTGCGCAGCACCGCGCCCCGAACCCAGATCGCCGATCTCGATGCCCAGCCTTTCCCGGATCGTGCCGCGATCGACCTGGAGCGCTATCTCTCGACCTGGCAGCGCCACCACGGCGTTCGTTCGGTGTCGCTGATCGTGGCACGGGGCTGCCCCTACACCTGCAACTGGTGCAGCCATTCGGTGTACGGCCACAGCCATCGCCGCCGCTCGCCCGGGAACGTCGCCGATGAGATCCAGCTGATCCGCGACACCTACGCGCCCGACCAGCTCTGGTTTGCCGACGACGTCTTCACTATCAACCAGAAATGGCTGGAGCGCTTCGCCGCCGAGATGAAGCGGCGCGGCCTGCGCTATCCGTTCGAAACCATTACGCGGGAGGACCGCCTCAACGAACGCGTGGCCGACTTGCTTGCCGAGCTTGGCTGCACGCGCGTCTGGATCGGGGCCGAGAGCGGCTCGCAGCGCATCCTGGACGCCATGGAACGGCGCACCAACGCGACGCGGATGCGCGAGATGATCCGGCTGGTCAAAAGCAAAGGCATCCGCGCCGGAACCTTCATCATGCTGGGCTATGACGGCGAGACCTGGGACGACATCGACGAGACCGCCCGCCATCTGCGCCTCGCCGCGCCCGATGACGTGCTGACCACGATCAGCTATCCCATCAAAGGCACCCCCTACTATGACCGTGTATCGGACCGCATCGCCGGCGGCACGCCGTGGCATGAAAGCTCGGACCGGGCGCTTACCGTCACGGGCCGCAAATCGCGCCGCTTCTATCGCCATGCCCAGCATTGGCTGGCGGCCGAAAGCCATCTCGGGCGGCTGGAATCCGGCGCGGACGGAAGTCTCCTGCGCCAGGTCAAAGCCAGAGCCAGGTCGGCGGTGAGCCGCATTGCCATGTATGCGACGCGCCATGAGGTCGAGCATGGCTGAGCCCGCCATCCGCCTCCGCCCCGAGGCGTTCGACAATTTCGCGGCCACGTACGACGCGAAATTCGTCCACCGCCTGCCGGGCCGCTGGCTGCGCGAGGCCGTCTGGCGGCAACTGGTGCCCTACGTCAGGCCGGGGATGCGCGCGCTCGATCTCGGCTGCGGCACCGGCGAGGACGCCGCATGGATGGCGCGTGCCGGCTGCCACGTTGTCGCAGCGGACGGCGCACCGGCAATGTTGCGAGTCACCTCGCGCAAGGCCAAGCAGTGGGGCGTCGGCGACCGGGTCACCACACGCTTGTTCGACCTCAACGCGCCGGGCGGGCTCGGCGGCCCGTTTGACCTCGTGCTGTCCAATTTCGGCGCTCTCAACTGCGCCGCCGATCTGAGGCCGCTGGCCGCCGGCCTCGGCGCCGCCGTCGCGCCGGGCGGGATCGTCGCCGCGGTGGTGATGGGCCACTTCTGCGCCTGGGAGACCCTGTGGCATGGGCTGCGTCTGAAGCGCACGGCCCTGCGCCGCTGGCGTGGACGCGCGACGGCCGACATCGGCGGCAGGGCGATTCCCATTCGCTATTGGAGCCCGAGGGAGATAGCCAAGGCGTTCAGCGCGGACTTTGGTGTCCTCTCCGTCCACCCGGTCGGTCTCTTCCTGCCGCCTTCCGACCTGTTCGGCGCAATCGAACGCCGTCCGCGTCTTTTCGCTGCGCTGGCCGGGTATGAGGCGCGCGTCGCGTCCTGGGCACCACTCGCGCGCTTATCGGATCATCATCTCACGCTTCTGCACCATAATCCCTCGCCCCCAACGGGGAGAGGAGTTGCTTGCCAGGTTCCCCGACCATGATTCTCTTCTACAACCCCGTCAGCTCGGCCTCGAAGAAGCCGGTCCTGCCCATGTCGCTGTTGGCGGTGGGCGCAATGCTGGAGGGTCGGGAAGAATACCGGATCATCGACGGCAACCTCGTAGCGGACGGGCTCGCGGTCCTGCGCGGCATGATCCAAGCCACGGGCGCCGATATTCTCTGCGTCACCGTCATGCCCGGCCCTCAGCTTTGCGACGCCGTTCCGATCTGCAAGGCTCTGAAGGCCGAGTTTCCGGGCCTGGTCATCATCTGGGGCGGCTATTTCCCCACGCTCCACGGCCAGATCGCCATCAAGGAGCCCTACGTCGATTACGTCTTCCGCGGCCACTCAGAACTCGGTTTTGGCGAGTTCGTGCAGAAGGTACGGCGCGGCGAGGACGTGACCGGCATCACCGGACTGGCTTGGCGCGACGGCGACGGCGCGGTGCATCTCAACCCGATGCCGCCTGTGCCGGACATCAACGCCTTGCCGGATTTCCCTTATGAGCGCGTCGAGATGGAGCGCTATGTGCGATCGTCTTACCTGGGCTCGCGTACGATCGCCCATCACGCCAGCTATGGCTGCCCGTTCAAATGCAATTTCTGTGCGGTCGTCCACAAGGTGAACGGCCGCTATTCCGCGCAGACCGCGGAACGCACCGCCGCGGTAGTGGAGAAGCTCGTGCGGCAATACCGCGCCACCGCGGTCGAGTTCTACGACAGCAATTTCTTCGTCCAGGAAAGCCGCTGCGCCGACTTCGCCGAGCGCATCATGCCGCTCGATATCGGCTGGTGGGGCTTCGGACGGGCGGACACGATGCTGAAGTTCAGCGACCAGACATGGCGCACGATGCGACGAAGCGGCCTCAAGATGGTGTTCATGGGTGCGGAGTCGGGAGACGCCGAAACGCTGCGGCGGATGAACAAGGGCGGCAAGCAGGACGGCAACGTCATCCTCGCGGTCGCCGAGAAGATGCGGCGGTTCGATGTCGTGCCGGAGATGTCCTTCATCATCGGCAACCCGCCCGATCCGGAAGAGGACGCCGAGAAGACGATCCGGTTCATCCGCGCGCTTAAGAAGGTCAATCCGGCGGTCGAGATCGTGTTCTACGTCTATAGCCCCGTGCCGGTGGAAGGTGGCATGCTGGATGAGGCCAAGGCCAGCGGGTTCGAATATCCGAAGGATGTCGAGACCTGGACCGAGGCCCGCTGGGAGAAGTTCGCGCAGCATATGTCGTCGAACCTGCCCTGGATGAACGACCGCATTCGCCGCAAGATCGGCAACTTCCAACGGGTGCTGCACGCGGCCTATCCCACCGTCACGGACACGAAGCTGACCCGCACTGGACGCCTCGCGCTGCGGTCCGTCGCTGCGTGGCGCTACGCCACGCAATTCTATGATTTTCCGTTGGAGCTGAGGTTGCTGGACAAGGTGTTTCCCTACCAGCGGCCGGAAATCCAGGGATTCTGATCGATGGCCGAGCCGCTCCTGAACGCGATAAGCGAGGCGGTTATCGACTCCGCCTTGCCGCCGCCGGCGGTTTCAAGCGTGGTCAAATGGCTGTGCACGCCGTGGATGGCGGTCAAGCGCGCCGTGCTGCGCCGCAGGCTCGGCAAGGCCGTGTTCGAGCGGGTGCTGGGAAGGCACTTCGTCGTCTGGCCCGGGGTCTTCAATCCGGTAGTGTTCCGGACCGGGCGCTTCCTCGCCGAATTCATTGCGCGCACGCCGTTGCTGAAGACCGATCCCGGAACGAAGACCGCCCTCGACATGGGCACGGGATGCGGGGTGCTCGCGATCTTCGCGGCAACGCGCGGCTATCGGGCTACCGCGGTCGATGTCGTTCCGGAGGCGGTGTCCTGCGCGCGCGCCAACGCGATCTTGAACCGGGTCGACCTAGAGCTGCTTCAAGGCGACTTGTTTGCCCCGGTCGCGGACCGCAAATTCGATCTGGTCGTGGCGTCGCTGCCGAAATTCCGCGGAACGCCCGATACCGCGTCGGGCGAATCCTGGCGCAACGCGTTCGCGCGGTCCTGGCGCAGCCCCGATGTGATCGACCGCTTCGCCCTAGGCCTGCCGGGCATCCTGAAGCCTGGCGGCGTCGCGTTCTTCGTCCTGACCAGCCATGGCGACTGCGCGGGTATGCTGAACGGGCTGGCGCGGGCCGGGCTCTCGGTCGAGCGCGTCCTGTGGCGCCATTTCGGCGTGGAGACGATGGCGATCTATGCTGCCCGCCTGCCCGCCGCCGACGCACCCGCGAATCGCGCGATGAGCGCGGCCGGATCGAGCTGAGGCTCGATCGCCCGCATCATCCTGCCAAGCGGCATCCGGACGAATTTGCGGCTGCTGCCCCAACCCAACGGGACGAGATCGGGCGGCACGGGAACCAAGGCTGCCAAGGCGGCGTCCACCAGAACCGGCTGCCCGGCCCGGACGACCAGCAGGATGTCGTCGGGCGTCAGTGAGAAGAAGGCGTCCCACGCAGCGGATTGCCCCCTCCGGGCGACGACGAAATCGCCTTGCTGCCGCAATTTCCAGAAGCGCGCCGGCAACGAAGTCAGCGCGGCGAAGAGGTCCTCGTCCGCAATCGCGCCGCGGGCTCGGCACACATGATCCCAGAGCGTGCCCGGCGCGGACAGCGTCGAATCGGTGCCGAAAAGCACCCGGGTTCGGCGCCGGGCCGCCGCCACCTCGGCGGTCCGTCCGAACAGAAAGAGGTTCGAGGCAGGACACCAGATGAACGCGCTCAGCCGCGAAAAATCGCCCGCTTCCAGGCCGACCCCATGGACGCCGGCGACGGGTCGGCGGAAGTAATTATATCTGAGAAACCGCAGGGCTCGCTGCCGGCTTTCGGCCGAAATACCTTCCGCGAGGTGCAACACCACCGGCCGCAGGCCGGTCAGCCATCTGCGCGGATGCTCGAGTTCAGGCGAGTGCAGGTCCTGGTAAGGCGACAGCACCGCGATCGGGCTATCGCCGGGCGCCACCCCGCCGCCATGATCGGCCACCGCCGTGACGCCCCAGAGCAGGTTCTTCAGCGCCCCGAATTGCACGCGCACGACGCGGGGAATCGTCTCGATCCGCGCGATCATGCTGCGCTTTTCCTGCACGTCGCGGCTCCAGTCGAGGAAATCCTGATAGGGCGGCGCACCGGTCGGCGGGTAGCAGTTGAATGCGAGATGATCGTGCGAATTGATCAGCCCGGGAAATGCGATCGCCTCGCCCAGGGCGGGCGCATATGCCTGGGCCATAACGGCCAGGATGGGCGGCGGGGGCTCGGGCCCGATCCATTCCAGCTGGCCCGGAAGGTGTGCCATGGCCGGGCGCGGCGCGCTTCGGCTCTCGATCACCATGCCCGCAACCGGAAGGGGAAAATGTCCCCCGATATCGGCGTGAGGGCAGCCGAACCCGCTGCGAAGCGCGGGTTCGATGGATTGGCGGATGGGAGCACGAGTGCAGGCGGATTGTCGGCAGGTCGCTTCGCCGTCGGGAGCAAGAAGGGTGACGCATAGGCTCGGGATCGGGCGATCGAGGCCGCGATGGCACCGTCGTGCGGCGTGCCGCCATCCAGGATCGAAACCAGGCGAGCCAGATAGAAGCGTGTCTCAGGCGGCAGCTGCTGCCCGGTGATCAGATACGCCTCCAGCCGCACGGGCCCCGCATTGTAGGCCGCGAGGAAGGCAGGCGCGCCGTAGCGGTCCAGCAGTTCGCGCAAATAACCCGTTCCGGCGATGATATTGTCGTGCGCGTCATAGGGATCGACGCCGAGACCGTAACGCTGACGCAGCCCGTTCCAGGTTTCGGGCATGATTTGCATCAGCCCCATGGCGCCCTTCAGCGAGCGCGCGTGCACCTCGCCGAAGCTTTCGGCGCAGATGACTGCGCGAATCCAGGCCACTGGGATGCGGAAACGCTGCGACGCCTCGGCTATGGAGGCGGCAAACGGGAATGCGACGATATCAGCGGGCGCCGGTTGGACGGCGGCTGCGGCCGCGCCACCGGCGATCATGATTTCCCATGACGCAAATGCCGCGCTTATTCCAATCAAGCGCTTTATTTTACTATATAATGTTATGCCGTGGTGATGGACTGCTGTGCGTTTCCCCTGTGGCAGCACCGGGCGGTTGAAATGGTTACTACGAGCATATCCCCCTTCGTTCGGGCGCGGCATCGGTTCGGCCGCTGGCGTGTCTCGCCGAATCGCTTTCAGCCTTTCAACCACACCTTGGCGGACCGCTATCCATGGCTCTTCTCGTTCGCGCGTGAGTCTCTGGGCGATGGCCCGGACCGCCGGCTTCTGTCGTTCGGCTGCTCGGTCGGCGAGGAAGTGTTTTCGCTGCGCCGCCATTTTCCGGCCGCCTGGATCAAGGGCATCGATATCGATCCGCGAAATGTCGCCGAATGCCGGTTGCGGGCACGGCGTTTCGGGCTCACGAACGCCGACTTCGCTATCGGCGACTCCACGGCCGGAGAGGCGGCGCAGTCCTATGACGCGATCTTTTGCCTGGCGGTGCTGTGCAACGGTAACCTGACGGCGTCCGGCGCGGAGCGCTGCGACCCCGTGCTCAATTTCGCAACGTTCGAACGCATGGTGGAGGATTTCGCCCGCTGCCTCAGGCCCGGCGGCCTCCTGTGCCTGGTGGCCACCAATTTCCGATTCTGCGATACCAGGATCGCTGCCGGCTTCGATGTCGTGCTGGAGATCGAACCCGCCTTGCTGCCACCCGACGTCCTGTTCGACCGTGATAACCGGCTCATGAAAGGCGTACACTACAGCGAGGCGGTATTCCGCAAGCGGTGACGCACGCCGGCGAGGCGGCTGAAGGCTAGAAGACATATTGGACGAAGATTCCGAGACTGTGCGCCGTGTAGTTCTCCGGTACGACGCCGAGATAATAATTGTTGTTGATGACGCCGCCGGTGAGCCCTTGATAGTGGAAGTCGATCAGGTTCTGATAGCTGAACCGATAGAACAGCCGGTACGATAACGCGGGCGAATATTGCCAGCGCAAAGTCGTTTCGAACGCGTGCGTGTCGAAAGTGATGTCGGGAAATGCAGTGCCGGCCTGCGCCGGCGTCAGAAGGTTGAAGAACGCGCCGGGGCTTGCATAGCTGTAGGTGAGGGCCGTGTCGCTATGCGTGTAAGTGTAGTCCGCGCTGAGTTGCCATCGGCCCCAACTGTGCTGCGCCTCGAATCCGAAGACATAGTCGCTCGACCCTGCCGTCTCGACCCAGCTATTGGCCAGCGGATAGCCCGGGCTGCCGGCCACCCCGCTGGTGCCGGTACCGGTCGCGTTGATGTTGGCAATGCCGCGGCTCTGATCCTGATAGGTGAAGAAGCCGGTGAACGTTGTGCTCGGCGACATCTGATAATTGAGCGAGACATTCGTGTCCCACGCCGTGGTCGACCTCAGGCCGTATTGGGCGTCGTAATCGTCGATCTTGACGTCGCCGGTCAGCTGCAGGTCGATCTTCGGCGAGACGATGAAGTTGCTCTGGCCGTGGACCGTGTGCTCGTTACGGTCGGCCACGTCGAACTTGCGCAGGTCCGCCAGCGCGAAGGGCGGGTCGCCCGCGGGCGTCGCCGGTAGATAATTCGGCAGCGAAGAGGAATAGTAGGGCGTGTACGGGTTGGAATCGTAGTCGCTGCCGGTCCGCCTGGCGAACTGATATGACACCCGGGCGGTTCCCCAGGAGTAGCCGGTCGCGGCCAGTTGCAGCCGCACGATGTTGTCGTCGGCGTTCGGCACTTCGCGCACGCTGTGCTCGATGATGTTGTTGGCGTACGAGAAATCCAGCTTCAGGTGATTGTCGATCCGGTAGGCCGCCATCGCGGTCAGCTGCAGGTTGTCGTTCTGGAACGGCATGTTCCGGATTTGCGTCAGGCTTCCCCGCACGGCCGGCTCGTAGACGCCGCTCAGCGAGGGGATGAAGGGCGCCAAGCCCCCATCGATCGCGATATAGCCGTACTGGCCGGTCGTCGGGTTGAACGCGACGTAATTCGTCAGATTGTTCTCGTTGCGGTCGCGCAATTCGAACGTCAGGTTGAGCTTCGGCGAGACGGTGTAGTGGAGTTGCGCGAAAGCGTTGAACAGGTTGATGGCCGCGTTAGCGCGCGGCTGGCTCAGCGCCGCCGTCGTGTTCCATTGATTGAGGTTGATCGGCGTTGCGACGCCGCTGATCGTGCCGGTGCCGATCGTCGGCGGCAGCAGGCTGTCGTCCTGCCGCATCAGGCTGTACGACAGGCTGCCGCTCAACCGTATCTTGGGTGACACCACCCACGCGACGTCGCCCTTAACCGTATGGTACTCGTTGTCGGGCGGAAGGCTCAGCCGTCCTTCGGGCGGGATATAGGCGCCGGGCGCCGTGTTGGAGGTCAGGCCCGGGTTTTGCCAGGTCAGGGCCGCGACATCGTTGCGGAAGAATGAGCCCGAATACGTCAGGTTGGCCTGGAAATCGTCCCGCTTGTAGCGGAGCGCGCCGGTAGCATCGAACGTCTGGTAGCGGATTGGCTCGATCAGCTGGGTCGCGCCGTTCTGGAACGGATAGCCGAAGGTCGCGCTGATCGGCTGGGTCCCGTTGCGCCATTCATCCGACAGCTTGAGGACCATCTCGAGGTCCCTGTCGGGCGTGTAGGTGAAGGACATGCCGGCCTTCTCGCGCGTGACGCGGAGCGAGGTTGGCCCCACGGCGGCAGCCAGCGCCGAGACCTCAGCCGCGGTCGAGCGGGCGGGTATCAGCCCGTCGCGCAGGGTCAGGTTCCCGCTGCCGATGCCATCCCAGATCGACTTGGCTGTGGTCGAGTAAACATGGGGAATCGAGTCGAAGAAGCTCGTGAAATTGAAGACGCCGTAGCGCCCGATCGTCAGCTGGTAATACTGGTCCGACCGGTCGAGATTCTGGCCAAGCGCCGAGACATAAAGCGCAGTCTTCCTGTTCTCTGCCAGAAATCCGAGGCTCGTGCCGAGCGGCTGGCTGCGCCAGTCGCCGTACTCGTTCAGCAGGGCGGAGCGCGTGTCGTGGCCGAACGTGCCCATGCCGCCGGCCTCGATCCAGCCGGTGGTCCACCAGTCCGGGTCGAGCGTGCTTTGTGTCATCTCCGGCGTCTGGAACGGGATGGGATAGAGCAATCCCGTGGGCGTGCGGTTGACCTCGATCAATTGCGACAGCCCTTCCGGGTCCCGCGGCCGGTCGAACAGCTGGCCGGTGGGATTGAGTACGTTGCCCGGGCCGCCATATCCGGTGACGCTGCTATCGGCTGAGGCGGGGACCGTCATGGCCTCCAGCAGGGCGGCGGCGACCAGCCACCGCATGCCCATGCCGCTGTCTCTTCCAAGCTGGAGCGCCCGTCCGCCGCTCATCGTTCGAACCGCGGGCCCGATGGATCATTCGATCCATGGATGTTGACGTGGCAGGTCGAGCAGCTGGTGGCGATCAGCCTCGGGTCCGGCATCGGTCCGCGGGGCAAGTTGCCCGCAGTCAGAAGCTGCGACGGATGACCGGACTGCGAATGGCATTGCTGGCAGAGAACCGGACGGGGCGTCGTCAGCAGGTTCTCGAAATTCGAGCCATGCGGCGCATGGCAGTTGAGGCAGCTCTCGCGCACCGGCGCGTGCTCGAACAGGAACGGCCCACGCTTCTCGGCATGGCAGGAATAACAGAGCTCGTTGACGCTATCGGCCTTGAGCAAGGGCGCGGTCGTCGAGCCGTGCGGGTTGTGGCAATCGACGCAGGCGATCTTGCCTTCGAGCAGCGGCATATGGGACCGCTTGGCGAATTCCGCGCGCTGCTCCTTGTGGCATTGGAAACAAGTCTGGTTGACCGATTCCCGCGCGGTCAGCCCGTGCGAGCCGAAATTCGTCATCGGGTTGTGGCAGTCGCTGCAGGCTACGTTGTTCGTCTCGTGGACCGAGTCGTGCCAGAAGATGCGCTGCCCGCCTTTATGGCAGGTGAGGCACTGCGCGTTCTGCTGGGGCACCGGTGTCTTGCTGTTGCCCGAGAAGCTGATGATCGTCGTGAGATCGGCTGGGTTCTTGATGTGCTCGGAACCGGGGCCGTGACACGCCTCGCAATTCTGTGCTTCCAGGCCGTCGCGCGGGTGCAGGTTGAAGATCTTGGCGTGGATCGTGTGCGTCCAGTTCGTCCCTTCCTGCTGATGGCAACTCTCGCATGTCTTTTGCCCGACATAGGTTCGGTTGTCGGCGGTCCCGCTGTCTGCATTCGAACGGTCCGCGACCGGCATCGCCAGCTTCGGCGCTCCGCGAGCTTTTTCCGGCGACGTCACGCCAGCGTCGACATCACCCCCACCCAACCCTCCCCCATCGAGGGGGAGGGCTTCGTCCATACTGCCCTTTTCATATCCCTCCCCCTTGATGGGGGAGGTTAGGTGGGGGTGACGGCTCGGCCTGTCCGGTAGCTCCAAGTAGGCCACCACCTGCAGGAACTGACGCTGGTCGCCCTTGTCCTCGGCAACACCCTGATGAAGCTGAACGACGTCCGCCTCGATCGCCTTCATCATGGCGTCGTCCACCTTACCGCTGTGGATCCGTTCCATCTGCTCGCGGATGGCGGCCAGGTGTGGGTCAGCGTCTTTCGCGGACCGGCCGCCCAGCGTTAGGCCGATCAAGACCAGCGCGGCCAGGATGACCAGGGAACCGGCTATCCTGACCTGGGGCCGCAAGCTCAGCCTCCTCCGCCCAGCGACTTGATGTAGGCTACGACGTCCTGGCGCTGCTGCAGGTCGGAGAGCGAGAAGGGCATCTTGTTGCGCGCACCGGGATCGCCGGCGAAATCGTCCAGGAACTTATGGGGGTTCTGCAGATAGGCGGTGATGTTCTCTTCCGTCCAGATCAAGCCTTTGTTCGCGGCCTCCTGTATGGCGGGGGAGTAGCTGTAGCCGGCGATGCTTCCGGCCGGGCGGCCGACGATGCCGTAAAGGCTTGGCCCGACCAGGTT
The DNA here is from genome assembly GCA_964631425.1 of uncultured Rhodospirillales bacterium. GTDB lineage: Bacteria > Pseudomonadota > Alphaproteobacteria > BOG-932 > Roseiterribacteraceae > BOG-932. Next base: position 26,246 of record CAZVYC010000030.1, read on the forward strand.
CACGCCCTTCTGCGGTGAATGGCAGGCGGTACATTGCTGGAAGATCGTGGCGCCGTTCGTGGGGTTGCCTGGGGCCGTCGCGCCGGCGAAGCCGGCCAGGAGCACTGTCCAGGTTGCCGTGAACGCGGCGCAGGCCGACAGTTGTACCAGTCTCGACATTCGTGGGTCTCCGTGGAGTACTCCACCTCAGACGAATCAGGCCGCCGGGATATTCCGTCGCCTTCGCAAAATTTGTTTAGTGAACGGCACCCCTGCCGAGGGTATCTTGCGGGCGCGAGAGCTGGCGGGACCGCGGGAGATGCCGGGGACAGAGCTGCACATTCGTGCTGTCGGGCCGATCGCGGCATCGGCGACCGCCCGCCCGCACTACGTGGCGTTGGACAGCCTGCGCGGCTTGGCCGCTCTATCGGTCGTGTTCTTCCACATGACCTGGACGAGCCCGCTCTACAGCGTGCCATACGTCCGCAACAGCTACCTGATGGTGGATTTGTTCTTCGTGCTATCGGGGTTCGTGATCTTCCATGCCTATCTGGGAAAGATCGGGACTTTCCGCGAAGCGCGCCGGTTCCTGCGGCTTCGCTTCTGGCGCGTCTATCCCGTCCATTTCCTTTTCCTGATCGTCTTCGCCCTGATCGAGGCGGCGAAATTCCTGGCGCAGAGTCGTTATGGCCAGGTCGCCAATCATCCGGTGCTGGAAGAGAACAACCCCTGGAGCTTTCTTGCGAACCTGCTCCTGCTCCAGGGGCTGCACACGACCCGCACGCTCACCTTCAACGGCCCGTCCTGGAGCATCAGCGTCGAGTTCGCAGCCTATGTTCTCTTTGCCGCCCTCCTGCTCGCAATCCGGTCGCGCAGAACGGTCGTCGCGGTCTCGCTGGCGCTCAGCGCGGCCTCGCTGGCATTGCTCGCATGGCTGGGCAAGGGGCAGGTCGCCTTCTCGAGCGATTTCGGAATCCTGCCCTGCACCGCGGGCTTTTTCCTGGGCGTCGTGATCTGCGCCCTCGCCGGGCACGTGCGGAATTCCGTTCACGTCGCGGCTCGTGCCAGGCTCGTCGCCGGCCTGGCTGCTGCGGCGATCGGGCTGTTCGCGGGGTTTCTGGCGATCCGCCATGCCGCCTTCATGCCCATCGCCGTTTTCCCGCTTGCGGGCGGCATGATCTTCCTGGTCGGGCTGGCGCCGGCTGCCGGACCGCTCCGGCTTCTCCACCTTGCGCCGCTTCGCTGGCTCGGCACGATTTCCTATTCGCTTTACATGGCGCAGGAGGCGGTGATCTGGGTGGTGAAGGGTGTGCTGCGCCTCGCCACCCATGCCCCCGATATTCCCGTGCCGGGCCACCAGCCCATCCTCGCGCTCACGCCTCTCGTCGGCGCGGCGGCCGTGGCCGTGACGGTCGGGCTTGTGCTCGCGGTCGCGCAGCTGACCTACCGGTTCGTTGAAATGCCATGGCGTGCTTGGTCCCGCCACTGGCGCCCGATGTCCGCAGCCCCTGTGGGAACGCCGTGCAAGCGCCCTGGTCGGATGAGATGCTTCGAAACCGGCAAGAGCCGATGCCAGTAGCCACAGGCCGGGGTGGTTTAGGTTGGCAGGAAAATTCTAAAGTGAAAATGCAGCTTCATTGAGCAGGTTAAAATAGTTTTGCATAAATTTTAGGTAATGTAAGTGTGGTGTCGTGAATTGTAAGAGAAAATAGGCCGGGTCTATGTTAAAAACACATTCTAGACATGAGAAATTCCATTGAACGCAGGGAAGCCCTTTGCTAAGGTAGACAAAAATACCATCAGGACTAAGAATGACTCAAAGGGTCGGCAATTCCGGAGCGTCGGATAACAGCCTGGCGGCTCTTTGCCTAGTCGGTCGGTATCTGGGTATTCCGGCCAATCCGGGCAAGCTCACCCGCCGGCTTGGGGTCGGACAGGCCCGCATTACCGCCGAGGATCTCCAGGCATGAGATCGAAATAATGACAAGCCCGATGGCAATAATACTGCTGGATGGCCCTGCCAAAATAGACACCAGCGACGTAGTAAGTGCTCTCAGGGCGAGATACCCGGACAAACCCTTCGCACTGTTCGGCGGCATACCTTCAAAGGTTCCGTTCGTGCAATGCGGCAGGGAGATGGTTGCTCTTCTCAGTATCGATGCCCCGGCTCCGGAAGGGTGGCAGCAATTGGCAGGGCGAGCGCGAGTCCACTGGCCCGATGCTGCTATCATCTGCCAGCGGCATCGAGCTCACATTATCGTTTCCGCCATGCGGCCACATGGAAATCGCGTGGAGATAGCCCGCATTATCACTGCCGTGACTGGAGCTGTTGCAGCATCCATTCCTGGGAGCACAGCTGTTGTGTGGGACTCGCAGGTTGTCTATCCCGCCAGAAGCTATATCGAAAGTGGACCGAATGCCTTCGCGCCTTATCCCTGTTATCCTTGCTCGCTTTGGATGGGCTTCCATCCCTTCCAGGAGAATGGCCTTGTTGGCCTTCTGACGCACGGGCTGCGCGCTTTCGTCGGTCGGGAAATTGAGGTCCCGCCGAGCCGTGCGGGCACCCGCTACATCGTCGAGCGTGCGGTAGGGCTTGCCACCTATCTCGTCGAGCGGGGCGACGTGGTTCGTGACGGAGATACAGTCGGGATCTCACAAAGCGAACGCATCAAAGTGTGTCATTCGATGTCGGCTCGTTTTTCAGGATTGCCTGTGTTAATCGCTCCGGTAGAGAAATCAAATGATTGACGGATCGAATATGAAAGAGGAACAGAATAAATACTTTGAGATTATGCCAAATATACGTGTTACGCGCCCCCTTGGCGTGAAACTGCTTAATAAGGATGTCTTGCTTCAAGATAAGCGTATACCTCTGGGCCCTGAAATTGGTTCGCGCGGATTTCCTAATTATCCGGAGCGTCCGGTTTTTCTGTTTGACAAGAAACTGGGCCGATCTGTCAGAGATATAGAGGTGTTTCATAGCTATTGGCTTGTCTCTGATCGCATGAAAAGCGTCCTGGAAGGCGTAGATAGGAATGGTTGTGCATTTCTCGAATGCGATATTGAGTCGAGGCCCATGATTGAGGGTCGGTATTGGTTGTGTGATGTTTTGCGGGTTCTTGATGCGGTGGATGAAGAGAAGTCCGTGATTAAAATCAAGGTCGAGCCGAACGGCAACAAAATATATAACTTTATGGGAGGGGGAAGATTGGTTTTCAAGCAAAAGATAATACAGGATGTACATATTTTTCGCTTGAAATATTTGACTGCCGCAGTTGTATGTGACGAGTTAATGAAGCTGTCGTGTAGGCGAGCCGAGATTCACGGGGTGGCGTTTCGCGACCTTTCAAATTTTTAGTTTGGGGGGAACATGTCAGTAGCTCTTCAGGATCATCATCTTATCTCAAGAACATTCGAAAGTTCCGGTGTTATACAACTTCTTGAGGAGAACAGGTTATTTGACATTAATTCAATAAATAATAGAATTTATCTCCCTTCAGATGTAGGCCTCGCAGCGGGTATCGGTATTAGCCCTCATTCAGGCGGCCCAGTCGATTCTTATCAGCTGCCTATCCGCGATTTCCTCAACTTTCTGATGAATTCAAGTGATTATGGGGCCGCAGTCGGCGGTGATCAGGCTGCGATACAACGGCTCGCGATGGAGGTTACAAACTTTGACAATGCTTTAAAAGTTGGCCTAATAAACGGCGATCTATTTACAAACTACATTTTAAATATGACTGAAGATCAGGTCAATGAGATTAATGGAAGATTCTATAACAATATAGATAGTTATTTAGAGAATAATGCTAATCAGATGGCGTCTGTGAATGCTCTCCAGGCGCAATTGGGAGGAAATGCGGCTAAATTTGTTTCACTTCAAACATCTAGTCAGATCGAAGATGTAATTGCATATGCGGTGGCCAACAGTGTAAATATTACTGCAGCGAAAATAGGTATCGGTGGCTATAAAGTATCGACTGGCGTTCAAGATCTCCTACAATATGCCAATGCGGAAAGTATTGATGTTCTGGGCACTGGGCAGTCTATAGGAAGCGTAACTCTAGCCCAATGGGTGTCTGGCAACTCAACCGTCGCGGAAGCGGTTCGAAACGAGTTGCCCGCGAATATGCAGGATATCGGCGTCATCGAGACCTCAAACGGGTACGCACTGACTACAGAAGGTGCGCGTGCTCTCGGTGTCGATCCTGCGGGCACCGAAACGGTCTCTCAATGGGTCAAAGGCGATCCGGTCGGTGCCAGCTGGAGACACTCTCAGCTACCGACCGGCATGCGGACGATCGGCGTC
>CAZVYC010000031.1:0-15625 GCA_964631425.1 uncultured Rhodospirillales bacterium
CATCGGCTGGTGCACGCGCAGGGACGAGGGCGACGCGACTCTCCGCGCCATAGCGCAACCCGCGCTCATCGTGCACGGCAGCGACGACACCATGTTCCCCAGCATCAATGCCTACAACCTGTTCAAGGCGATGAAGAACGCGCAGCTTATCCTCTACCCGGACTCGGGCCACGGCGCGCTGTTCCAGTACCCCGGCCTGTTCGTCGCCCATTGCCGAACCTTCCTGGACAACTGAGCGAGAGAGGCACATGGGCCTGGTCGGCGAGGCCACAGGAAATCGCGATATGGCCGTCGTCGCCCCTATGCAGCTCACCCGGCTTCCGGAGGAGGCTGCCGATGACCACCCGACGCGCATCCTGCTCGTGCGGCCAGCTTACTGTCGACTGCACGGGCGAGCCGATCCGGGTTTCGATGTGCCATTGCCTCGCTTGCCAGCAACGAACCGGCAGCGCATTGGCATCCAGGCGCGGTTCCGACAGGAGCAGCTGGTGATCGCCGGGCGGGCGGCCGAATATGTCCGGATCGGCGACGAAGGCGGGCACGCGCGGTTCCGCTTCTGCCCGGATTGCGGCTCGACCGTCTGTTGGGACCGCTCCGGAGGCGAAGGCATCGTCGCGGTTGCGGTCGGCGCCTTCGCGGATCCTGGCTTTCCGCGGGCGACCTTCTCGGTCTACGGCACGCGGCGCCATCCGTGGGTCAGCCTGCCCCCGTCGGTCGTCGAGCGCTGGGATTAGCGGCCGATGTGCGCCGTCAGCTCGCCCCAGTTGCGCTTGCCAAGGCCGCTCGTTTCCCGGCCTACCGCCTCGCCCGCTTCCATCCGCGCCAGCGCCGCCAGCTTGAACTCACGGCTGAAACGCTGTTCCGATCCTTCCGTCATCAGCTCTCGGTGATCCTCACTGCAAACCCGCGCCACCGTGCGTCGCGAGGAAGACTCTAACGCGGGGGTCGCGGAGGTATGCGCGGAGGTCACGGGGGTCAAAGGCCATTGACCAGCCGCGAAATGCCGTCGCGGATCGCGTCTCATGACGTGGTGTAGGAGCGCGCCCAAGGCCAAACGGGAAGAAGGGCTTGGTAACGGCCCAATCCCGCGCTGAGTCGAATGTCCGCTTCCGGCCCAAGTCCGGCTATCCCATAGGGAGCGCTTGGCTGACCGCTTGTGCCGCATGGGGGGCTTGACATTTTGTTCTTTTTATGTTCTCGTGCCGCCGTGAACACGAACGAACCTCATCCCGCCGACATCCGCGACCTCGCCGCCTATTTTTCCTACCTGCCCCCAGCCGCCTCCAGCGCCGCCGATCGGGCTCCTGAAATCGTCGCATCGGGCGCGCCGATGCGCAATATCGCGCCTTGCGGCGCGTGCCACGGCGGGCTCGACGTCAAGCCCGGCGCGCCCCGCCTCGATGGGGGATCGGCGAACTATATCCGCAGCCAGCTGATCGCCTTCGCCGACGGAACGCGTCGCAACGACATCAGCCAGCAGATGCGCAACATTGCCCGTCGCATGACGCCAGTCGAAATCGAGATGGCGGCGCGATATTACGCGTCGGCCCGAAGCAACAGCAAATGAGCGATGAGCGTGACGACCGGTTCCGATCTTGTCCTTACAATTGTCGGACGCGGGGCGGTTTTGCTGGGTCGTGGCCCGCACGGCGATCCGCGGTTGCGGGTGGCAGTGGCGCACTAAATGTCGGTCCCTAGCCCTCGGGCACTGTGGGCTGCGGTCGGCTAGGCCGAACACACCTGTTCCCCCCGATCACGGCTTTGCGCGCATGAATGTGTCGCGTTCACGGGCTGAATCGATATGGGCGGACAGCTTGAGCCATAGATCCTCAATCGAAACGGCACCCGGAAGCGTCCGACGCACCAGCACCGCTGCGATCGGTCCCAGGATGCGGGTCAGTTCGCGCTGCGCCAGCGCGACCGCTTCGGGCGGGATCGATACGGCAGCGACAGGGGGTGTCGTGCCGCGATCCCCCGGGCGGGTGGTACTCGAGCCGGCTGCCTCACGGCCGGGGGCTGCGGTCCGGCTCCCCGTCGGAACAGCGTCGGCCACCTCGCGCAGGAAGCGGTCACGCTCGGCCTGCCGATCGATCCCCCCAGCCAGCGTATCGAACAGGGTGTCAACACTCGAAGCCTTGCGCGCGGCCGACTGGACGAGGCGTCCGGCAATGGGCCCGACATACGGCGTCAGCTTCCGTTGCAAGGTCGCCAGCAGGTCCGGCTCGAATTCCGGTACCGGCTGCGCGATTTGCGGCGACGGTCGGAGCGGAGGGCCGATGATCGTGCGATCCTCGTCCGCCGCCGCCGCCGTCGCGCGCCGCAGCGCAAGCGCCATCTCCTCGGCCGAGGCAAATCGCTCGTCCGGCTTTTTGGCGAGCCCGCGCGCGATCACGTCGCGCAACGCCGAACACAGGCCTGGATCGCTCAGACCGGCCGGCGGCTCATTGAGCAGGCGGTTGATCACCTCGCCTTCGCTGCGCCCGGCGAAAGGTCGCTGATTGAGGACCAGCTCATGCAGGGTGCAGGTCGCCGCAAAAAGGTCCGCACGCCGGTCCACCTGATCGCCGCGGCATTGCTCCGGCGACATATAGCTCAGCGTGCCGAGGACGGTACGGCTTTGCGTCAGTTCCGACCGATCCATGCGTGCGATGCCGAAATCCGTCACCTTCACCCTGAGATCGGGCGTCAGCAGGATATTCGCCGGCTTGATGTCGCGATGCACGACGCCAAGGGCGTGGGCGCTTCCCAACGCCGCCAGAACCTGATCAATCATCAGCGCCGATTGCTCGAGTGTGAAGCGAACCCCGCCGGCCAGCTGCTGTGCGAGACTTGGTCCGTTGACGAACTCCATGGCGATAAAGGGGCTGCCGTCGTGCACGGCGAAGTCGTAGACGGTAACGATGTTGGCATGGACGCAGCGTCCCGCGGCCTGCGCCTCGCGTCGGAACCGCGCCAGGAAATCCTGGCGGTCCTGAGCCTCCAGCAAGTCGGCGAGAACGAGCTTGATGGCGACCGGCCGGTCGATTTCGGGGTCGTGCGCCTTGTAGACAATTCCCATGGCGCCGCGACCGAGCACCGCCTCGATTCGGTAGCGGCCGATCGTTTTGGGCAGCGCCGGTGGTTGGGCAGTGCTCAGTCTGACAGCATCCTCATCGCATTGGCCAGGCTGCGCCGCATGCGGTTGAACGCCTCGGTCAACTGGGCCACTTCATCCTTGCCTTTCGGTTCGAGCTCCGGCGCCTCCATGTTCCCGAGGCTGACGTCGGCCGCCATCGCGGCAATGTTCCGGATCGGCTTCACGATGCTGTAATGCAGCAGCAGATTCACCAGCACGAGCATCAGGGCGAAGACGATCGCCAGCCCGGCAATGAAAGCCGCGAACGTCCGGTTCGCCCGCTCGAGCGCAACGCGCATCGGAACGGTCACGATCTGGGCGCCGATGACGTCGCCGAGTTTCCAGCCGAAGCCATTGTTCGGTCCGTACAGATCGACCATGGAGGCCGGCGCCGCGGCGGGGACGGAATGGCAGCTGAGACAATCTTTTTCCTGGAGCCGGACCGGGCGAGAAACCACCAGGACCGCGCCGGCCGGCGTGCCTTCACGGACCGTCGTCAATTCGGTGAGCGCGGCGTTCTGCTTGAAGTCGTCGATGATGTCGGCCTCCCAGTCGGTCGCCCGGTCGGCCGGGTTGGTCGGGTTCAGCGCGGCTTCCTTGTAAGAATACTCAGGAAACTGCTTATGGACCGACCGGAAGGTGGTCTGCGCCGCCCAGAAGGGAATACTTTGCGGCAGGAACCGAATTTTCGTCTGCTCGCCCAGCAGAGGCCCGACCTCGTCCGCGGTGTAATCGCGCGCCGCCGTCGCCTCCGAGATCATCAGGGCAGCCTGTTGAAGCACCTCCTGGCGGGCGTTTTCGCGCAAGATGGTATAAGAGATCGCACCCGCCAGCAGCAGGCCGACGCCGAAGGCGAGCAGCATCGCGATGTTGAATTTAGCCTTGATTCCCATCGGTCCGCTCCTGCCGTTCTAATGCTTATCCGCGACCAGGCGGGTCGCTTCTGCGGTCGTCAGGTGGCCGGTCATGTCGACGCCCTGCTCGTGCTGCCAGCGGCGGATTGCGGCGCGTGAATCCGCGCCGAAAATTCCGTCGATCCGGCCGTCATAATAGCCCAGAAGCGCCAGTGCCGCCTGGACCCGCTTGCGGTCTGCTTCGGTCATGGCGTTGTCGTCGGGCAGTTGCGACGGCGCCTCGCCGGCAGTAACCGGTGGCGCCGGCGGTTCGGCCGCCGGGGGCGCGGCCCCGACCAGCGCACCGCCAATCGTCGTATCCCTGACGCCGGCCACAGTTGTCACTCCGTCCGACGGCAGGCTGGCCGCAACTTTCGCCAGAAAGCCGGAATCTTCGACTTTCGGCGCGGACAGCGCCTGGGCAAAGGCGGTCGCGAAATTCGTGGCTGCGGACGGGGGCTTCGACTCCACCGCGATCGCCAGCGCCAAGGCCTCCGGTAGAGTCTCACGGGCCAACGCACCGGTGGGTGCGGCGAGCGAGCCGGCCGGGTCCCGAACTAGATCAAGCGCGACGACGACCGGCGAATGGGCGGCGCCGGTTGCCACCGAAGCGAAGCTCCGCGCGATTACCCCCTCGGTCAGCAGATCCGAAGGACGGGCCAGCGCGGCCGAAACCGGTAGCACGAAGTCCTTGCCGTTGAGTGCGCCACCATAGGCGCAAACATAAACAATGGCCGGACCTGCCGGGCGCGCCGCAAGGGCCCGCGCGAAGCCGGCAACCGCTCCATCCATGGCTCCGTTCGAAAGATCGTTCCTGATGTCGACTTCGTATCCCGCCGCGCGCAGCCGCGCGCCGATAAGGCTTGCCGAGGCGCCGCAGGCCGGCAGCGCGGGGAGTCCGGTATAATTCGTATTGCCAATGACGAGCGCCAGCCCGGCCCCGCCTTGGGCAGAGCCCGTCGCCGAAACCAGCACTGCCGACAAGATCATGGCGCCTAACCCTGCAGGCTTCATTGATTAACCCCCTTCAATCGCCGCCGATCCTCCGTCTTACTCTATGATACGATACCCGGACGGATTGTGGAGGCGAATGTTGGCGGCATTGGAGACACGCTCCAGGCTGAGCTCGTGCGCATCCGCACTAACGCATGCAGCCATCGCAGCCGGAGGGCAGTTTTCCGTTGCTCGGTCGTGCATGACGGTACCATAGCTGATCGGCTCCTGGACCGGATGTGGCAGCCACCACATCTATCTGCTGCCCACTAGCTTTTCGACGCGTTCGAGATCGGGATGCTGTAGGATTCCACGCCAACAGCGGCCGGGCGCCGATTAGCTCGGCCTTTCTTCCTGGATACCGGCTTCGTCTTTTCGGGCGCGCCCTCGACTGTAGCATAGGACTCCAGGCCCTCGAGAGGAACGGAATCGGAATTGCCGGGCGCAGCCGCCTTCGCGCCGGCGGCGTTGCCCCTGGCTGCCCCGGCCTTTTTGGCGGGTCGCAGAGCCGCGAGGGCACTGGCAATCTCTTCTTTCGTCGGCAAGGGGCGGGGCTCGGCTTCATAGTCGCCCCCATCCGGTCGACGCACCGCCACTTCTGGCTCCGCGATTCCCTCGCGGGCTCTTTTCTCTTTCTCCCGCTGAGCCGTCTCAGCCCTGATCTTCCGATTCTTATCTATTTCTTTTCTTTCGCCGTCCTCGATGTCCGGATCGTCGAGATTCATATTTCTTTTCAGCTTCTCTTCCTGCTGGAGTTCCACGCCATAGAGCGCTTCGGCTTTATTCGCCGCCTCCTGGCGTGTTTGAACCCTGGGCGCGGCAATCTCCGCCAGCATCTCCGATTTCGCGGCTGCTTGCTCCATATCGCCGCCACCGGTTTTCAGGAATTCGCCGACTTCCATCGTCTTCAACTTATTCTTATCTCCTCCATCCAGATGAACTTGTCTTCCAGCCGTCTTGGCATCAATATTCAAAAAGCTGGCAGTCGCGTCCTGTCGAATTCTCTGGGTTGGACCGATTCCCAGCGCCCTGAGAATGGACATCGCGTCGGCGATAGCATTGAGCTGTGCCTTGATCGAATTGATTTCGTCTTCGATGCTCGTCAGCTCCTCGCTGTCCTGCACATATTTCATTTTGTTCTGAAGATTGCCGACTTGCTTGGAAAGTTCTGGAACAGTCTTTAGTTTCTCTTGGACAGCCTTATAGAGCTTGGCATTATCGCTCGTAGATTTCAGTCTGCTTCCCTGGGCGTCAGTAATCTTGTCCTCGAAAAAGGCACCTTGCTTCATCAAATGTTCAACGGCCTGCATTAGATAATCGATTTCGGGCTTATAGTGGCCGCTTACATTGCTTATGTTTGTAATTCTTCCAGATTTATCGAACCTCATTATGCCGGCGGAGGCCGCTTCTCGGGAGCGCATGATCGGTCGTCCTTCCGAGTCCAGCTTCGGCTGGCCTTGCTCGTCAAGAACCGCATCACCGCCCAAGGCACTCGAATGATGCGTGAGTTCGACGCGTGTCTTCTCATTCTTCACAGCCTGAGCGATTTGGCTGCTATTGATTTGCTTGCTAGTCGTCTTCCCGTGTCTGCCGGTGGTAACAGCGGTTACCTTGCCCTCTGTAAAAGTGACGATGTCTCCGGTTTCCGGGGACTGTGCGTAGCCAACCCCTTTATTTGCGGGTAGTTTTTCCCCGCTCCCTTTCTTGAACCGACCGCGGCTGTCTTGTTTCAGCGTGTTGGCCGCCCGTTCCTCGTCGGAAGAGAGGGCCGTCGTTATCCGCGTGAAATCTGCTAGGTCAGGGTTCCCCGCCCGCCACGCTCCCAATTCATTATGCTCGCCAGCATACTCAGCACCCACCGGTTTGGGTTTTAGCCCGGTAGCGGATTTGGGATTGGTCTGGACCTTCGGAAACCTACCTGGGAGCTTCTCGGCGAGCAAATCCTCCAAACCTTCGTCCGGGTTTCCGTCAGGGTTTATCTCGCGATTGGATTCGCGATTCCCTTCCCTCAGTCTTTCGATCTGCGACGCCCGTACCGCATTCAATTGCTTTATCTTTTCCGGAGTCACCTTTCGTTTGTCGGCAGCAACTGACCCCGCGGGCGACCCAACGGGCAACGGCGCCACCTCCTCGTTAACCGCCGCGCCGGCGTGCTCGGCTATCAGATCACCGAGCATCTCGTAGGGTTCTCCTGCGGCCTGCGACGGCGCGCCCTCGGTCGCTGTGCGATTCGCAGCCGCCATGGGCAAGTCCACCTCTTCGTCACGCGCGGAGCCGGCGTCCCCGGATATCATATCACCGAACGAAACATAGGGCTCGCCTGAGGCCTGCGACGGCGCGGCATTCGTCACAGATTCCACCCCTCGCGTTGCCCCATCGACGCTCGGCATGCGCGCATAATTGGTCCCGCTTTCGTCAGCGTGGGCTGGCTGCGCGGCCGTCCGGTCCACGCCGAAGCTTGATCTCACGGTCCAGTCAATCCCGAAAGCATCGGTCATCCATTTGTCTTTGACCGGATCGGACATGGCTGGCCTCGAAATCAGGAAATTGCGTACACAGTGGTGATCAACGGCAGAAAAGACAGACTTCCTGCGCGCTCGAAGACGAAACGCCGTACAATACGATCTAGAGCCTTGTCAGTAAAGCTGGATTCCTTGCCCGTACTACAATTCGTCTATTACAACCGACCTATTACAAAGCACTTCAATACTTAGTGAAAATTATATCAAAATGAAAGCTGTCAGCGAATTGGTTACGTCGCGAGCGCACACGACGGCTATCGCTTCCCGACCGGAGCTTCACAGGCGGGACTTGCGACGGACGCGCTGGAGCAGCGGCAGGATAGGTCAGTCGACCAACTGCTTGGTGATGGCGTCCAATGCCGGGCGCAGAATGGCGCGAAGCGGGACGCTCCTGAAGTCGTTCTGCTCGATGAGGTCGAACAGTTCCGACCCGGCCCCGTCCATATAGTCCTCATAATCCTCGACTGCGGCGAGCAGCTTTCGCAGCGCGTCCGGGCTTTTCGTGCTATCGGCGTCGCGCAACGCCGCCATCAGCTTGACGCCTTGGCCCGTCGTGGCCCCATAAAGGCCGTAGTCGGCGATCTGCGTCAGATCTTCGTCCTCGGTTTCCCGCAGCCTGTCCTGCAGCTTGCCGATCTCGGCATCCGCTTCGTCTTTGGCTTCTACCCAGATCGGCAGCAGCGGCTTCGTCGGTTGCTTCAGCGTCGGGGGCGGTGCGTCTTCTTCCGCATCTTCCTCTTCGGTCTCATCTTCTTCGTGCGTCACACTGTCTTCAGTCACGGTGCTGGTGTTCGGCGCGGTGCCGCCACCCCTGACCAAATGCGCCGCTTCGGCCATGGCGCCCTGAGCTGCATGGATGAGTGAATCGGCCTCGTCCACGGCACCCGCACTCAGTCGCGCCCGGGCATCGCTCAGGCTTTTTGTCGCGGTGACAAGAGCCTGCCGCATCTCGGGATGCGCGGCGAGCAGGCCCGCAATCTTTTTCAGTTGAGCGGTAGCCGTTTCGATCCGGCGTTCCAGCTCCTCGGCGCGCTCGTCCTCCGCATCCTCTTCATCCCCTTCGTCCTCGGCATCAGCCTGGTCAGAATCAGGATCGCCGGCATCGTCGCTGCCGTCCGCCTCATCCGTCTCACCTTCGCCGGTCTCATCTTCGTCTTCGCCGGTATCCTCCGGATCTTCCTCGAACTCGATCGCAGCCAAGTCATCCGGCTGCCACAACAACCTGATCGTGTTGCTGGGTGGAGAAAGCTTATAGAGCTTGAAATATCCAAGGAACGCTTTTTTGACGGCCGCTTCGTTGGCATCCTTGAGCACTTTGACGTGAATCTCGCCGTTTTCAAAGATGGCCTTGCCGATCGCGACCGGTGTGAACGGGCCTAAGTCCTTCGACATGGTCTTAAGCTCGGCCAACGCGCTGGTCGGCTTCTTCACCGAGACCAGGACGACCGGCTGTTTCGGGGTGTTCCCGATGACGAGGGACCGGTTCTTGCCCGGCTTGCCGTTCTTAGGCGCCGTCTGCTTGATCAGTTTCGCGAAGCTTTTCGCGGCCTTGGGCCCGTGTTCCATCGCGTTCTCTCCCGTGTGCTTGGGGTGACTTCCCGCTATTCGTGCGCGGTATCAGGATCGATATGCGGCGATCATGTTCGCTTTGGGTATGACCCTTTCTTTATTTTTTCCTCGATCTCGCTGATCCCGTCCGCTGCCGCCGTAAAGTTACCATTGTCCAAGTACCCGTTGGCGAAGCGAACGTCGATAGGATCCACGATCTGGTCCCCGTTCTCGGCCGCGGCCAAGCGCGTCTGCAGATGGTTGCGAACATTCATCGTCACCGAATCGAGCAGGCGGGAAAAATCATGCAGCTGGTCGGCGGCGGGCCGCGACATAATCGTCCGCACCTGATTCGTCGATGCGGCCTTCATAGAGTCCGGCAACAGTGGGATATATTTCGCCACCGCCGCCTTCTTCACCTTGAGCATCGCCGCGTCGGCTCCCTTGGGGTCTATCGGATTCGCACGCATTTCCGCCAGCAGCCGCGCATTGTCTTCCGCGGCCCTTTCCTGTGCGGCCTTGTTCCGCCTAATTGCCGCTCTTCTTTCCTCGCTGCCGACCTGCAATTGCATCAGGTCCTCCAGCACGGGCTGAACGAATTTGATGGGCGGCGTGCGACCGATGATCGTGGTCAGTATGAGCGGATCGACGATGCCGCCCGTCGGTGCGTCGTTCCGCCCATCCACTTTCCAGCCGAGCGCCTGTACCTGGGCGCACAGTTCAGCGTACTCGCCGTCGGACGCGGTGCAGACCTGTTTGATTGTATCCTTGTTGCGCGCCGTACGAGTCAGGATCACCTTTGCGCGCTTCCGGAACTCCTTATCGTCGACCTCAGGGTCAAGCAACTCCTTCGCATTGCTGCCGAGTGCCACCTGCACCGCGGCGGGCGACAGCGGCGGCTTATTGGAAGCGGCCATTTTCATGAACATCGCGGAGCGGCGCGAGCATTCGATCGCCGCGTCGCTCACCAGCCCCGTCATGCTCGGATGTTCCGCGGCGATCTCGTCGCGATCCTTGGCCATCTCCTTTGCCATGGCGTCAGGGTCCAGGCCTTTCAGGCGCTTCAGGGTCTTGGCGCTCATCGGGGCATGCGCATTCGGTAACCGAAGCAGGGCATTATGCGGCCCACCCAGCGTATTGCCGATACGCTCGATACCGGTATCCTCGGTCCCTCCGTCGGGATTATCGGGATCTATCAGCCCCACCGGGTTCGGCATGCTGCCGCCGTGATCGATCGGGATGAGATTCCCTTGATCGCCGATCAAAACGTTGCCGGCATGACGATCGGTGTTCAGCGTGATTGTATCGAAAATCGCCAGGCCGGCGATCTGCTCGGCATCGATCGAGGCCATGGCCAGGGAATTGAGTTTCTTCAGTGCTCCGGAATTGGACCGTGCTTCCTGCACCGAGCAGGTCAGAGGACCGCCGTCCGGCGACCGCGAGTCTTCAGGCAGCTTGTCCGATCCGACGCTTACGACATGCGTTTCGGGCATGTCGATATCGACACCGGTCTGCTTCGCCAAAAGCTGCGCCACGCGCCCCGCCAGCGCCTCGCGTACGACCTCGCCACCATTCGGCACGCCCAGCACGTCCGACTTCTTGCTCGCCGGCTTGCAGAGAAACGACCGCCGCGTGACACCGTCGGGGTCCTTCCGATTGATCCAATAGGCCGAGTTTACGTTCCCGTCGCTGCCATCGAGCGGCTCGAGCTCGCATTCATCCGGGGGGAGGCTCAGCAAGTCCAACTCGACTTTCGCCGAACCCGCCGCCATGGCCTTCTTTGTATCCTTCCAGGGCGGCGTACCAGCATCGATCACGACCTTGCAGAGTTGCTCCGCCCTCTCGAGGTCAGGGCTGTTGTCCTGCCGCATCTGCTCGGTCGTTGAAATCGCACCCGCCAGAATGCGACCCTGCGACCCCTTGCTGGGTAACTTCAATACCCGCAAGACATTGTCCGACCATCTGCGCTGCTCAGGCGGCAACTTGCCGATTTTTTTGGCTTTGAGGGACCCCTCTTTCAGACTCAGTCTTTCAGTCGTCGGGATCGTCGCCGTGTCGGTCATCGCAAACCTCTCCCTCTTGGGTTTGTCAACACTCGGTCACCCCCATAGGGGTAATCCAGAATCCCTCACAATCGGCGTACGTTGTACCACGGCGGCCCGAGTTAACAACCCTCGTCTCAGCTCTGAGGTAGCTGAAATGCTCGACTTAACCAGGACGTTGACTGGCAGAGACACGGGTGTAGAGGGGGAAGTGCGTCCCTAGGCTGGCGGATTCTGAAGCGGAATTATAGCGGCAGGGCGGTAGGAGCGATGAAAGCGAAAGCCGCGAGACCGACCCCGATCAGCCCCAGGACAAGCGCTACAACCTCAAGTATAGCGATCTCGGTAATCACCGAGGCGGAAGCCATGACGATCGCGAGCTGAAGCGCGGCAGAGCCAAATTCGAAATCATGGTAGGTGCTGATCTCTCGATCGCGGTCGGCCTCGATCGCGCGCGCCTTTCCCAGCAGCTCCTTTCGGCCTTCGTTGCTTTTCGGATCGGAA
Source organism: uncultured Rhodospirillales bacterium (assembly GCA_964631425.1). Lineage (GTDB taxonomy): Bacteria > Pseudomonadota > Alphaproteobacteria > BOG-932 > Roseiterribacteraceae > BOG-932. The sequence continues at coordinate 11,618 of CAZVYC010000031.1, forward strand.
TCGAGCGTGTCGGCCGCTTGCTGCCAGCTGTCGATCTGCTTCCCCCACTCCTCCGTTCGCGCCGCCTCAGATGTTCCGATCCGGGCGCTGTCGATCGCCGTCCGCGCAACCGCCGCCCGGATTGTTTTGGCCTGGTAGAATGCATAAAGATCGCTTCGCTCGATATTTTCGGCCAATGAGGTGTATTGTGCCTCTTTTGCGCCGATTTCAGCAATCGCAAGGATAGCGGCAAGAGCAATGATCAGGATTGCTGCGCGTTTGTTATTTTGGTGATGGGCATGTTCGATCTGCTCCTGGGTTTCACGAATTTCCATCTTTTTCTCCGCGTTGAAGGACGGAGACAGTCTCCGTCCCCGATCGAGAATGGTGTCGAAACTGCTAGGAAGGCACGGAAGCCGAAAGGACCTCGGTATATACGAAATTGGCGGCCGCCCGACGAGAGCGGAGTTGGTGCGTACGCGGACCGACGATGCCGAAGTCGTTTCCGCCCGGAGCCGTTTGTGGCAATCTCCAGGAATCCAAGAGCCCCTCGGGCTAATACCAAGCGAGATGATCATGGCTGAAGCACAGAGGCTGGTGCGAGTGAAGAGTTCGCTCGGCGAAGGGACCTTCCTGTTGCGCAACCTGAACGCGATAGAAATGCTGGGGCAGCCGTTCAGGATCGACCTTACGCTCGATAGCGATGACCAAAACATCGGATACAAAAAGCTTCTGGGCCAACATCTGACAATCGAAATCGACATGAACGAGACCGAGCACCGCTATTTTGACGGCCTCGTGACTCGCTTTTCCTATGTCGGGCTACACAATTTCCGGGCCAGGTATGAGGTAACGTTGTCTCCCTGGCTATGGCTGCTAAAAAAGCATGTTCAATGCAAAATATTTCAGCAAAAAGACGTTCCCACCATCATAAAGGACGTATTTCGGGCGGCTAACTTCGATGATTTTGACGATAAGCTACAGAGGACCGATTATGTTGTGCTCGACTATTGCGTTCAGTACCGCGAGAGCGACTTTGACTTTGTCAGTCGTTTGATGGAACAAGAAGGCATATATTACTATTTTGAACATAGTAATGGAACGCATAAGTTGGTTTTGTGCGATGGCACCGGCTCGCATGAGAAGTTTAGGAGCAAGTATGGTGACATCCAATTGATGCGCGCAGAAGACGAAACGCAGACAGAGACAGCGTGGGGCTGGTCACTGACCCAGGAGCTGCAGTCCGGCCAATATACTTTGACCGATTACGATCTGGAAAAGCCGAATGCCGATCTCAAAAAATCTAAATCCGTCACCCAGGGCCATAAGGACGACAGCTATGAGATATATGATTATCCGGGCAAGTATACGGAAGCTGGCGATGGCGCCACCTATGTCGGGCTGCGCATGGAGGAAGAAGCCGCGAAATTTGAGCGCGGCCACGGCAAAACGCGCTCACGCTGGCTGTCGGTCGGATATCTGATTTCCCTGAAGGAAAAGGATGATCAGAAAGCCGACGAGTATCTCGTAGTTGGCGGGCACTCTACTCTCAGTACCGAGCTCCGGAGCGCCGAGACGCAGGCTCTGCTGACTGAGTTCGAGGCGCTGGGGACCACGAGAACGTTCCGCTCTCCGAGAACCACTCCCAAGCCCTTTATCCGCGGACCGCAAACCGCCTTTGTCGTGGGCAAAAGTGGCGAAGAAATCTGGACCGACAAATACGGGCGAGTCAAAGTCCAATTTCATTGGGACCGCGATGGCCAGAACAACGAGTCAAGCTCGTGCTGGGTGCGCTGTGCCCAGTCATGGGCCGGTAAGAGTTGGGGCGGGCAGTTTGTCCCGCGCATCGGCCAAGAGGTGGTGGTGCATTTCCTGGAAGGCGACCCTGACCGCCCGATTATCACGGGCGCCGTCTATAATGCCGCGTCGATGCCCCCCTATGCTTTGCCGGGCAACGCTACCCAATCGGGCGTCAAGAGCAATTCCAGCAAAGGTGGCAACGGCTCGAACGAAATTCGCTTCGAAGACAAGGCGGGCAGCGAGGATTTTTACATGCATGCCCAGAAGGACATGCATGTCGAGGTCATTAATGACCAATCCCTGCTGATCAAGCAGGGAGACCAGACGATCGAGGTAACCGAAGGAAAGCGCACGCTGACCGTGAAGCAAGGCTCTGAAACGCACGAGATAAGCCAGGGCAACCGCACAGTCAAAGTTGGCCAGGGCAAACAATCGCACGAGGTGTTCGGCGACTGCTCGCTGAAGGTCACAACCGGCAACTACATGGCCGAAATATCGGCAGGCTCAGCCTCCATCAAGGCGCCGATGGGCATCACTCTCGAATCGCAGATGTCGATCGAGCTCAAGGTTGGAGGCAACAGCATCAAGATCGATCAGACGGGAGTGACGATCAAAGGCCTGATGGTTTCGATCGAAGGCCAGGTGCAGACCGATATCAAAGGTCTGATGACCGACGTCAAGGCCTCTGCGATCCTTCAAGTTCAGGGCGGAATCACAATGATCGGATGAGTTTCTGTCGGCACGAACCCGGGCGATCAGGAAATCAGTACGGTGAAGCAGCCGAGCACGATCTTACCGCCATGGGCAGTTGTATCGGTCATGCGCGCGGCCGGCAACCCGCCGATCAGCACGGTGAAGGAGCCCAGCGCGATCACATCCGGCGGCCCGACGCAGACCGCCATATCGCTGACCCGCGCGGCTGGCAACCCGCCGATCAGAACCGGCATTCCTCCGGGCGGCAAAATTGGGCCGCCGACATGCGGCACCAGCACCGTCACCATCGGACAGACATGCATGTCGCTGACGCGCGCGGCGGGTAAGCCCATGGCAATTCCGATCGAGATCCAAAGCCGACTGAAGCGAGCATATCGGTGCGGCAGGCAAATCGCCAGAACCGACTTCAACCGGTAATTCGTTGGCAGGAACCAGGCAAACAGCAATCCCCCCGGTTCCTTCCGAAGCTTTTCAACCCGTTTACAGCCCCTTCAAGAGCGCTGCCAGTTCCGGATCCATATCGCCCTCTCCGGTTTCATTGGGCGCGGCATCACCGCCCGCGTCCAAGCCAGCCAGCAGAGCGTCGAGTTCGGAATCGCCGGTGCCGGCGGCCGCCTCGGCCGGCACTACCGTAGCGGGCTCGGCCGCCGGAGCCGGACTCTTCTCTGCTTTTGGCTTCTTGACCTTGACCGGCTTGGTTTCCGCCGGCTTCTTTTCCTCGTCAGGCTTGGGCACGGTCGCACCGGCCGGAGGCGGCCAGCGTCCTTTAAGCGGGCCACCGTCCAGCGCGGTCAAGCCGCCCAGCCTGACCTCAGGGCGCCCTTTGATGGAAAGCAGGGGGATCAGATGCCCGGCCTTGATCCGCGCAGCCACTCGCTCGGGAATCAGGCGCTCGGTGCAGGGCAGCGCAACCTGATCGTCATCCTCATCCACATAGAAATAAACCGGTATGTCATTGGCAGTCAGGATTGAGCCCAAATTCATCTTGCTCCCCTGCTTGGCATAGGTCTGCGCCAGCATCAGGCCCGCTATGAAGGCGGGGTTGCCCCACAGCATACCCTTGAGCCCTGCCTGACGGGTGAATTCCTCGAAATCTTCGATCGAATCGATCGGATCGGTGCGCTCGCCATAAGGCTGCCGCAGCAGGTGCCGCGGCGTGACCAGGGCAACGTACTTGGCCTCATCGAGATCGCGAAGTTCATCCCAGGCGTCGGTGACGTCGGGATCGGCTTCATCGGGATCGACGTCGAGAAAGGAGGAAGCCATCGAGGAGAGGAACGGAGCCCCGGCGAGCGCCGCCAGCTTGGCGATCCGGCCGAGCAGCTCGGCGTGTGGCCCGGTTTCCTCGAAGACATAAGCGCCGATGAACGCAGACAGCGCCCCCTGGTGCTCGTCGAGCGCGGGCTGCTCGACGAGCAGCTTGTAGAGTCCGGTCCCTTCCAGCGAATTACTCGATGCCAGATCGGCCGCGAATTCCTCAGCCGAAACATCATAGAGCACGATCTGCAGCTGCGT
>CAZVYC010000031.1:15635-30056 GCA_964631425.1 uncultured Rhodospirillales bacterium
AGCGCCAGATCGATTCCAGCGTCTGGAAATCAGGATGATGCAGTATCTTGCGCTTCGCCACCGCGCGCGCCTTCGCCACGCTCTCCAGCAGCGCAGATTGCGCAGGGGTTTTGGCACTGACGATATACGGCTTGATCATATCCTTCAGCAGATCCTCGACCGCCACGTCTGCGGCATCGCGCGCCTCCGTCCGCCGATCGAGCAGCTGGGCAAAATCGGAGAGCGCGCCCGCTTGCGGGATCACCGTACCGCGCGCCAAGCGGTCGCCTTGCGGTTTCTTCTTGGACGGCCCCTCCGCCTTCCATTCGGCCAGCTCCTGGGCCGCGGCCGGAAACCCGGATTTGCTGCGGATCCGCTGCTGCAAATCTCCCATTGCCTCGAACAGCTCAACCTGTTCGAAAATCTGATCGGGGTGAAAATCATCCATACTCTTGATCGAGAACTCGATCGGGCCTTCGCCGCTGATATCGAGCGTGGTCTTGATGTCCAGCCTTGCGATCACCTTGTCGATATTATCGACATCGACCCGGATCGGTTTACGGCGAGCCAGATCGCCGCCGATTTCGAGCCGTCCACGATTGGCCCCGCCGGAGAAATCGCCGAGCACTGCGAGGCGGAAGGGCGCCCCGACCGGAACCTGCCGCTCCCCATGACCAGCGCCGACAAAACCGAAATTCAGTTCCATTCCCATCTCCCCTGTGTCGCCACTACTCGGCAGCAAGCGGCTGGGCGTCGCCCAAATCGTAATGGAACTCGCCGTTCGCCACAGCGACATGGACTCGTGTGATCGGCTGCATCGTCATCATCCGCGTCAGGAATTCATGGCTTATCGCCGGCAGCATCGTATTTGTCAGGATAGCGTCGATCATGCGGCCACCGCTTTCGAGTTCCGTGCAACGGCTGGTAATGAGGTCGACTACGCTTTCGTCATACGTAAAGGGTATTTTCCGTGTAGCGGAGACGCGTTTGGCAATCCGGCCCAGCTGAAGGCGGATGATATTGCCGATCATCGCGTTGCTGAGCGGGAAGTACGGAATCACGATCAATCGTCCGAGCAGAGCGGCGGGAAAGACCTTGAGCAGCGGCGGTCGCAGCGCCTTGGCGATCGAATCCGGATCCGGCATCAGTTCCGGATCAGCGCACATGTTCATGATGAGATCGCTGCCGACGTTCGAGGTGAGCAGAATGAGCGTGTTCTTGAAATCGATCAGCCGGCCTTCACCGTCCTCCATCACGCCCTTATCGAACACCTGGAAGAAGATTTCATGGACGTCGGAATGGGCTTTCTCAATCTCATCCAGAAGTACCACGCTATATGGCTTCCGCCTGACCGCCTCGGTCAGGATGCCGCCCTCGCCATAGCCGACATAGCCGGGCGGCGCCCCCTTGAGGGTGGAAACCGTGTGCGCCTCCTGAAATTCGCTCATGTTGATGGTGATCACGTTCTGCTCGCCGCCATAGAGAGCCTCGGCCAGCGTCAGGGCGGTCTCGGTCTTTCCAACACCGGAAGGCCCGCAGAGCATGAATACGCCCACCGGCTTTGAAGGATTATCCAGCCCGGCGCGCGAAGTCTGTATGCGCTTTGCGATCACCTCCATCGCGTGATCCTGGCCCACAACGCGCTGGCTCAGAAGGCCGGCGAGGTTAAGCACTGTCGCGATTTCGTCCTTGACCATACGCCCGACGGGAATGCCGGTCCAATCCTGCACCACGGCGGCCACTGCCTGCTGATCGACGGTCGGGAGGATGAGCGGCGATTCGCCTTGCAGTTCGGTCAGTTTTGTCTCCAGTTCGCGCAGCGACGCGATCCCGCTGGCTCGCTCGGGGGTGGGCGCGCCGCCGTCCGCCTTTTCGGCGGCGCTAGCCTCGCGCAAGGCGGCGCGCACAGCCAGAAGCTCGTCGACCAAAGCCTTTTCCGACTGCCACCGCTCTTCGAGCACCGCCAGCCGTTCCCGCTCCTGTGTCAGCCTGTCGACCACATCGGCCTCGCGGATATCTGTATCGATCCCGATCGCGTTCTCGCGGCCGATAATGGCGAGTTCGGTCTCCAGCGCTTCGATGCGGCGGCGGCTGTCGTCGACCTCAGGCGGCACTGCGTGCTGGCTGATTGCGACCCGAGCACAGGCGGTATCCAGCAGACTGACCGATTTGTCCGGAAGCTGCCGCGCCGGGATGTACCGGTGCGAGAGGCGCACACAAGCCTCGATAGCCTCGTCGAGAATCTGCACGCGGTGGTGCTTCTCAAGGGTCGAGACCAAGCCGCGCATCATCAGGATACCCTTAGCCTCCGACGGCTCGTCGACCTGCACGACCTGGAACCGGCGGGTCAGCGCTGGATCCTTCTCGATATGCTTCTTGTACTCGGCCCAAGTGGTAGCGGCGACCGTGCGAAGCGTGCCCCGCGCCAGCGCAGGCTTCAGCAGGTTCGCAGCATCACCCGTCCCCGCCGCGCCGCCCGCCCCCACCAGCGTATGTGCTTCGTCGATGAACAGAATGATCGGCTTGGGGGAGGACTGCACCTCTTCGATGACGCTGCGCAGCCGCTGCTCGAATTCGCCCTTCACGCTGGCCCCCGCCTGCAGGAGACCGACATCGAGGCTGAGGAGACTGACGTCCCTGAGCATGGGCGGCACGTCGCCGGCAGCAATGCGCAGCGCGAAGCCCTCGACTACGGCCGTCTTGCCGACACCGGCCTCGCCCGTCAGGATCGGATTATTCTGGCGCCGCCGCATCAGGATATCGACGACTTGGCGAATTTCGTTGTCACGGCCGACGATCGGATCGATCTCCCCTTTGCGCGCCTTTTCAGTCAGATCGACCGTAAATTTCTTGAGCGCATCTTGCTTGCCCATCTGCGCCGGCGCGATCGCCCCGCTCGCCTCTCCTGGCGCCGCAGCCCCGGACAGGTTCGATCCGTCCGATGCCCCCAGCGCGTCCTCGGGTGACCCGCCGACGATCGCGTCGAACCGCTCAACCAGATCGTCCGGCTTGATCTTGGCAAATTCCTTGGAGATCGACAGCAACGCGTTCTTGAGGCCCGGCGTCTTGATGATGCCCAGGACGAGATGACCGGTACGGACCTGCCCCACGCCAAACATCAACGTGCCGAACACCCAGCCGCGCTCCACCGCCTCCTCGATATGCGAGGACAGGTCGGAAATAGCCGTCGCGCCGCGCGGCAACCGGTCGAGAGCGGCGGTGATGTCGGTTGCGAGCAAGTCCGGCCTGACGCCATATTCCTTGAGGATGCGGGTCAGATCCGAATCCTGCAGCTGCAGGATCTGATGGATCCAATGAATAAGTTCGACATAGGGGTTGCCCCTCAGCTTGCAGAAGACGGTGGCGGCTTCGATGGCGCGGTAGGCCAAGCTGTTGAGTTTGCCGAACAGAGCGACGCGGCTGATATCAGTCATTTCCGTTTCCTTGTGTTATTCCCGCGATGATCAAGATGTTAGGCAGCCTCCAGATGCGGCTCCAGGATCAATTCCGCGGCATCCGTCTCGCTCTGCCGCACACCGAGCCAACTGGTCCAGCCGAGCATGCCCGCTCGACCGAGCTCAATGCTCGGCACATGGCTGTGGAGCAGGATCAGGTTGACGTCCCACGAAAGCTCATCGCCGATATAGTTCCTGATAATCGGCTCCAGCCGGTCGAGACTAAAGCCGGTGGGTAACAGGCGCTCGTACTCGGTCAATGTGAGCGGCCCGATATGAATCCGGAATTTCAGGTGATGAACCTTGATTCGCTCCCCGATCGTCGCGGTCGAGCCCAGTGTGCCGGTTTCCGGCGCCGCGCCCAACATGCAGAGCGACTGGCGCGGCAGGTAAATCCATTCCGGCATGAATTCCTGAATCGAGGCCGGCAATTTGAAATAGTCGGAGATAATCGCCCGCAGACCTTCGACATTGCGCGTTTGCAAGGCCAGACGGCCGGCGAAATGCAGCTTGGTATGATCAGGCATACCGTCGCGATCGCGAAGCGCAGGCAATCCCAAGCCGAAGAGCGATGCCAGATAGATGCCGAACCGATCCAACCCCGGCCGATCGAAGCTGACAGTCGGGCGTGCTTGGGCCCAGGCCCGATAAAACAGGGACAGGAAACGATGGTGGAATAGATCCAAGAAACGCACCAGCGTCGGGTCGTCTTCATTGCGCATCCGATCGCGGGCATATTCGGTGAGATGGATAGGCAGCGCGCCCGATGGACCGAACAAACCTAAGAAATAGGTCAGTAGCCGTGCCGGACGCCCGTCGGCGGGCGGATGGAACTCCGCCAAGGTCGACGGTGCAAAGATGACCGAGGGGAGCTGCCCCAAGCGAACGGCATCGACCAGCCGGAATCCTTCGCCCAGTCGGGGTCTATCGCGATTCACCGCATCAATGCGGCGAAGCGCTTGGAAAAAATCGAATTCATACGGTGCCGCGGCCAGCGCTTCGTACAGTTTCCGCCCGTCGGCGGAAACTTCCTCTACAGCGTGTGGCGGCGCCCGATCTTCATCGGCCATCGCGTCACCTCGCCCCGATCCACAGCCTTGACGACGGTCTCGGTAAAAGAATTGATGGAAACGTACTTGCGAAAGAATTCGGCCAGCACCATGCCGAGCACGAATATGCCGGTTCCCTGAAACGCCATTTCGTCGAACGTGAGCGAGACTTCCAGCCCGCGCGCGATGGCGGTTTGCCCTGCGCCCGGCAGGCGGCGGATGATCGGAACGGCCCCAATCGACTTGACACCCTCGATCTGCTTCGCAATGGCCGTGTCGCCGGGATCGCCATAAAGCGAGAGGAGCTCGCGCAATGCCGCAGCGCCGGCTCCGTGACCATCGACGATCGACAGATAATTGAGCGACAGATGGCTGATCAGGCGCCAGGCAATGTCGCCATGGGCCCGTGACGGCTTCATCGTCGTCGGCCCAACCACGCACCGGATCGATTCGACGGGAGCACCTACTTCGACAGTGAAGTCGGTTTTGCCTTTGCCAACCGGCAGCAATAGCGGCAGGTCACGATTGGTGCAGAGGGCCCGCACCGACAGCTGGCGAAGATCGGCGCTGTAGGGCGCTTCGTGCGCGTCCACAAGCGAAACATAGACTTCGCTGCCGACATAAGCGCTTCTGCCACCCGTCCGGCGCTGCTTGGCCGGAAGAATGCGCGGCATCCGGCGAACGGTATAATAAGCGCCTTGGTCCGTATCGCGCGTCAGATCGCTGCGTGCGTAGAAAGGCAGAAACTCCTGTTCACGCCCCGCGTCGACACTTTGGCCGGCGACGCTCAGCAGCTGATACACTTCATAGTCGATCGGCCGGGTCCGGTCGGGAACGACGTGATGTTCAGACACCTTGTCGGTAACGTGGATGCGGTCGACCCGGCGGGGGAACAGGTTGATCGCCGGCGTGCAGTTCAACAGGAAGTTGTCCGGCGTCAGGCCCGGCGCCAATGTCTTGTGATCGCGGTCGAGCAGGATAAAGAGTTCCAGTTCGTTTCCGGCAGTCCGTCTGACCGCGGGACCGAGCCCGCCCGCCTTGAAGAACAGGAACCGCTCTGGAAACGAAAAATACTCGTCGATCAACCGATAGCCTTGGAAAGAGCGCGGCCCGAACGGCAACAGCGCCTCGTCGTCGGCAAGGCCCACCTGCTCGACCTTGTTTTTCGTAATCCATTCCTGCCAGACGATCGGCCGACCCGGCGGTCGGGCGACACAGCCGATGCAGTTCGTCAGCACCTGCTCTAAAATGATCGAAGATATTTCGCGGGTCGCCCCACGCACGAAGAAGGTAAGCGACTGAAGCGACAAAGCGGAAAAAGGAATCTGTCCGCTGGTGGTGAGCTTGAGCCTGATCGCCGCTCGAGCCCCTCGCTGTTCGTCGCCGAGCCCGGCCGAGGATACAGCGGCACTGCCGGCGAGATACTGAACATCGGTCAGGGTCACCGGCCAGATCGTCAGTTCCTGAGCGGTGCGAAATTCACAAGACGTGACCTCGCCTTTGCCCAGTATGCTGAAAAGCGGCATATCGCGCGCAATCGGATAGCCGTTCTCGAACTTGCCGCCCTGCAGATCGGGCTTGAAGTTGACCACCGCCATGGAAGGCGTCGGCGCCAGGAAGTGGGGATAGACGACATCCAGCAGGTTTTGCGTGAAGGTCGGGAACTCAGCCTCGAGCTTGAGCTGAACACGCGCCGCCAGAAAGGCGACGCCCTCGAGCAGCCGCTCGACATAGGGGTCGGCACATTCGAAGGCCTCTAAACCGAGGCGCCCGGCAATCTTCGGGAATTCGGTCGCGAACTCCGCGCCCAGTTCCCGGACGAACTGCAGTTCCTGGTCGTAGTGACGCAGAAGCCTCGGATCCATCAGGCTCTCCGGCGACCCGGACGCGTTGCCGGATCGCTGACCTCGGTCACACGGACAGCTCCAACCTCCAAATCGAATTCGGTCTTCATGAACATGCGCAGCGGCACAGGCTGGGCCCAGAGCTCGGCTTCGATTTCGAGGCCGATCGAGTTGTGGGCATCGACGTACAGGCTTTCTTTCAAGAACGAGACCTTGAGAGAACTGGCAATCAGGCGCGGTTCGAACCGCAGGATCGCATCTCGAACCCGACGCTCGGCTTCTGATATGCTGAGTTCGGCCGTCGAACTGCCCGCAAAGCTCGGTATCCCATAGTTCAGCACCGAATTCGCGACATTCGGGTAATCGGTAAGGTCTTGCGTGGATTCAAAATGGACGGCATTCAGAAGCCACGACAGGTCGCGCAGGATGCTGGCGCGCAGCCTTGGCAGCGAAATGATGCGTTGATCGCGCGACTCGATCTTCTTGTCGGGTTCTTCATCGGTCAAGCGCTCGAGCAGTGCAGGCTGCAGCCGCTCCATAAGTGAGACATCAGCCATCAGCCGCAGCAGGCTCCCGTGATTGGCCAAGTTCGATCAGCCGCACATCCATGATCGGATGTTCGCCGTCATCCGTGATCAGCATGCGCTGACCGAGCCCCGCATAGGTATCGGCTGAGATTTCGCGCCAATCGGTTTTGCGCGCCAAGCGGATCAGCGAATCCGGGCTGGCTTCCGACCCGAAATAGCGGGTGGGAACCAGGCCCACGATCTCGCCCCCGTTGGTAAGCCGGGCCTGCACGGGCGTCCAGACCTGATCGCGCAGATCGGTCGGGGGCTCGGTCGCGAGCCGGGCGATACGCATGAACGGCAGCCATGAATAGCGGCCGTTCACGATGACCTCCAGCATCGGTCCGATGCGGCTGTCGCCATCCGCAATCCACTCGAATTTCCGACCATCAATAGTGCCGGGCGTCGCAGGGGCTTCGTCATAGGCTTGCTTCCGCAGCAAAGCTGCGGCCGCCTGCTCACCATGCGCATCGAACCGCAACGCTTCGATCAGCTTGGCCATCCACGGCTCCGGGTCGCCCAAGATGATCGGCGTTGTCTCGCCGGCGAACACTTTTCGGCGAATCGGCTCGCATGCGATCGCATCACCATAGACCCGTGCCATAAGGAGCACGCCGGAATCGAGGCCGAGCGCGACGTCGAGATGCGTCTTGGCGCGTCCTAAATCACCGGTCACGCAAAGAAGTTGAAACAGAAATATTCGGTGCTTTGCATCCGCCGGCGCGCGACGAACCTCATCGATCAGCGCCTTCAAGGCGGCGTCGATATCACCAGCCCGCAATAGTTCGGCCGCATCCATTCCGGCAGTTCTCCCTGCGATATCGCCAACCGGATCACACCGAACCACTCAAAAGACCAGCTACATACTTGTAAGAAGCGGCTTGGACCCGGCCCAATTGCTCGAATTGGTCAATTTATCCCATGAGACAGTGATTGCTGAGTCGAGACCACCCGTCTTGAGCTGAGGCTTGTAGGAAACCTGCAAGGCGCCGTAATCGAATGTTATTTCTTCGGTGGGGGCCGGATCATCGTGTGACCAGTCGATCTTCGTGATGAAGGCCATCTTGAAATCGAATTCGAGATAGACACCGCCGCTCTTGTCCTTGGCCGCGCCCGCCTTGCGGACCAGCAGCGCGACATTATCGTAGTGCCCCCCGACGCACAGAGTGTGAAAGAATTTCGGAGAAGCCGTATCGATCGATTTCTTGATCACGAATGGATCGAAAGCAACTTTGCCTGCACCCGCGCCTCCCGACCCGCTTCCAATGTTGACAGATTGGGTCAGGCCGAAACTCCACTCCTTGATGTCGAACGGGGTTGGACTAAGCTTCGACATCGTTTGATCTTTGGTCTCGCCAACGATCTTCGCCGCCGAAGCGCCATCACCCGTAAATTGAACAAATGCATCAATCGCCATGATATTCCTCCAAAAACCTATGCAATGCCGAAGCTATCAGTCGGCCCGAAGCTACCGGTCGGATGCGCCTTACTCCGGAACGACGAATTCCGCCGCATTCAAAAGCTGACTCCATTTGGCGTCGCTAGCCTTGGTAAGCGTCCCGTTAGCCGCTTGCTTGGAATATGTGAATTGGATCGCGCCATATCGAAACTTGATATCTTCGGTCGGCTCGTCATCACCGCCGCTCCAAGTGATGTTCTCTACGAACACCATCTTGAAATCCCACTGAAGGTAGGGCGCACCCGAAGCGGTGGTACTGCCGCCGGCCTTCCTGACCGCCAGGGACACCTGACCGAAATGGCCGCCAACACAGCAGGTATTGAACAAGAATGGCGTCGCCTTATCGATATTCTTGGTCACGTTAAACGATTCAAACTCGACCTTGCCGCCCCCGGCCCCGCCCGTCGCGCTTGAGATCGTAGCGGGATTGGAAGCCCCGAAGCCCCACTTCGTGATTTCGAACGGTGGCGGCTTTTGCTTAGTCCCCCAACTGTCCTGTGTCTCCCCCGCAATATCCTTACCACCCGGTCCCTGCATGAACTGAAGAAATGCGTCTGTCGCCATGATGCCCTCCACCAACCTCGATTACATAAGCCAAATAGCCGCACGAATCACGCAGAACTCGCCCTACAAAAATAGGGACTCGCTATATTAAGCCCGGAATCTTCTTCGATCTCTTCAACTTCTCAATGACAGCGTCCGCAACCTTATCAATGTCAACTCGACCTTCATCGTCTCGTACTGTCCGCCGGTCATGTTCATCGCTGTACTCGGCAGTCTGATGTCTTCCCTTGTCAAGCTCACCTGTATGCTTCTGCGGAATATACTCGACGGAAATCTCGTGATACTGTAACCTGATGGTTTCTACAGGCATGCCGTCAGCATCAGCTGTCCAAGTCAAATTGGAAATATTGACCTGCCTCAGCTCAACCTTCCAAAAATAATCTCCCGACCGCCCCTTGGTACCACCGGCCCGTTTCTGCCAGATGCAAACCCAGTCGAAGACAGCCGCATTACAAAGCGCGAATAGGATTTTCGGGGAAGCCAGGTCGAGCTGCTTGGTAACTGTGACGGCTTCCAGGCGAGGCGCATGCGTGTTCTTGCCCGAATCCCCGTCACTCGTTTCCAGTCCCGAATCCATTGAAAGGTTGAAGTCGAAGGTATAACTTTGAATTTGACTCGATTTGTGCTGTTTCTCGAAAACATCGTCCGACTCACCGTCGATGGTGAAGCCCCTCCCCCCTCCGGAAGGCAGACCATTACCAAAGGTGATAAAAGCGTCTACGACACCACCAGGCATGATTTGTCGTCACCAAATCCTGTTCGGCAAGCCCACCCTATTTACCCGTCGGCATTTTCGAGACCAAGCGAAGCGATACGCTCAGCCCCTCGAGCTGATAGTGCGGACGCAAATAAAAGCGGGACGCATAATATCCCGGATTACCTTCAATCTCTTCTATCTCGACCTTCGCTTCACGCAATGGCCGCATGGCCTTGGTCGTTTCACTGGAGATCTCAGGGCTGGTGTCGACATATTGTTGAATCCAGTCATTCAACCATCGCGACATGTCATCTTTTTCTTTAAATGACCCAATCTTGTCGCGCACGATGCACTTCAAGTAATGGGCGAAACGGCAACTGGCGAAAAGATAGGGCAAGCGCGCCGAGATTTCTGCGTTAGCGGTCGCGTCGGGATTTTCATATTGCGCCGGCTTCTGCAACGACTGAGCGCCGATGAAGGCGGCATAGTCGGTATTCTTGCGATGCACGAGCGGCATGAAGCCGTTCTTCGCCAGTTCCGCCTCGCGTCGATCGCTGATCGCGATCTCCGTCGGGCATTTTGCTTCAATTCCGCCGTCGTCGGTCGGGAAGGTGTGGGTCGGCAGGCCTTCGACAAGGCCACCCGACTCGATGCCGCGGATACGGCTACACCAGCCATACTCCTTGAAGGAGCGATTGATGTTGACCGCCATAGCGTAGGCTGAATTGGCCCAGGCGTATTTGGAATGATCCGCGCCGTCGACCTCTTCCTCAAACGCGAACTCATCGACCGGGTTTGTCTTGGCGCCATATGGCTGACGCGCCAGGAAACGCGGCATGGCAAGACCGATATAGCGCGCATCTTCGCTTTCGCGCAGTGACCGCCAAGCCGCGTATTCCGGCGTTTGGAATATCTTTGTGAGGTCGCGCGGATTCGCCAGTTCCTGCCACGACTCCATCTGCATCACGCCAGGGTCGGCGGCGGCAATAAAGGGGGAGTGGGCCGCGGCCGCGACTTGCGCGATGCCTGCAAGCAGTTCGACATCAGGCGGCGTGTGGTCGAAATAATAATCACCCACGATACAGCCATAAGGCTCGCCGCCGAATTGACCGTACTCTTCTTCATAAAATTTCTTGAAGATCGGGCTCTGGTCCCAGGCGGTCCCCTTGAACTTCTTCAGCGTCCGTCCCAGGTCCTTTTTTGAAATGTTGAGAACCCGGATCTTTAGCTGCTCGTCAGTCTCGGTATTGTTGACGAGATAGTGCAGTCCGCGCCACGCCGATTCCAGCGCCTGGAAGTCGGGGTGATGGATAATCTTATTGATCTGTTCGGCCAGCTTGGCGTCGATCGCGGCGATCACCGCCTCAATCGTGCGCAGCGAATCGCTACTGATGAGCTTGGTATTGATCAGCGCCTGTTCGGCCAAGGTCTGTACGGCGGTAGCGACAGCCTCCTTTGCCGAATCGGTCTTGGGCTTGAACTCCTTCTGCAACAACTGCGCGAATTCGCCGAGTTCGACTTGCTCGGTCGTTGCTGCGCCCTGCGCCGCGGACTGAAGATCGGCCATGGACTTACTCCGCCTCGGGTGATTCCGCCCCGCCGCCCGGTTTGGGCGCCGATGCCAAAGCTTGCAGCAATGCCGGGTCGGACAGGACCTTGTTCAGCAACTCCTCCGCACCGGTCTTACCATCCATATAAGTCAAAAGATTCGAAAGCTGCGTCCGCGCTTCCAGGAGCTTCGACAAAGCTTCGACCTTCTGCGCCACGGCGGCCGGGGAAAAATCGTCCATCTTTTCGAAAGTCAGGTCGACGGCGAGATTGCCCTGCCCGGTCAGTGTATTCTCGACATTGAAGGCCACGCGCGGCTTCATCGATTTGAGCCTGGCATCGAAATTGTCGACGTCAATCTCGAGCGCCTTGCGGTCGGCGACGGCCGGCAAGGGATCAGCGGGCTTGCCCGACAGATCCGCCATGACGCCCATTACGAAGGGCAACTGAATCTTCTTGTCGGAGCCATAGACTTCGACGTCGTATTCGATTTGAACCCGAGGCGCACGATTGCGAGCAATGAATTTCTGACTGTTGGCCTTAGCCATTGTTCCACCTCTCCTGCCGCGACCGTCCTGCTCTCGAACGCATTACCGCCGTCGTCTATACAACCGATATAGATATCAAGTCTAATAGAAATCAAAAACGTTACCGAGATTCCGCGGACCTCCCGGTCCCCAGGCACCCGAAGGCGACCGGTGTCCCGGACTATTCCTCCTGCTCCGCCTCGTCCTCCTTAATGCCCGAGACAAGCCTGAACTGATCGACGCCGTCAGGCGTCAGATCTTTCAATATCTCGAGGAAATCCATTGTGACCAACCGCTTCACCCGACCAAGGATGAGCGGCACCGGGCTCGACGGTTCGTTGTCGGAATAATAGCGGCAAATCTTGTCGATGAGCAACGTGACATCGGCGCGTCCCCGAATGGCCCCGCTGCCGGCTGCCGCGGCACCGCCTGTGGAAACCAGCGCGGCGCCGCCGAAATTTCCACCTTCCTCCTCCGCCGGAACCTCCGCACCACCCTGGACCGCAACCTGATGGTCCAGCACCGCCTTGATTTCGCCCAGCAAGGCCAATAGCGGATCGAGATCCGGCCCCACGCCGTAGCCCAAGGCATCGTTGAATGTCTGTGTAATCGCCACTACATGAGTGCGGGCTTCATCCAGCGCCGCTTGAATTTCTTCGAGATATTCTTGCGCGGTATCCGCAAAAGCGGCTTCGATCTGTGACGAGTCGGGTAATCTTTCTTCCTGATCCTTCCCGGTCGGCATCGGCATCAAGCCGTTGGCAATCGCAATCTGCCGGTAATTGACGCGGCCGAACTGCCGGGACTGGGTCATAGGCGCAAGCCGAATCGCCCGCAGCACCGTCTCAATGTGACAGAGGGCCACGATCGCGTTTACGCGGGCGCTCGGGTCATTGTCGTCCTCGGGATCGAGCTGCGGGTGGACCGTATCCCAGTAGCGAGAAAGGTAGCCCGCTATCAGTGCCAACCCATCGCTAAACCCCCGAAAGCCGTATTGAGCAAGACCCGCGCGCAGCAGGTAGACCGCAACATTGAGGTCCTTGGAGCGGCCCGCGAGCTCAAGCGCCGCGCGCTCCACTTCGGGCCAATTGGGCTCCTCGGCTTCCCGGATGACATCACCGTTCGCATCCTTTTCGAGCGCGACTCCACGCGCAAGCGTTTCCAGCTCGATGAACAAAGGGTCGTATTCAATCGCCTCGCCGCTCGGCAATTCCTCCGATACCGGCTGCAGCAACAGCTCAATGTCGAGCGCCATCGGTATTCTTTCGTTGACGACCTTGTCGGGAACGCAGACACGAGGAACGGGCAGGCCTTAAGGCCTCAGAGCCCCTTGGGGTTCGCACTCCATACTACCCGGCATCCGAGATGTAATAAAGTGCACAATGAAAGTCCGCTCCAAAAAAAAATTAGCTAAAATAAAAGTTAAAGGCATTGGCAGGCTTGCAGATCTCGCCAAACGGGACGATTTCATCAGACCGCCGCAGGACCTCGAAGTGGCACACGGCACGTCACCGCAAGACATGACGATCCATGAATCGGGCCCTAGGCCGGTCGTCAGCCGCGGTCATCGCTTCTCTCGCGACGGGTCACGGCTGACGACTCCGGTCGAGATCAAGTCTTCGTGTTCAACTCACAGGCTCGAGAGCTTCGTCAGAGCGTTCTTCAGGACAGGCCTGAGGTTCATATTGACCCCGAACGGGTTCTTATCGAGGTGATCGATCAATGGTTCCGAAGACATGTAGCGCAGATAGTCCACAATGATCTTCTTGGAGTTGGCAAGTTCAGCCTTACGCGCAGCGTCGTCCTTGGCCGCATGGGCCTTGGTAAGCGATTGCTCCAGCCTTGCGTCAAAATGCTGAAGCATGACATCAAGCTTTCCAAGCGCCTGATTGATCTGTGCCTGCAACGCCGCAGGCTCATCCTTGTATTCCTGTTGAACGGCCGTCTTGAGGCTTCCAACGTTCTTCGTCATGAACAAACGCGTTCTTGACCACAAATCGGCACCCTGCTGAAACCGCGAAGCGGCAGGTTGCGGCGCTTCCCCATCGCCCTTTTTGACGTCATCGTCATCACCATCGTCGTCGTCATCACCATCGTCGTCGTCATCGTCATCGTCATCGTCATCGTCATCGTTGGCATTCTCTGAATCTTCCGTTTCCGCCTCGATCTCCTCCTCATCCTCGCTGTCGTTTGCATCATCGACGTCGTCGTCCTGATCGTCGTCGGTTTCTTCATGGGCGTTTGCAGGCGGCGCGGGCGGGGCGCTTGTCCAGTCTACATTCTCGTCGTCGTCCTCGTCATCTTTACCTTTCTTGACCGGCAGCACCGTGAGGTTGAGATGCATCACCTTCAGCGCCTCGGTCATTTTTTTCGGAGCGCCGGAAAGCTTCAGCCCAAAATCGACCCAGATGACCGGCTTTCCACCGGATACGCCGAGGGTCGCCAGTCCGTAGCACATCTTGCGGGGTTTTTCGGGCTTGGCGTCCTTGGCAGGTTTGGTCGCCTTCAGGATCGCTTTGCTGAGGCTGGGGCCCTTCTTCTTTGCATTGATCATCAGGACATGATCCTCCGGCTTCTCGCCCGGAGAAAATGCGAAGCCAACCCAGACTGCCTCTCCCCCCTTCTTCTCCGCCATTTTTTTCAGCGCGCCCTGAATAAGAGCTTTGTTGGCTTTTGCCTTTTGGGGATCCAAACCGGGCATACCCGAATCTCCTCTTGATTTCACCTGCCGGA
>CAZVYC010000032.1:0-29764 GCA_964631425.1 uncultured Rhodospirillales bacterium
GTCGGCGCTGCGCGCCGCCGACCTCCCCCTCAAGGGGGGAGGCGCAGTCACCTGCATGGCTAGCTCCAACCATGAAAACCATCGATCTCGCCGGCCGCGCCTATCTCGTGGGCGGTGCCGGCGGCGGCGGCATCGGCACCGCCATCTGCGCGATGCTGGCCGAGGCCGGCGCGACCGTCATCGCCATCGACAAGACCGAACTCGGCCGGGACACCGCGACGGCGGCATTGGCCCGGGTGGGCGGCCGGCATCTGGTGCTCGAAGCCGATCTGACCGACACGGCCTCGGTCGAGACCGCGCTGGCTGAGGCTGCCGAGGCTGGGCCGATCCATGGCGCCGTCAATGTCGTCGGCGGAATGCTGCCGCACCATTGGACGGCGCTCACCGACCCGCTCGCGCCCGATGCCTTCGACGACGTCATGCGCTTCAACCTGAAGCCGGCGCTGATCACGTCGACCGTGGTGGCGCGCGTCATTGCCGCTCACGGGCAGGGCGGCAGCATCGTCAACATCGCGTCGGCCGCCGGTCTGGCCTCGATGGCCTATGGCGCCGGTTACGGCGCGGCCAAGGCGGCGCTGATCAATCTCACGCGCTCGATGGCGGTCGAATGGGGGCGCTATCAGCTCCGGGTCAACGCCGTGGCGCCGGGCACGATCCGCACGCGGAAGCTCGGCCGCGCCCGCTTTGACCAGGCCGCTCCCGGCACGGGCGAGAGTGCGGAGATGGCGCGCCTGACCCGCGCCGTGATCCCGCTCGGCCGGCGCGGGGAATCTGAAGATGTAGCCGGGGCGGTCCTGTACCTGCTTTCCGATCTGGCGCGTTACGTCACCGGGCAGACGATCGCGGTGGATGGCGGCGCGCTCGCCCGCGCGCCCTACAACGACGGCGACAATCTGCCGGTGTTCGTAACCGACGCCGCGCTGCGCGCACGGCTGACCGGAGAGGGAGAGACATGATCGAAATTCCGGAGATCGCGCTTGGTACCGTCCTGTTCTCGATTGTCGAGCCCAAGCCGGGACATGAGCGGGAGTTCCACCGCTGGTATGAGCGCGATCACTTCTTCGCCGGCTGCATGATCGGCCAGAATTATTTCTCGGGCCGGCGCTGGGTCGCGACCCGGACGCTCAAGGCGTTGCGCTTCCCGGCTGAGACGCCGGTCACGCCTGATATCTCCAAGGGTTCCTATCTCGTCACCTACTGGATTCTCGCCGGCACCTATCCCGAAACCCTGCGCTGGTCGGTCGACCAGGTGCTGCAGCTGCACCGGCAGAACCGCATGCAGCCGCCGCGCGACAATATCTCGACCGCCTTCTATCGCTACGATTGGGGCGCCTTCCGCGACGAGGACGGCGTGCCGGCCGAGCTGGCGCTGGAGCATCCCTACAAGGGTATCGGCGTGACGATGATCGACCGCGCGACGGGCGTTTCGGAGTCCGACCTCAGCGATTGGCTTCGCGACGGCTACCTGCCCGGTGCCATGCTCGACTCGCCCGTCGCCATGACCTTGTGCTTGAGGGCAGAGCCGCTGCCTGATGACGCTCCCGACTATGTTCCCCGTCCCAGCGCCGAGGAATTGGACCGTCGCTATCTGCTGCTGTTCTTCCTGGAGGACGAGCCCGGCGAATGGTGGCGGGAAAAGCTCACGCATCTTGACCGGGCGCTCCAGCAGGCAGAGCTCGGCCGCATAGTCTATGCCGCGCCGTTCATTCCCACCGTTCCGGGAACGGACAAGTACGTCGAGGAGCTTTAACCCGTCTTAACTGGCCGCATCAGCCCGGGCCTCGCTCCAGGCGCGGCGGCCGACATCCAGGAAGGCGAGATATTCGTCTCTCCGGATGCCTGACGGCGGATCGCCGAAATAGACCTCGATGCGTCTGACCTTGTCGCCCGCGATGGTGAATCGTTCAACATTGCGGAACCGCGCGCCTGATTTCAGCTCGCAGCTATAAATAACGAACGCATCGTCTCCTGCAACGGCGATATTCTCGATGTGATGAGCCTTGATGCGGTCACGATTGGGCCAGCATCGGACGAAATACTCCGCCTTGTCGATGGCGTCGTCGTAAGGACTCGTGAACGTGAAATCGTCACTGAGTGTCCGTTCGAGCAATGCCCGATCGTCGGTCGAGTAGGCTGCAAAGCAGGTCCTGACCAGGTCGGCGACACGCGTGTCCTGCATGATCGTTCCTCGCAGTGGCAATGAAGGCAAGGATTTGTAGGATGGGTGGTGCGCGCGCGAAACCCATAAATCGCGCAGGCTTGGTGATGGTTTTCGCTCGCGCTCTACCCCATCCTACGTGGCGCTCGCGCGTTTATGAATCCACTTGACAACGCTTCCATCCTTGGCGTATTTAACCATTGGGTTATTTAACCAATCAGTTTGATAGAAGGGATGCCAAGCGACCATCTGAGCACCACGCTCTCGGCGCTCGCCGACCCGACGCGCCGCGCGATCCTCGCCCGGCTGTCACAGGGCGAGACTTCCGTCACCGAGTTGGCGGAGCCGTTCGCGATGAGCCTTCCGGCGATCTCCAAGCACCTCAAAGTGCTGGAACGCGCTGGGCTGGTCTCCCGCGGGCGGGAGGCGCAGTGGCGGCCCTGCCGGCTTGAGGCTGGTCCGCTCAAGGATGTGCTGCACTGGCTCGAGCAATACCGGCGGTTCTGGGAGGAACGCCTCGACCGTCTGGAGGACTATCTCAAGACGCTGCAAAAGGAGGAAAAGCATGACAAGGGCGAAGGCAAAGGCTGAGACCGTCCCCGCTGGGGAGGCCTTCGCCGCCTGAACCCCCACGAACCACGCTCAACCCCGACCATCACTCAACCCCGACCATCACTCAACCCCAACTGGAGGAGTCATCATGCAGATCGCCCCCCATCTCCATTTTTCCGGTAACTGCGCCGAGGCCTTCAAGTTCTACGAGAAGTGCCTGGGCGGACATATCCTCTTCAGCATGACCCAGGCGCAATCGCCGATGGCGGACAAGGCGACGCCCGAGACACGCGACTTCATCATGCATATCCGAATGCAGGTCGGCGACTGGGTCCTGATGGGCGCCGACGCGCCGCCGCAGTTCTATTCCAAGCCCCAGGGCTTCTCCGTCACCATCTCGGTCGACACGCCGGAGGAGGCCGAACGTATCTACAAGGAGCTGTCCGAAGGCGGCTCCGTGGGGATGGAGCTGCAGGAGACCTTCTGGGCTCACAAGTTCGGCATGGTCACCGACCGGTTCGGCACGCCCTGGATGATCAACTGCGAAAAGCCGATGGGCTGACGCGGCGACCATGAACGCCAATACCGTCAAGTCGGAGCTCGCCCCCACCCGGGGCGAGCTTACCCTGACCCGCCTCTTCGACGCGCCGCGCGAACTCGTCTTCCGCATGTGGACTGATGAGGACCACATGGCTCAATGGTGGGGTCCACGGCACTTCACCGCCCCGGTCTGCAAGCTCGACGCCAGGCCCGGCGGCGCGATCTATATTGTGATGCGCGGTCCGGGCTTTCCCGACCATGTGATGAGCGGCGTCTTCCGTGAGATCGTGCCGCGCGAGCGGCTGGTCTTCACCAACAACGCGCTCGACATGGCCGGCAACCGCCTGCTCGAAGGCCTGACGACTGTCACCTTCGAAGATGATAGCGGCAAGACGCGGCTTACCGTCCACACCGTCGCCACCGGCCTCGTTTCCTTCGCCGACCGGATGCTGGCCGGCATGGAGGCGGGCTGGAGCCAGAGCCTCGACAAGCTGGCGGAGGCAATCGTGAACAGCGGGGATTTCGCATGATCATGGTGCTAAACGTGGTCAGTCTCTGCTCAGAGGGGCCGGTCGATCATCCATCCAATCTCCATTCTTGATCGTCATCCCGGCGAAGCCCGGGACCCAAGGTCCAGCCATCGCGATGCCGAAAGTTGGGTCCCGGCCTTCGCCGGGATGACGAATGAAGGCGAATTTGGCCACCCGAATGCCGTAGGACCGGCTGCTATGAGGCGATCGATGATCAGCGGCGCCTTGACAGCACATGCCCCAAGCCTACCGTAACCAAGCGCTTGTTTGGGGAACGGAATGGACGCGGCGTTAATTGCCTGGATCGAGCGGGAGGCGCGCTGTCGCGTCACCGAATGGGAAAAGCAGGGCAGGGGACGCCCCGCCTGGTTCGTCGACGCGGAAACCGAGGCCGGTCCGAAGAAGCTCTACGTCCGCGGCGATCGGGGCATCGCCAAGGGCATCAACCGGCATTACCCGCTATCGCGCGAGGCCAAGCTGCTGTTCGCATTGGAGCGGCACCGCATCCCGGTCCCGCATACCTACGCCTACTCGGCCGAGCATCAGGCGCTGCTGCAGGATTTCGTCCCCGGTGGCGTGCGCTTCCATCACATCGAAGATGACGACGAGCGCAACCGCACCGGCGACGATTTCATGCGCGTTCTGGCGCGGCTGCACCGCCTGACACCGGCCGAACTGGCCTTGCCGGCTGATGAGTATTTCGTGCCCAAGACCCCGGCCGAGCATGCGCTGCACGACCTCGAACCCTGGGAACGCACCCACTTCGAGACGATCGAGGTGCCCGAGCCCTTCATGCGTTTCACGCTGCGCTGGCTCAAGACCCGGCTTCCCGACCGTGTCCTCGGCACCGTGATGGTGCAGGGCGACACCGGCCCCGGCCAGTTCATCTATCGCGACGGCAAGGTCGTCGCCATCATCGATTGGGAATACGCCCACTGGGGCTGCCCGATGGAAGACCTCGCGGAAATCCGCCAGCGCGAGCTGCTCTACCCGTTCGGCGACATGATGCACCGCTATCACGTCTACGAGACCGAGGCCGGCGTTCCGCTCGATTTCGACCTCATCCGCTATTACACGGTGCGCAGCCTGATCAATACACCGCTGGCCTTAATCGGGCCCGAGCTGACTCATCCGAAATCGCACGCCGACATCGCCGAGCGGCTGGGCTGGAACGCGCTATTCCTGCGTGTCACCGCCGAGGCTCTAGCGGAAGCCGCCGGCGTGGACATTGATGATGAAACGGTGGACCTGCCAGCCGGGATCGAAGGCAGCCCGGTCAGCCGCCTCTACGAAGTCGTGCTCGATGACCTTAAGCATGAGCATCTGCCCCGGATTACCGGCACTTATGAGCAGCACCGCATGCGCTCGACCATTTTCCTGCTCGAACATCTGCGGCAGCTCCACCGCATCGGCGATGCGCTCGACCGCCAGGAGCTGGATGAGACGGCGGCGCTCCTCGGCACCCGTCCCGCCTCGATCGCCGAGGCTAATGACAAGCTCGACCGCCTGGTTCAGGAGGTCGGCCCCGAGTGGGACGCGCGCCTCATCCGCTTCTTCTACCGCCAGTCCCGACGCAAGGAGCTGGCCCTGGGCGAAGCGGCCTTTGCCCAGGGTGACATGGGCAAGACCGCGAGGCTGCAAAGGCTGTGACACCCTTGCGCCACGTGCTGCGGTATCCACAGATATCGGCCGCCAGCGAATTCCCTCCTCCGTTGGGGCGGGGGACTCACAAGCGGTTGGTTGGCTGCGCGTTGACAATTTCCCGGTCGGCGAACAACATCCCTGCCGCGAAGTCATTCGGGCGCTCGCGCCCGCAGCCGAAAGCCCAACGTGAACTCCAGAGCCAACGCCAATCTCGCCGTCCAAGGGCGCAAAGCGAGGCCCGCGACGGTCGAAAAGACCAGCCGCCGGCGGGATGAAATCCTGCAGGTCGCCGCCGCCCTCTTCGCGGCCAAGGGCTATGAGGAAACCACGATCCGCGAGATCGGCGACGCCGCGGGCATCCTGTCGGGCAGCCTCTACCATCATTTTCAGACCAAGGAAGAGATGCTGCACGAGCTGCTGACGGGTTTCGTGCAGATGATCCCCGAATACCAGGCAATCGTCGACCAGGGAAAGCCGCCCAAGGAAACGATCTGCGACATGATCGAGCTTGGGCTGCGTACCGTGGTCAGCAACCCGAACATCGTCGCGATCACGGTGCATGAGCGCAAATACCTCGCCCGCCATCCGTCGTTCGCCTATGTCGAGACCGCCTGGCGCGACATCAGCAAGATCTGGTACGGCGTGCTGGAGCGCGGCGTTGCCGAGGGCGTGATCCGGTCCGATCTCGACCTGCACCTGGTGCTCCGGATGATCAACGATTTGGTCGCGGCCGCCGTCGACTGGTACCGGCCGGGCGGCCGCTATTCTATCGACAAGATCATCAACACCCAGATTGCCCTCATCTTCGGCGGCATCGCCGCCTGATCCGGCAGATGGAGCCATTTCCGCATTTGCGCCAGCCGATGCGGCTGGGCCGGCTCACCATCCCGAACCGCATCATGTTCACGACTCACGGGCCGCGGCTCTCACAGAGCCGTTATCTCCGGTACATCGCGGAGCGGGCCCAGGGCGGCGTTGGCCTGATGGGCTTCAACCTCGGCCCACTCGGCCTGATGCAGTTCCCGTTCGGGCCGGGCAAGGCCTATCTTCCGCATGCCGCCGACCTGGACGCGGTGCCGCTACACCCGCTGACCGAAGAGGGCCGCGCCTATTACGATTCGCTGATCCCCACCTATCGGGCCTGGGCCGAGGCTGCCCATGCTCAGGGAGCCAAGTGCATCGGCCAGCTCTATCACTCCGGCGCGGCGCAGCATTCCGACAATTTCCAGCCGGTCGTAGCTCCGTCCAGCGTGCCCGATGAATATGAGCGGCACATCCCGCACGCGCTGACCGGGAACGAAATTGCCGAGCTCGTCGAGGCCTATGCGCTTTGCGCCCGGCGAGCGGTCGCGGCCGGCTATGACGGGGTGGAACTGCACGCCGCGCACGGCTATCTGGCGCATCAGTTCCTCTCGCCGCTGTTCAACCGCCGCACCGATGCCTATGGCGGCGCATTCGAGAACCGCATGCGCTTCCTGGTCGAGACGCTGGGCGCCGTGCGGGACGCGGTCGGGCGGGATGTCCCCGTCGGTGTTCGGCTGACCGGCCCCGATCTGGCCGAGGGCGGGCTGACGATCGACGACATCGTTCGCATATCAGGGCGGCTGGCCGCCGAAGGCGCCTGCTATATCAGCCTGTCCGGCGGCTCCTATGCCGGGTTGAGGCAAGGGGCCAACCTGCCCTATGTCGCGCCAGCAATGGTGGCGCAGGGGCCGAACGTGCCGGTCGCCCGCGCTGTCAAGGCCGCGATCGATATTCCCGTGATCGTCGCCGGGCGCATCGTCGATTTCGATTTCGCGGAAGCCATCGTCGCGGCGGGCGACGCCGACATGGTCGGCATGGTGCGCGCACTGATCGCCGATCCGCACGCCATCGCCAAGTCCTTCGCCGGCCGGAACGATCGTGTCGTTCCCTGCATAGGTGGCAACGAATGCCATTATGGCCGCGCTGTCGCCTGCGCCGCCAACCCGGCCGCCGGCCGCGAGGCGGAGATGGAGCTGACGCCGGCGGCAAGGAGACGGCGCATTATCGTCATCGGCGCGGGTCCCGCCGGACTCGAGTGTGCGGTCGCCGCCGCGCGGCGTGACCATGAGGTAATAGTGATCGATCGCAGCGCCACGATCGGCGGGATGCTGGTTCCGCTGGCGCGTGCATCGGTGCAGGCCGATTTCGGGCGCTATCTCGACTATATGCGCCGGACCGTCGCCGAGCTGGGACTTGCGCTGAGACTTGGGCTCGAGGCCGATGCGGCGATGATCCGAACGCTCGGTCCCGACGCGATCGTGCTGGCCGCCGGCGCGGCGTGGAGCCAATTGCCCGATACCGACAAACCCGATGCAATCGTCGATGCGCGAACGGCCCTGGAAGAGCCGGACAGTCTGGGCAACCATGTGGCCGTCGTCGGCGCGCTGGACGATCACCTGCCGCCACTCATCGTCGCCGACTTCCTCGCCCGCTCCGACCGCAAGGTCACGCTCATCGGCGAGACCATCGCGCCCGCGCCGGCCCTGGAATCCGCCAGCCTGACCTTGCTGATCAAGCGCCTGCTCGATGAAGGCGTATCGATCCGGCAGATGACGAAGGCTGTCGCCTATCGCGACGGCGCGCTGTTGGTCCGCAACAGCCTGAACCACGCGCCCGGCCGGATCGACGGCGTCGATTCCGTTGTCATCGTCGGCGGACGCATCCCCGACATTTCGCTGGTCGAGAGCCTGCGCCCGCTCGGCATCCCCGTTCACCTGATCGGCGACGCGCTATCCCCGCGCCGCATGCTGCATGCGACCCTCGACGGGGCGCGCCTGGGGCGGACGCTTTGAGTTATTTCGGCATCCGCGCGCCCAGCGCTTCCAGCTTGGACTGCAGCTGCATCGCCAGCCCCATGTCGGATAGCTTGAGCTTTCCGGTCATCACCGCCGACATCGAGTTCAGCTTGCCGGCGTAGAGGTCCTGGAGATCCTCGGGGCTGATCGTCAGCGTCAGGTCGGCCGGCTTGTCCTCGTTCGAGACCTCGCCACCGTTGATGTAAATGAAGCCCGCGCCCTTCAGGTCGTATTTCAGGCTCTTGCCGAGGCCTGCATCCGTGCCCACGGCGACGCGCATCTTGCTGGTGAGATCGTCCAGTGCGGACATTTGGCTGGTTGCTCCTTGCGTGAGGATGGCTCGGGACCGTAGCGACTCTCGCGTCGGCCGTACAGAGGCGCTGGAACGCGGCTCCAGTTTCCGCTGGAGAACGTCCGGCGTCGAAGGGGTGTTCGGCCAGCCTCCCTTGACACCTTGGCGGCACGCGGTAATGTACCAAGCGCTTGCTTGGTTAGTGCGACAGATGCGGCGGCGAGGAAGAGGCGGAATGGATGCGATTCGACATGCCAGCAACCGAAGGATGCGCCTGAATGCGCGAACGTAATTTCGGCATCTTCTTTGAGATCTCGGTGCGCGGGCGCACCACCGAGGTGGAACAGCGCACGTTCCACAACGTACTGAAGCAGATCGATCTTGCCGACGCGCTCGGCTATGGCTCAGCCTGGCTCGTCGAGCATCATTTCACCCGCGGCTTCTCACATTCCTCAGCGCCCGACCTGATGCTGGCCGCCGCGGCGCGCACGACAAAAAACATAAGGTTGGGGCTGGGCGTCGTGCTTCTGCCGTTCCTCAGCCCCATCCGCGTGGCCGAACGCGTGGCCACGCTCGACGTGATCAGCAACGGCCGCGTGCTGTTCGGCACCGGCCGGGGGGCATCGCCGCTCGAATACCAGGCGTTCCAGCGTCCGTTCGAGCAGAGCCGGCATATCTGGGAAGAGCATCTCGACGCAGTGCTGGAGATCTTCCGCGCCGACGGCGGCGAGGTGACCCGCGAGGGGAAGTACTACAACATCCCTGGCGTCTCGGTGCTGCCGCGCGTGGTACAGAAACCCTACCCTGAGGTCTGGGTCGCCTCGACCAGCCTCGACGGCTTCCTCGCGGCTGCCGAACGCGGTCACCATCTTCTCTGCATGCCGATTCTGAAGGGCATCGACGGGCTCGCCGCCGACGTCGCGCGATACAAGCAGAAGCTGGCCGAATGTGGCTTTGACCCTGCGACGCGCCGGGTCGCAATGATCATCCCGTGGTTCGTGGCGCGCGAGGGCGACGACCTTGAGGACGTGGTCAGCGCCTTCATGTGGTATATCCGCCGCCAGGTGAACTTGATCGCCCCGCCGGACTATCGCGACTCCCAGCATGCCACTTATCGCGTCTTCGGCCAGCTCGCGGCCGGAATGTCGGAGGAGAAGGCGCTTGAGGAGCTGACGCGGCACCGCATGATCGTGCTGTCGGACATCGCCGGTTCGCGCAAGGCGATGGAGGAGTTCTTCGCAGCCGGCGCCACCGACGTCGTTGGCCAGTTCGAGGTGGGCGGCCTGCCGCATGAGCTCAGCGTCGCCTCCATACAATCCTTCGCCCGCGACGTGGCGGGCTTCGCCGCATGAGATGGCTCACGCGCGCTGGTCTTGCCAAGGCGGCGGGAACGCCCGCGCCGGGGTCGCTCGTTTTCGCGTCGTCGCCGGCGGAATTCGGCGTGGCGCTCGCCGAGCCGGAGGTTGCGGCGATGCAGGCCCTCTCGCGGTGGTCGCTGGAGGCGGCCGGGCTCGGCCGCGGGGACCGGGTGCTGTTCGCGGTCGGCCAGGATGGCGCGCCGTCGGTTGCATTGCTGGCGCTGGCGGTGCAGTCGCTGGGCGCCAGTGCCGCGGTGACGTCGCCGCGCGGCCGGCTCCGGCTGCTCAACACCATCCGCGCGCTGAAGCCCGGCGCGCTGGTCACGACGCCCTGCGGCGCGGCGGATTTCCTGGCGCGACTCTACCTCGAGTTCAATGTCGATCCGCTCGAGCTCGAGCTAGATAAGATCGTCCTGGTCGGTGAGATCGCGTCCCCGGGCGTGCGGAAGCGCCTGGCCAAGGAGTTCGAGGCGGAGGTTTCCGAGCTTTATTGCGATCCCATTTTCGGCGCGGCGCTCGCCGTCCGCAGCGGCGGGGCGTGGACGGCTGCCGGGGAAGCGCTGGCACTAGCATCCTTGGCCTCCGATGACGTCATCGCCGAAGGCTTGGCCGGGCAGGGCGAGATTGTGCTTCGCCCGATCTGGTCCAAGGCGCTCGGCGATGCGGCCATCCGCACCGGGCAAGTGATCCGGGGCGATGCCAAGGATGCCGGCCTGTTCAATCATACCGTTGGCGAGCATGTGCTGGTGCGCGGCCAGTGGCTGTCGCTGCTGCTCTTGCGCAAGCAACTGGCGCATATCGATGGTGCCGCGCGCTGGACCCTGACCCTCGACCGAGGCGACCGCACCCTGGACAGCGCGGTGCTGACCATCGGGCTTGACCGCGAGACGCTGGTCTCCAACCCGATGTGGAAGGGGCGGATCCAGCAGGCGATCGCCGCTGCGACACCGATCAAGGTCGAGGTCGCGACCGAACTTGCGATCCCGGATGACGGCAAGCCCAAGGAGTCGGTGGTCGACCAGCGTGGCCACCATGTCGCGATCGACCGCGCCAAGGTGGCGGCATGAGCCGCGCAGCGGCCGTCACCGGCGCAAACGGCGCCATCGGGCGGGCGATTGCCGAGACGCTGGCCGCCGAGGGCTGGAGCGTGATTGGCCTCGACGTGAACTTTTCTGGCGACAACCGGCACCTCGAACGCGAGGTCGTGGTTGACATCGCCGACACTGTCGGCCTGCGCACGGCGCTAGACTCGATCGCCCGCGATTTCACAGTCACCGGCTTGGTCAATTGCGCCGGCATCGTCAAGGTCGGCCGCTTCATGGACGAGGCCGAGCCTTATTGGCGCAGACTGATCGACGTCAATTTATTCGCGCCGATCGTGGCCTGCCAGGCACTGATCCCGCCGATGGTCGCGAACGGCGGCGGAGCGATCGTCAACATCACCTCGGATTCCGGACGCGCCGGCGCGGCGGGCGAAACTGTCTATTCCGCCACCAAAGGGGGCCTCGCCGCATTCGGGCGCAGCCTGGCCCAGGAGGTCGGGCGCTTCAATATCCGGGTCAACAATGTATCGCCGGGCCTGGTCGACACGCCGATGTCCGCCGCCAATCCGGAGCTGGTCGCCAAGCTGGTCAAGCGCGTGCCACTGAAGCGGACCGGCGCGCCGACCGAGGTGGCGCGCGCGGTCGCGTATCTGCTAGGCCCCGATGCCGCCTACATCACCGGCCAGACGCTCAGTGTCTCCGGCGGCCTCACGATGGCGAGCTAGACCCGTGGAAGTCGAGCCGATGCCGGAATGGGAAACGATCGGGCGGATGTTCGCGCGGAACGCCGACCGCTTCGCCGATCAGGTCGCGGTCATCGACAGTGAGACCGAGCTGACCTACGCCGCCTTGCGCAGCGCCGCCCACGCCACGGCGAAGGGCTTGGTCGCCGCCGGCATCGGCCGGGGCGATCTCGTCGCGTGCTGGGCGCCGAACAGTTGGCGCTGGGTAGTGATGGTCCACGCCGTCTGGCTGGTCGGCGGGATTATCGTCCCCATCTCCAGCCGGCTCAAAATCCTGGAGGCAGGCCCGATCCTGGAGCGCACCCAAGCCACGATCCTGTTCACCGTCGCCGAATGCGCCGGCATCCGCTTCATCGACAGTGTTCGCCATGCCTACGGCGCCAGGCTGGATGGCTTGCCCGCGCTCTCCCGTCTCGTGCGGCTCGACATTGACTATACAAGCAGCGGCGAGGGCATCGGCTTTGCCGATTTCGCCGCGTCGGGCGGGGCGATCGGCGATGCGCAGCTGGACCAGGCAATCGCTGACGTCCGCGGCGACGACATCTGCGAAATCATCTTCACCTCCGGCACCACCGGTACGCCCAAGGGGGTGCAGCTGACCCATTCCCAGCTGATGCGCAGCTACTGGGCCTGGAGCGGCATCGGCGGCCTGGGGCAGGGCGACAATTACTTGGTGATCACGCCGTTCTCGCACGGCTTTGGCCTCAATGCCGGGGTGATCGCCTCGGCGCTGCGCGGCATGTGCATGGTCCTGCTCGATATCTTCGAGCCAGCGCGCGCGCTCGAGCTGATCCGTCGGCATCGAGTCAACGTCATGGGCGGCCCGCCCAATCTGTTCGCCCGGCTGATGGACTTGCCTGGTGTGGCCGAAAACCCGCCGGACTCGCTGCGCGTCGCCTTCCTGGGCGCGGCCAGCGTGCCGGTCGAGATTCTGCGGCGGGCCGGCTCGGTGCTCGGCATACGGCGCGTCATCAACGCCTATGGCCTGATGGAGGCCTGCGTCGTCTCGATGACTCGCGCCGACGACCCTCAGGGTGTGATCTCGACCACCACCGGCCGCGCCTTGCCGGACGTGGAGGTCCGGATTGTCGACGATGCCGGGGCCGACGTGGCACCGGGCCAGGCCGGCGAAATCCTGGTGCGCGGCTACGGCATCATGAAGGGCTACTGGCAAGACGCGGCGCAGACCCGTGCCAGCCTGAGTGAAGACGGCTGGTTCCACACCGGCGACATCGGGACGCGCGACACGGCCGGCAATATCAGCATCGTCGACCGCAAGAAGGACATGTTCATCTGCAGTGGCTTCAATGCCTACCCGGCCGAGATCGAGGATCTGCTGCTGCGCATGGGCGGCCTGTCGGCGGTCTCGGTGGTGGGCGTGCCTGACCCGGTGCGCGGCGAGGTGCCGGTGGCGTTCGTTGTCCCGGCCGCCGGCAAGGCGATCGATCCTGATGCAGTCATATCCTGGGCGAAACGGAATCTGGCCGGCTACAAGGCGCCCCGCCAGGTGCATATCCGCCAGTCGCTGCCGCTCAACGGAAACGGAAAGGTGATGAAAGATGTACTGCGGCGAGAAGCAGCCGACGCTTTCATCGGCTCATGAGGCAATGGCACATGATACGACGGCGGGCCGCATGAAATTCTCCACCTTTCACCTCTTCCACCAGCATGACGGCTGGAGCGAGCGGGAGGTGTTCGATTACAATCTCGAACTTGTCGAATATCTCGAAGAGATGGGCTTCGACGGTATCTGGGCGGCGGAACATCATTTCCGCGACTACGGCCTCTGCAACAACATCCCCGCCCTGCTCTCCTTCCTGGCCGCCCGCACCTCGCGCCTCCGCCTTGGCACCGGCATCGTTGTGCTGCCGCTGCACAACCCGGTGCTGGTGGCGGAGGAGATCGCGCAACTTGACATGCTGTCGAAAGGTCGGGTCGATTTCGGCGTCGGCCGCGGCTACCAGTCCGGCGAATTCAGCCGCTTCGGCATTGATATCGCCCAGGCTCGCGACCGGTTCGACGAGGCACTGGACCTGATCCTGAAGCTATGGCGGGAGGACAGCGTCACGCACCAGGGCACCTATTACCAATGCCAGGACGCCACCCTGAAGCCGAAGCCGGTGCAGCGGCCGCGCCCGCCCACCTATGTCGCATCGATCAGTCCGGATACGGTCAAACGCTGCGCCCAGCGCGGCCTGCCGATCCTGGGCGATCCGGTCGCCACCTTCCGCAACCTCGGCCGCGCGGCGGAGACCTGGCGTGCCGAGATGGCGGCGAACGGCTTTACGACGGAGGGCATCGAGCTGTGCTGCATGCGCACCGTCTATGTCGCCGAGACCAACGAGAAGGCGCGCGAGGATCTGGCGAAGTTCGAATCCGGGTTCGACCGCAGCAAGATCGTCAACGCCCAGAACGCGCCCATCGATCCCAAGACCGGCACCATCGCCAAGGGCTATGAATTCTGGGAAAATCGTTACCTCAAGGGCGGCACCCTGACCGACGATTTCCGCTGGGACCAGCTTGAGGTCATCGGCGACCCCGCGCGGGTCATCGGCCAGATCAAGACGCTCCAGTCGCTCGGATACCGGAACGTGATGTGCGATTTCGGCAGCACCCGGCCGATGCCGATCGGCGATATGAAGAAGATCATCAGACTCTTCGCCGAAGAGGTGATGCCGGAATTCCGGTGATGATGGCGCTTCGCATCATCGGCGTCCCATGACCACACGCCAATCCTTCGCCAACAAGGCCGCGATCGCCGGCGTCGGCTACACCGATTTCAGCCGCGACTCCGGACGCACTGTGCTCGCGCTGGCGCTTCAGGCGATCGACGCCGCGCTGGCCGATGCCGGGCTGGAGCGTGGGCAGATCGATGGCCTGCTGTCCTATAGCCTCGGTGATTCCGTGCCCGTGACCACCGTCGCCCGCGCGCTCGGGCTCGGCCGGTTCCGCTGGCACAACGATTTCGCTGGCGGTGGCAGCCAGTGCGCCTCGATCCTCGGCGACGCGGCGATGGCGATCGAGGCCGGGCTGGCCGAGACCATCGTGATCTATCGCGCGCTCAACGGCCGCTCGGGCAAGCGGATGGGCCGCATCGCTCTCGGCGCCGGCGACGACGCCGAAGAGCAGTTCCTGTCGCCTTACGGCTTTCGCGGACCGGTCAATCTCTTTGCTCTCGTGGCACAGCGTTACGCCGCCGAACGGAAGCTTATGCCGGAGGACATGGCCGAACTCGCAGTCCAGCAGCGCGCAAAGGCGGCCGGCAATCCGAAGGCGCTTCTGCGCACGCCTCTGACCAGCCAGGATTATCTGGCCTGCCCCATGATCGCGAGCCCGCTGCGCAAGCTCGACTGTTGCCTGGAAACCGACGGCGCCTGTGCCTTGGTGGTCACATCGGCGCCGCATGCGCGGCGTCTCGCCAACCGGCCGGTGCTGATCCGCGCGGCGGTGCGCGCCGGCGGCTCGGGCTGCGGCGCCATGGACAAGGCGGGCAACCATCCGACCCGTATCTTCTCCCATTACGTCGCGCCGGCGATCTATGAGGCCGCCGGCATGCGGCCTGACGATATCGACCTGCTCCAGCTCTATGATGCCTATTCCTATCTCCTTTTGAATCAGATCGAGGATTTCGGCTTCTGCGACGGCGGCGCGCTCGGCGAAGCGATCCGTGGCGGCCGGCTCAAGGCGGAGGGCGATCTGCCGACCAATCTCAATGGCGGGCTGTTGTCCGAGGGCTATGTTCACGGCCTCAACAACGTGGTCGAAGCGGTCGAGCAGCTGCAGGGCATGGCCGGAAGCCGCCAGCACGCCGGGGCGGCGACCGCGCTCTGCACCGGCTTCGGCGGCAGCTTCGGCTCCGCCGCCATCCTGACGCTGCAATGAGAAAGGCTGCATCATGAACGACATGCCGCCCAAGCCGCACAACTGGGGACGCTGGGGCGACGATGATCAGCTGGGCGCGCTCAACCTGCTGACGCCGGAGGTGGTTCGCGGCGCGATGGGCGCGGTCCGGCAAGGCCGGGTGCTGAGCCTCAGCCTGCCGATCAAGGGCTCGACCTCATCGAGCGTCGCCGAAACGGTGCCGCACCTGAAAGGCCGACCGCTGCCGCAGCATTTCATGTCGGTGGACGGCGCGGATTACGAGGCCGGGGTCAAGCTGCCGGCCGGCGGGCGCGGCATTGCCGACGACGCGCTGATCGTCTCGCCCCACGGTACCACCACCCACATGGACGCGCTCTGTCACATGTGGACCGGCAGGCAGATCTATAACGGCCATCCGTCCTCCCGCATCCGCTCTTATGGCGCGACCCGCTGCGGCATGGAGAATATTGCCGGCGTGGCGACGCGCGGCGTGCTGTTCGATGTACCGGGCTTCCGCGGCGTCGACGTGCTCGACCCGGCAGATCGGATCAGCGCGGTCGATCTCGAGGCCATGTCGGAATCGATGGGCATCACGGTGGGGCAGGGGGACGCGGTGGTCGTCCGCACCGGCTGGCCGACCGTGTTCGCCGACAGCCCAGAACGCTACTGGGCCGGCGAGCCCGGCCTGTCGTCCGACGCGGCGGAGTGGCTGGCGACGCGCGACATTTCGCTAGTGGCCTCCGACAATTCCGCCATCTCCGGCCTCAACGCCGAAGGCCGCGCCGATGAGACGGTCGAGGACGATATCCACATGATCTTCCTCTGGCGCAACGGCATCTATTTGATCGAGATGCTGTGGCTGGAGGAGCTGGCGGCGGCCGGCCAGTCGACCTTTCTCTTCATGGTCGCCCCCTTAAAGATCGTCGGCGGCACCGGCAGCCCCGTCAACCCGCTGGCGGTGCTGTGATGTTACTTCGGCGCATAGTGGTTTTCGGGTTTAGCGCCTCCCCCCTTGAGGGGGAGGTCGGCCCGCAGGGCCGGGTGGGGGGTACTGTCGACGCTTTTCCGGCATCAACGGGCAGGCGGCACCATACCCCCCACCCGCCCATGCTTCGCATTGTCGACCTCCGCCTCAAGGGGGGAGGCGCTATTGGGGAAGGCGCTCGGGGAAAGGTCTGTGTCATAGCCCGGGGAGATGCTGAGTTAAGCTCCGATTTAGGGCCGTCAGTATCCGCTCTCCAATGCATGGGCCGGGGCGCGAAAGCTTCAACGCGTATGCGATCGGACTCACGCCGGGCGGACCAGATCGGCGATCCGCGCTTTCTGGTCATCGC
The DNA here is from genome assembly GCA_964631425.1 of uncultured Rhodospirillales bacterium. Taxonomy (GTDB): domain Bacteria; phylum Pseudomonadota; class Alphaproteobacteria; order BOG-932; family Roseiterribacteraceae; genus BOG-932. The sequence goes on from CAZVYC010000032.1 coordinate 16,875, forward strand.
TCAGCGAGGCCGGCCGGCGCGTGTCGCGGTCGACGAAGACGTGCACGAAATAACCCACCGCCGCCGGTTCCTCGCGGTCGGCGCGGAAGAGACCGATTTCATAGCGCAGGCTCTTGTCGCCGACCCGCCCGATGCGCAAGCGTGCCTCGATCGTCTCCGGGAACTCGACCGGCGCCAGATATTCGCAGTGGCTCTCCACGCAAAGCCCGATGGTTGCCGAATGATTCATCGAGACGACGCCGCGCTCGATCAGCATCCGCGTCACGACCGTGTCGAACCAGCTATAGTAGATCACGTTGTTGACATGCCCGTAGGCATCGCAATCCATCCAGCGGGTCGGGATATCGATGCGGTAGACATAGTCCGCCCGCCGCTCGTCGCGTGCTGCCATGGCTCAGGCGCCCGTGAAGACCGGCGGCCGCTTCTCGAAGAACGCGTCCAGCGCCTCGCGGTGGTCGGCGGTCTCGTGCGCCATGGCCTGGAAGGCGGATGAGAGCTCCAGAATCTCGGGTAACCGCGCTGTCTGCGCCTCGCGCAGCAGCCGCTTGGCGAGCCGGATGGCGCGTGGCGGGTTGGCCGCGACCCGTTCGGCCAGTTTCATGGCTTCCGGCAGCACCTGGTCGGGTGGGACCAGGGCGCCGACCAGGCGCATGGCGAGCGCATCCTGTGCGGAGTAGGTGTCACCGGTCAGCATCAGCTCGACCGCTTTGGAATAGCCGATGACCCGGGGCAGGATCCAAGCGCCGCCATCGCCCGGCACGAGGCCGATCTTGACGAAACTGGAAGCAAACTTGGCGGTGTCGGCGGCGACGCGCATGTCGCACATGCAGGCAAGGTCGAGGCCGAGGCCGATCGCATGGCCGTTGACGGCGGCGATCGTCGCAATCTCCAGCGCCATGAAGGCCTGCGGAATCTTCTGAATGCCGCGCTTGTAGTTGGCGCGGGTTTCGGCAGGGGTGGAACCTGGACCGATACCCGTCCGCTCCCGCATGGCCTTGAGGTTCCCGCCGGCCGAGAAGGCCGAGCCTTCGCCGGTCAGGATCAGGGCAGAAACCCCGGAATCGGCGTTGGCTTTCTCCAGCGCGTCGACCAGATCCTGGCAGTCCTCGAACTCGGCGATGGCGTTGCGGGTGTCGGGGCGCAGCATCGTGACGGTGACGATGCGTCCGGTTTTCTCATAGCGGACGAAGGGCTCTCTCATGGCGCTCTTTCTGTTTCAGAGGGATTGGCCGTCATCGACCGAGAAGACGCCGCCGGTAACGGCAGCGGCTTGGTCGGACGCCAGGAGCAGCACGATAGCGTCAAGGTCTGCATCCTGCATCAGTCGGCGGCGCGGGAAAGTCTTGATCAGCTTCTGTCCGCCCTCGCTCGCCAGCCACTCACTATTGAGCTCTGTCGCGATCCAGCCCGGGCAGACGGTGTTGACGTTGATCCCATATCGCGCCCATTCCCGCGCCAGCCCCTTGCCCATCATGGCGACCGCCGCCTTGGTCATGCTGTAGGCGGTAAGGCCGGCCAGCGGCTTGATCGAGCCGACGGAGCCCAGCAGGATCACGCGTCCGCGCTCCGGCCTGCCGCCGGCGATCAGACGCCGCGCAGCCTCACGTGCCGTCAGGTAGACGCCCTGGACGTTGACGGCGAGGATCTGCGCCAAATCCGCGTTCGGCAGTTCGAGTGCCGAGCCCGACGGGCTGACGCCCGCGTTGGCAATGACGATATCGACCGTGCCGAAAGCGTGCTCCGCCGCGTCGTAGGCGGCGATGATCGAGGCTTCCTCGACGACGTCCATGGCCACCGGCAGCAGTCGGTCGCCGATTTTCGCAGCCAACTCGTCCAGCCGCTCCTTGCGCCGTGCTCCGGCCACGACTTTGGCGCCTGCAGCGGCGAGAATTTCGGCAAAGCGGCGGCCGAGCCCGGACGAAGCGCCGGTGACGAGCGCGATGCGGCCGGAGAGGTCAACGCTGGCGGGCTGGGCGGTCATGGGTTCAATCCCGTTCGATTTGAGGTCGCTGCAATTCACCGATGTAGCGCCTCCCCCCTTGAGGGGGAGGTCGGCCCGCAGGGCCGGGTGGGGGGTCTATCGACGTCTGCTCGTCAACAACCAGAGGGCCTCGCCATTACCCCCCACCCGCCAATGCTTTCGCATTGTCGACCTCCCCCTCAAGGGGGGAGGCGTAGGGATAGCCGCGCCGCGCGTTGTCTCAACCGACCGCTTGCCGGGGCATCTCGGGCGCCGCTGGCGGTTGGCCTTGCGCCACGACCCGGACCTGCCCGAACCGCCGGGCAACAGTATTGCGCAGCATCCGCACCAGCTTTTCCTCGTTCTGGCGAATGAAGCCCGGGGCGGCAAATAGGCCGAGCGCTATCTGCTCGTCCGGGCCTGATCCGGTGCAGCTGCGCGGCAGCAGCACGCTCAGCACCGCCCCGCCGGGCTCGGCATAGTTGACGGAGAATCGCTTCATGCGAATAGCGTCGAGCTCCTCGACAAAGGCGCCGTAGGAAACCCTGAGCGCCGGGTCGGCGGTCTCGGCATTGAGGCGGTGGACGAGCGCGCGCAGCTGGTCGCGGTCATGGGTCGCCAGCAGCATGCGGCCGACGGCGGAATGAAGCAGGGGCGCGGCCCCGCCCTCGGCCGGCGGCGCCGGCTCGGCCTCCGGCGCGCCGACCACGTGGATGTACTGGGCCCCGGTTCCCATGCGCGCCGCGAGCAGGACACTTGCCCCGGTCGCCTCGGCCAGATCGTCCATCATGGGAAGAAGCTGCCCGCGACGGAACAGCTTGGGCTGAACCCAGGCGCCCAGCAGCGCGACGCGCGCCGAGGGGCGGTAAGTTCGTGCCCGGCGGTCGCGATGGAGATACCCCAGCGCCACCAGGCAGCTCAACAGCTCGGAGGTGCTGGATTGCGGACAGTGCATGGCGCGCGCGATGTCCATGACGGTCGCTTCGCGACGCGTGCCATTGAAATATTCGAGCACTTCGAGCGCCCGATGGGCCGACTTGATCTTTTTGGGTTCGAGCGAGCGCGTCATTTCCCCTGACTCCCGGCACAATGACCTTATGACGATATGTTGTCATAACAACTATGGCCGTGCAAGGGGATTTTCGGAGTTACGACTGGCTGGCCGCCGATGATCGTTCAGACGACGCTGCTTAGCGCCGGACGAAATCGCTGCGGAAATCGATCGAGTAGCGGTAGCGCTGCGGATGGTAACGGATCAGCGCCACTTCGACCGGGCGGTCGAACGAGGTGTAATACACGCGGGTGACGCGGAGCACGGGCGATTCGGGATCGATATCGAGGTGACGCGCCGCAGCGGCGCCGGCGCGGTCGGGTTCGATCATCTGCTCGGCGCGGGCGATGCGGATATTGAGCTTGCGCTCGACCAGACGGATGATCGGCGATGCACCCTCCAGATCGGCGCGGTTCAGCTGGCTGCCGATATCCTGCGGGAAATAGATGTTGAGATAACCGATCGGCGCACCCTTCAAATGTGCGATCGCATCCAGCCTGACGACGTGCGGGCTCTTTTCCAGAGCCAAAAGCTCGGCCACCTCCGGCGGGGCGATGCTGTCGGTCAGCGCAACGATCTGGTTCTCGAGCGTGCCTGAGGCGGCCAGGAACTCGTCGAGCGAGCCGGCGAGCTTGACCGAGCGGACACCCGCCTTGGGCTCGGCGACGAAGGAACCGACGCCCCGCCGCCGCACGATCAGGCCCTGCGCGATCAGCGCATCCAGCGCGCGGCGCACGGTGATGCGACTGACCCCGTACTGCTCGCAGAGCTGTTCCTCGGTCGGCAGCGCCGCGCCCAGCTCGAACTCCTTGGCATGGATGCGGGCGCGAAGATCCTCCTCAAGCTGGTGGTAGAGCGGGAGTGGTCCCGGATCCAATCTCATGCGTCCCCCTGCCGAACGGATCACCAATTCAGGCTAGCTCAGTCTATCCACCTTGACTGGAATGGAAACAACGAAGACGCTGAAAAGTCTCAGTCAACGCCCATCCGATATCGCGCCGAGGCGGAGCCCTGAACAATCCGTCTGTCCGCGGGTGAGGAGAAGGCGTTTTCCTCAGCTGCCCGTGAACACCGGTTTGCGCTTTTCGGCGAAGGCGCGGATGCCTTCCTTGTAGTCGTTCGAGGCGTAGCAGACCTGGAACAGCTCCTCGCAGCGGGCGAGGTCGCGGTCGGCCGGGTCCTTCATGATCGTATTCAGGGTATACTTGACCTGCTGCGCCGTCAGAGGCGCGCCGATTGCGATGCTTTTCACCGTCTTGTCGATGAAGCTCTGGAACTCCGCCTCGGGCACCACGCGGCCCACCAAGCCCTTGGCGAAGGCCTCCTGCGCGTCGAACTGGAGACCGCCCAGCAGCATGTCCTTGGACGCGGGCACGCCCACGATGTCAACCAGGCGCCGCAAGCTCTTGTAGCGATAGCCGATGCCGTAGCGCATCGCCGGTTGGCCGAACTTCGACTTATCGGAGCAATAGCGCAGGTCGCACGAGACGGCGACGCTGATCCCGCCGCCGATGCACCAGCCGTCGATCGCGGCCACGGTGACCTTGGTCGAGCTGTAAAGCGCATTGAGCGAGCGCTCTCCGGTCTGGGCGTAATGCTCCTGGGCATTCTCGCCCATCCGTTCTTCTTCATATTTCGACACGTCGGCACCGGCAACGAAGGACTTGCCGCCCGCGCCGGAAACGACGATGACGCGAATCTCGGAGTCCGATTCGAACCGGTCGACCGCCGTGCCCATCCCCTCCCACATGTCGAGCGAGATGGCGTTCAGCTTGTCCGGGTTATTGAAGATGACGTGGCCGATAGCGCCGTCTTTCCGGGTCAAAATCCTGTCAGTCATGAACGTCTTCCTTATGGTGAGCCGCGCGCATCAGACGATGTTGCGAGCGCGGAATGTGTCGATGGCGTCGGGTCCGTAGCCGAGCGCGGCCAGGATTTCGGCCGTGTGTTGCCCGACCGCCGGCGGCGGCGCGTAGCCTTCGATCGGGGTCTCGGACAGGCGGATCGGATTGCGGAGGATCTTGAGCGGGCCGGCCTGGGGGTGCTCGATCTCTTGCAGCATGGCGCGATGCTGCACTTGCGGATTCGCAAGTGCTGCCGGCAGGTCGTTGACCGCACTGGCCGGCACATCGGCCGCTTCCAGCCGCGCCAGCCATTCGTCCGCCGGCCGGGTCAGGAAAATACCATCCAGCTGCTTCAGGAGCGCGTCGCGGTTCTCGATCCGGGCGGCGGTGTTGGCGAAGCGCGGGTCCTGCATCAGCTCGGGGTGACCGATCGCTTCGCATAATCGGCTGAAAAAGGCGTTGTTGCCGGCGACCACGAAGATATCGCCGTCGGCGCACGCGAAGGCCTGGGACGGCACGCCGCCGAACCCGCCATTGCCGCGCCGGGGCGGCACCGCGCCGGAGACCAGGTAGTTCATCGCAAAGTGGCTGAGCGAGGCCAGGCCGCAATCCAGCAGGGCCAGATCGATATGCTGCCCCGCTCCGTCCCTGGCGTCGCGGTGATAGAGGGCGGCCAGGATGGCGACTGCGGCATAAAAGCTGGTCAGGATGTCGATCATCGACAGGCCGACCTTCATCGGGCCGCCGCCCGGCACGCCATCCGGGTGGCCGGAGGCGCTCATGAAGCCGCTCATCGCCTGGAACACGCCGTCATAGCCGGGTTTCTGCGCGTACGGTCCGGTCTGACCGAAGCCGGTCACCGAGCAATAGATGAGCCCAGGACTGAGTGCGCGGAGCGAGTCGTAGTCGAGCCCGTATTTCCTGAGCGTCCCGGTCTTGAAGTTCTCGACGACAACATCCGACCGCCGCGCCAGCTGCCGGATGATCTCTTGTCCTTCCGGGGACGCCAGATCGACAGTGATCGACTGCTTGTTGCGGTTGCACGACAAATAGAAGGCGGAATCCTCAGTCGGATTACCTGCCCGGTCCTTCATGAACGGCGGCCCGTACTCGCGTGACTCGTCCCCGGCACCCGGCCGCTCCACCTTGATGATCTCCGCGCCCAAATCGCCCAGAAGCTGGGTCGCGAGCGGCGCGGCCAATACGCGGCTGAGGTCAAGAACCTTGACGCCGGCCAACGCCCTCGAAGCCATACGCGATTCCCTCAATGCGAACTTATGGCCGCATCGTTCCTGCGCGGGGGGCTGCGAGACAAGCTGGGTGCCGGTCGCCCCATCGCTTTATCGTGTGGGTGATATGTCGCATCGAAGCGGCGTCGCCAAGCGCTCAAATCTCGCCCTGGACCTCCAGCGTCCAGGTGCCGGTCGGTCACGCGCACGCCTCAAAAACGAAATAAAATGCGGACGCGGTCAGGACTACGGCGTCTGGCGTGCGAAATAGCATGGCAACGACAGGAAAAACGCCTTCAGCAACTGCTCGATTCAGAAATGCTTCGCGCGGTGATGACCGGGTTCCGAAGGCGACCCTCCGCTCACAGCGGGGATTGCCTCAGGTCGTATTTTCCAAGGATGCCCGCGCCAGCCGCTCCTCTGCGCGCGTGGCCAGTTGCTCATATCCCCGGGCTACATCTTCCAAAATCTGTCTAGAGACCGGGTCGCTCATTGATTCGGCAATGGTAAGGGTTTCTTCGGCTCGCCGTCTCCAGTGAGCTGGATCATTGACGTAGCTGAGAGGGACCATCGGCTCACTGGCGTGAGAGGCGTCCTTGATCGCGTCAATAAGCGCAGTCATGTCGGTGTCGATCGCCATTTTCACGCTCCACGGGGCGCGGCCGTTAGCGCATGGGTTGGTCGCATTGCCCAGAGAATCATTTGTGCGGAGGGTTCGTAGAGTTCAAGACACGATTAAATTGTAGAAGGTTGGAATCCAAATGCGTACCGGCGATGGACGGCGGCGTCCTCCGCTTCGGCTAGTCATGTCTTCAAAGTTCTCAAGCGCTGGATTTCGTGCCGGCCGTTCGAGCACGACGGCATATCGATGGCACTATTCTGTCAAGCCCTGCTTCAATCGTTGCAGACGAACGTTGTAGGAGGCCAGCAGTTCTTCGTACTGGGCCAAAAGAGATTCAGCCAGGTCGGAAGACCTTCCTTCAGCACGCAACCGGAGCACCAATTCCCGCTGCTTCTCGATTCGCGGAACCGCTTCGCGAACGTGGCGCTCAGCCATCGCGAGAGCATCTTCGTGTTGTCGGGCGCTATCCGGCTTTCCACGCTCGCTCTTTGCCCACATAGCCGCTTGCGTCCGGTTCTGGACGTTGATCTTGCGCAACAGCTTCTGGACGTGAGCCTTTACAGTGGCCTCCGCCATATTGAGATTCCGAGCAATAGCCTTGTTGGGTTGACCCTCTTCCAGGCATTGCAATATCTGGGTCTCTCTTGCGGAAAGTGGGGTACGCAGTCCTGACGCGCTTGGCTGGTCGTGGGCTTCTGAAGACCTCTTTCGAGACACGTAAGCGGGAGCGATTAAGATCTTCTCGCCGAGTAAAATGAGTTCAAGCGAGATTCGCAGCGCCGCCAGCGAGATACTCTTCGGCAGAAAGATGAGCGCCGCGCCGCTCATTGCCACGTCCAGATTTGCGCGACTCAAGGTGTCGGTCAGGATGACGATGCCAATCCTTGGGAATTCCCGCGAAATGTCCTGTAGCGCTTGGAAATCCGTATTTGCGTCGGTCAAGGCGCCGCAAATCATCAAGTCGATGTTAGCGTCAGCGGACCGTAGAAACGTGGCGGCTTCAGCCAGCGAAGCCACGTCACCGATAACGCTGAAGGCCCGACTCTCGAGACCGCGTCCAAGAACTTCGCGAAACAATCTGCTTTCGCTCGACAGCAGCAAGTTTCTTTTCGTCATTTGCACTCCCAAATACCAGAACGCTTCGGTTAATTGGATCGGCGGGAACAGCCGGTGCATCGGGGCTAGGTTCACAACCTTTTCCAGCTTCGGGCGACCAATTACAACCCCGCGTTGATCCCTCACGTGGCGCGCCCGGCCGCCCCTTGTCCCTAAAAGTTTCGGGTAATCGACGGGCATGGTATTCCTCGCCGCTTTTCGAAGGCGATCCCCATCACCATATACCGCTTGCGCCCGCGGCCGCCCGAGCGGCGCGAGCAATGATCATGGCGTAGTGGCGTCTGCTCGCAGCCGACATCACGACTGCACCACTCATGCGGGTCAGCGGCCTCAGCCACGCGGCTTATCGTACCAGCGGGCGAGGCGATACCACAGCAGGGGAGTTCTCGAGGGGCACAACTGAGATCTGAGCCTGGCACCCGCCGCCTTTCAAGGCGTGACAGTCCCGCTCAAAATTCGGTGATTGTTGGCAGTCGATCTAACCTTCTCAGATCATCAATTAAAAGAACGGACTTGGGAGAAAACAAATGACGAGCCGAAACGTGCTGCTATCGAGCGAAAGGTGTTTATTTCGCGAGGCTCTTAAGCACGTTCTCACCAGCCAGACCTTTAGTGTCGTCGGTGAACTGCCCTCACTGACTGAAGCCGTCAGGTTCCTGCGGTCTGACAATCAGGTCGACTTGATGATTTACGGCACGGTGGCTGAAACGGAGCCGGATTTTCACGCGCTACAGGAAATCACCGACGAATTTCCCACGATCGGGATCGTTATCCTGTCGGACACCTTGAGCCTCTCAAGCCTGGAGCTGGCGGTGAATGCCGGCGCCCGCGGCATGCTGCCTAAGACTATTTCGCCGGCCGCGCTGCGAGCGTCGCTGGAACTCGTTCTGCTCGGCGAGAATATCTTCACCGCTCCCGCTTCCCTTTCGGGAGGAGGATTCACCACTTCACAAGCTCACGCCAAACCAAGCGCGCCAGAACTGCGAATTCCACTCTCAGCCAGAGAGGCCCAGATATTGCGCTGCCTGGAAACAGGTCAATCCAACAAAGTCATCGCTCGGAATCTCAAGATGGCGGAAGCCACCGTAAAGGTTCACGTGAAGAGCGTATTGCGCAAGATCAACGTCCGAAACCGTACGCAAGCTGCGGTCTGGGCGAGGAACCACTTGCCGATGTCCACATAGGGGCGCCGGCAGTCAAGGTGGCGGCAACCGCCGCCGTCGGCTGGGCCCACCGCACCTGATGCGGCTCCCGGTCAGTCGCGGCTGAGGAGATAGGCTGCCGCGTCGCGGGCATCCGTCTCGGATAAGCCTAGGTCGGGCATCGCGGTCGAGGGTTCGATCTGGCGCGGATGGCGGATCCAGGCAGTGAGGTGGTCCGGCGTGTTCGTGATCACGCCGGCGAAATAGGGCCGGGCGGCGAAGCCGGTGAGCGGAGGGCCGACACGGCCGGCGCTGGAAAGGCCGGGAACCTCGTGACAGGCGCCGCAGCCGGAGTTGGCGATCACGGCCCGCCCGTGCACCGGATTGCCGCCGGTCATCACCAGGGCGCTGTCCATTTGACGCTGCTGCTCCGCAGTCCCCTTGGCGGTCAGCGCGGCGACCGCGGCCAGCGCCGCGGCAGTCGCCAGCGCGGCCAGCCCTGCAAGCCACCATCCTCCCGAATCTTGGGCGCGGTCACGCATGGTGCCGCTCCATGCCGGACAGCCAGCGTCCGGCGACGATCAGCCCGCCGACGACATAGACGGAACAGGCCGGAAGGCGATCGTGACAGCTGCCGCGACGACGTTGATCAGCGGGGTTATCCAATGATGGGACTGGCAGTTCGGACCGGTCAGATAGAAGTCGAGCTGCTGGGCGGTAAACCAAGCGGCGGGACCGACGATGAGACCGGCCCAGCCGGAGAACCGCTGGCGATGGCGGAGCGCGGGCTGCATCAGCTGCTCCCCAACCAGCGCGGCAGCCAATAGAGCGTCACCCAGACCGGCAGCCAGGCCAGGACGACGAAATCCCAATAGCTCTGATTTTCCTCCGCATCGACGAAGCGGCGGCCCTCGATCGGGCCGAACCACAGCAGCGGGACCAATTTCCCATGTTTGATTGAGTACCAACAATAATTCGTAATAGCAGACGCTAACATAGGTTAGTCATTCGAGATCACGAGCAGTTATGGCTGAAGCTCTGGGTGTTTTCGAATTGGTCGCGCAGCCGGTTTGCGGTCTGCCGGCCGTGCGTCCGAGCCCAGGACGATGGAACCTGGGCAAAAGCGCTTGAAAGCCTCGGCCTCGCGGGAAGCTTGCCAGACCTATAACTAGGTGAAGCTGCGCGACAGCAGGTTGCGCGGATGCGGCGTCCGCACCAGCTTGCGGGCCAGCTCAGGCCGGTCGAGGGTCTGGGTGAAGAAGAACCGCAACGCCGACACGATGCTGTTCATGGTCGGTGTCGGTACGCCGGCGTCGTGCTGTTCGATCTGGAACCGGCGCACGTCTTCCACCGTCGCCATCGCCGGTGACCGCCCGAGGAACGTGGCAAAGCGCGCCACGTCACGAATATAGTTGTGCTGGGTCGCCGGCGAGAACCGGCGCATGGTCATATCGTCGATCAGACGCTGGCGCAGTGGGCTGATTGCAGCGGTGCGGATAATCTCGTTCATCGGTCGGCTCCTCTCGGTTGAAGGACGCCGAAATGCTCCGCCCGCACCGCGCTGCACTCAACCGAGCGCACAACTGCTGGGCCTCTACGCCATCATCACCACCCGCACCCCTCCCGCGCAGCGGGTTCGTTCATCCCCCCATAGCGGAAATCGCGCGGCGAAGGCACAGCGCCCACCGGGCTCGTCGCCTGGTCTCCGGCCGGTCGAAGATCGTGGAGTTCGGTGAGCGCCGTTGCTGAAACGCTCCCTGTTTGACGACACAACCATGGCCGCATTCAGGGATTTCGCGATGCCACACCATTAACCTACTGCAACCAAACGGCTATTCCGGGTAGGAGATATAGGCTGTCAGCGCTGAAGCTGCCTTCGCGTAATCTGGTTCGCGTACAACAGGCAGTTGCAATGTCAAAACAACTCGCTCTGCCTTTCGCGATCGTCAGCACCGCAGGTGCATGGGGTGTGACAACCTCATTCGCATTCAAAGCGAGACGTTGGGCTCGAATTAAGTCCTTTAAGACGTTGTCTCCAAATGCGCTGCTGCTAGCGCTTGAGCCGCGGCAGTAGACGTGGCTATTCTTGAAATAAGGGAGGCGCGGTCGCTCAGATGAGCTATTCGATCGCAGGGCAAGACACCGAACTGCGTGCCGCTCTCGTCATCGAAGGCGAGTCAATCGCGCAGCACTGCGAGCGCATTCGAACACTGGAAACCACGTTCCAGCATGGAATCCGGTGCCTGGAGCAGCCGATGGAGGGCACCTGCGTTACCTACGCATTGGATCTCCTGGTCGCGCACCGCGCATTCGTTGTCGAATTAGAGTCCTTTGGCGTCAGAGCCGGCTGCCAGTTCATCGAGTGGATGATCGAGGAAGAGCAGCTTTCGGAGCTGCCGGAGATCCAACCGGGTGCATTAGTCTGCTATGTAAGCGCCCGGTCTTGGCCGTGTAGCGTCGAGGCCCGCAATCGCTGATGTTTGTCGTCCTCTGGAGCCTCCCTCTGTAGCTCCAGAAGGAGGATTGATGAGCGCAGTGGAGATTGTTTCGCGCATGGAGCCGCGGCGGAAGTGGAGTGCGGCCGAGAAGGCGGCGTTGCTGGCCGAGGTCGATGCCGAAGGTGGTCGGGTCACATTGGTCGCCCGGCGGCACCGGATATCGGAGAGCTTGCTCTATAATTGGCGTTCGGCTCGTAAGGCGGCCATCGCTGCCGCGACGGTCACCGAACCGCCGGAGTTTCTGCAACTTGGTGTCGTCGGACGGCCCGGCGATGACCGGCCGGCGGTATCGGCTCTCAGTGCTGCGGGCATGATCGAGGTCGACCTGCCGAACGGCATCCGCTTTCGTGTCGATTCCTCGGTGAACGAGAAGGCGTTGGGACGGGTGTTGCGGGCGATAAAGGTTGTCGTGTGATCACCCTGGCGCCGGGCACGAAGGTTTTCCTGGCGTGCCGGCCGGTTGACCTTCGCAATGGATTCGACGGTCTGGCGGCGAAGGCCCAGCAGATCATTGGCGCCGACCCATTCAGCGGCCACGTTTTCCTGTTTCGCGGCAAGCGTGGCGATTATTTGAAGGGCCTTTATTGGGACGGCACCGGGCTGTGCCTTTTCGCCAAGCGGCTGAAGAAGGGCCGCTTCGTCTGGCCGCCGATTGTCGACGGCGGGATGACGCTGACACCGGCGCAGTTGGCGCTGCTGATCGAAGCGATGGACTGGAGGCGAACGGTAGCACCGGCTGCGCCGGAGCAACCAATGCTGCTCTGACACGGGAGCGATTCGCTTCTGATTGTGGTTCGCGACGGGTGGGATTGGTAGGATCGGCTATGTCGCTCGCCACCGCTCAGCTGCCGACCGATCCTGAAGCGCTGCGCGCGTTTGCGCTGGCCTGCCAGGCCGAGCTCAAGGCGGCCGAGCTGTCGGTGCAACTGCGCGCGCTGGAGATCGAGAAGCTCAAGTTCCAGCTCGCCAAGCTGCGGCGGATGCAGTTCGGCCGCTCGTCGGAGCGGATTACGCGCCAGATCGAGCAACTCGAACTTCAGCTCGAGGAGTTGGAGACCGGCGAGGCCGAGGATATCTCCAAGGCCGACGCTGAGGACCGGCCGGCGCCGATCCGGGAGCGACGCAAAGCGGCCCGCAAGCCGCTGCCCGAGCATCTTCCCCGCCAGGAGCTCATACACGAGCCGAAGAACAATGGCGCCTGCACCTGTCCCGACTGCGGCGCCGGCATGGCCAGATTGGGCGAGGATGTGACCGAGGTGCTGGACTACGTGCCGGGTCGCTTTCAGGTCATTCGTCATGTCCGGCCCAAGTACGCCTGCAGGGCGTGCGACGTGATCACCCAGGCTCCGGCTCCGGCGATGCCGACCCCGCGCGGTCGGGCTACGCCGGCGACGCTCGCCCATCTTCTGGTGTCGAAGTATTGCGATC
>CAZVYC010000033.1:0-29745 GCA_964631425.1 uncultured Rhodospirillales bacterium
ATCGTCGGCGAGATGCTGCCGCAGGAGCGCAACCGGGTCACGCTCGCCGACGAGAAGGACCAGTATGGGCTGCCGATCGCGCGCGTTACCTATTCCTGGTGCGACAACGACAAGCGCCTGATCAAGCACGCACTCGCCTTCATGACCCGAGCGCTGGAGGCGATCGACGCCAAGGAAATCTGGCGGCAGGAAGATGATACCTGCCACCTGAACGGTACGGCGCGGATGGGCGACGACCCGCGCACGAGCGTTGTCGACGCCGACTGCCGCAGCTGGGACATCCGGAATCTGTGGGTCTGCGACGGGTCGGTGTTTCCAACCGTGGGCGGGGTCAATCCATCCCTGACGATCCAGGCGATCGCCTGCCGCACGGCGGACCGGATTCGCGCGCTCGCCGCGCGAGGCGAGCTGTGAGCCGATCATGAGCGACATCGAGGAAGTGCTGCGGGCCCACGCGATGAACGGCGAAACGCCGACCTGGAGCATAGGCCGCCAGCGGCTCTTCTGGATCGACGTGCGCAAGCACGAGCTTCATCTCTTCGATCCGGCGACCGGCAGGGACCAAAGCTGGGAGATGCCGTCCTGGATCGGCTGCTACGGCCAGACCGACCGGGGCGCGGTTGTGGCGCTGCGGGATGGCCTGTTCGCCTTCGATGTGGAGACCGGCGCGCTCGAGTTCGTGGCGCCGCCACCCTACGACGCGCGGCGCTTCACCTTCAATGACGGGCGCGGCGATCCCAGGGGACGGTTCCTGTCCGGCACGATGTATGTCCCGCTCAAGCCCAGCGACCAGTCGAAGGATGACGCGCCGCATGGCACGCCGCTCTGGCGGCTGGCGAGCGGCGGCCGGTGGGAACCGCTTACACCTGATCGGCACACCTCCAATGGGCTCGCCTGGAGCCCGGACGGGCGGCTTATGTACCACTCTGACACCAAGGCCAAGACGATCTGGCAATGGGATTACGACCCCGAGAGCGGTGCGGTTGAAAACCGCCGGGTGTTCGTCCAGCTCGACAAGCTGCCGGACGGGACCGGCCCGGATGGGGCCAGCGTCGACCGGGACGGATTCTACTGGTGCGCGATCTATGGCCGCGGCTGCCTTCATCGTTACGACCCGGACGGCCGGCTGGAGCGGACCATAGACCTGCCGGTCCGCCATCCGACCATGCCGGCCTTCGGGGGTCCCGGCCTGGACGTTCTCTACGTCACCTCGGCCAATTGGCAGCTCAGCAAAACCGAGCGGGCGCAGCACCCGATGGAGGGCAGCCTGTTCGCCATGCCCGCGCCGACCTCCGGGCTGCCCGAGCCATATGTCAGTCTTCCCGACCCGCAATGGAGCCCATCGTGAGCAAGGTCGTCGTCGTCACCGGCGCCAGCGCGGGCGTAGGCCGCGCCACCGTCGAGGAGTTCGCCAGTCATGGCTGGAACATCGGCCTGCTGGCGCGCGGAGCCGAGCGCCTTGAGCAGGCCGCCAGGGCCGCTCGCGCGCATGGGGTGGAGACCTGCGTGATTCCGACCGACGTCGCGGACGCTGGTGCTGTCGAGGCCGCGGCGGGCCGGATCGAGCGCGAGCTCGGCCCGATCGATGTCTGGGTGAACAACGCGATGGCTACGGTCTTCGCTCCGGTCGCCCACATCACGCCCGACGAGTTCCGGCGTGGCACCGAGGTCACCTATCTGGGGCAGGTCCACGGCACGATGGCGGCGCTGAAGCACATGCGGCCGCGCAATCGCGGCACGATCATCAATGTCGGTTCGGCGCTCAGCTATCGTGCGATCCCGCTGCAGTCAGTCTATTGCGCGGCCAAATACGCCGTGCGCGGCTTCACCGACGCGCTGAGATCGGAAATCCTCCATGACGGCCTGAGGATACACCTGACAATGGTGCACCTTCCCGCGATGAATACGCCCCAATTCGACTGGGCTTTGAACAAAATGGAGAAACGGCCTCAACCCGTGCCGCCCATCTTTCAGCCGGAAGTGGCGGCACGCGCCATCTATTTTGCCGCCACCCATCGCCGCCGCGAAGTGTGGGTGGGCTTTCCGACGGTCAAGGCCATCCTGGCGAACAGGATATTTCCGGGCTTGCTTGATCGATATCTGGCACGGGCCGGCTATTCCGGACAGCTGAGCCAGGAGCCCAAGCGGCCGGATGCACCGGCGAACCTCTACCAGCCAGCGGTTGGAAACTGGGGCGCGCACGGCCGCTTTGGTGACCGCGCGCGCGACGTCAGCTGGGAAATGTGGACGAGCCGTCATCGCGACGGGCTTGTTGCGGCCTCGGCCGTGCTCCTGGGCCTGATGGCTTGGAACCTTGTCGGCATCAGGCACAGCAGGCGACGCCGTTCCACGAGATGTTAAGTCTAGCCGGTCCTGAGAACGTCCTATTTGCGAGCCGCTAGCGACCCGGCACCGGCCATTCGACCGCCGGCTTCGGCCAAATGATCGAAGTGGTGCTGATAGGTCCCAAGGCCCATGGTTTGGGACCGCAGTTCCAGGATGAAATCCTGGAGTTCGGCGAGCGGCGCGAGCGCCTCGACATCATCCCACCCCGGCCAACCCGGTCGTTCGGCATAACCCAGAATCTGGCCGCGCCGTCCTGATAAAAGGCGTTGGGCGCTCGCCGTGAACGCGTTCGGCACGCTGACCGTGACATGATGGATCGGCTCGAGCCGGACCGGGTCGGCTTTGGCGAGGCCTTCGGCGATGCCATTACGGGTTGCAGTGCGAAAGGCCATGTCGGAGCTGTCGACGGAGTGGAAGGTGCCGTCGACAAGAACGACGGCGACATCGACAACCGGATAGCCAAACGGGCCCTTCTGCATGGCTTCCTCGGCGGCCTCGCGAACCGCCGGGATATATTGTTTGGGCACGGCGCCCCCGACGATGCGGTCGATAAACAGGAAACCTTCGCCCGGGCTGCGCGGTCGTATCTCAAGCTTGACGTCGGCGAATTGGCCGTGACCACCGGTCTGGCGCTTCAGCCGCGAATGCTGGTACGCCGCCCGGCGGATCGTTTCCTTGAAGGGAATGCTGGGCGGGTGGGTGACGATTTCGAGATTGTATACAGTCGAGAGCCGACCGATCGCTTGGTTAAGATGCGCCGCGCCCTGCCCCCGGAGAAGCGTTTCGCCGGTCTCGGCATCCTGCACGACCGTGAGCGACGGGTCTTCCTCGGTAAGCTTATGCAGCGCGCCGGATAGCTTGACGTCGTCCTTGCGTTCCGGCGTGGCGATGGCCAACGCGTAAACCGGCGGCGGCGGCTCGGGAAAGCCGAGCGCCTCCACGGCGCCGGCGCTCGCCAATGCCGCGCCGGTCGGCACACCCTCCAACCGTCCGAGCGCGACGAGCTCGCCACTACCCGCCTCGGTCACCTTGAGGAGTTCGCCGTCGGAAAGCATGTGGATGCCGCTGACCCGAACGCCGTTCAGGGCTGCGCCCTCGTTGAGCGGACCGCGCCAGACCCGCGCATAGGAGAGTTTTCCGGTGTGGGGCCGATACTGGGTCTTGAAAATTTGAACCAGCGGCTGACCTTCCGCCGCGATGCCGCGCCGGGCCGCTGTTTCCATCGGATCAGGCACATCGTGACGCAATGCCTTCCAAAGCCGAAGCATGCCGTTGGAGCGCACGGCGGCGCCGAGCAGCACCTCGACGATTGCGCCGGTTGTCTGGTCCTTATGGAGCTGTGGGTAGATCTCATTCAAGCTCAGGGGGATATCGTCGAGTATCTTTTCCAGAATGACGTCGTCATGGTCGGCAAGAACCTCCATCAGGCTGGTGCGGGCCTCCTTTTCGCGCTCCAGCATTTGCGCCGGCATAGCGATCAACTCAGATGGCTGGCCGGCGCAATAGCGATAGGCGCGTTCATGCACGAGATCGATATATCCGGTGACCGTCTCGCCCTCCCGAATGGGCACTTGCCGCAGCACGAGCGGATGTTTGGTATAGGCCTGGATTGCTGTCAGCGTGTCCCGCACGCGGCCGGAAAGCGTGTCAATCTTGTTGATGAAGATAAGGTGCGGCACGCCCTGATCCTCGAGCGTCTTCATCAGCGGAGCCAAGGTCAGTGCGCGCTCTGGCGCAGGCTCGCAGACGACAACGGCGAGATCGACGGCCGCGAGCGCTGCGACCGTCTCATAAGTGAATTCTACGGAGCCCGGACAATCCAGGATGGACCAGAGATCCCCCATGAAGGCGCAGTGGCCGAGCCGGAGCTCGCTGGTCATCGTGCGGTTATGAACGTCGCCACTCCGCCTGATTGTCACCCCCGCGGCCGACATCAATCCGTCAAAAACGGTGGATTTTCCGCTTCCGTTCGGGCCGACGACAGCAATTGACCGGGGCTTCCTGGTCGTGGCAGTCGATGAAGGCATTG
This sequence comes from uncultured Rhodospirillales bacterium, assembly GCA_964631425.1. Taxonomy (GTDB): domain Bacteria; phylum Pseudomonadota; class Alphaproteobacteria; order BOG-932; family Roseiterribacteraceae; genus BOG-932. The sequence goes on from CAZVYC010000033.1 coordinate 4,376, forward strand.
GCATGCTTACGGCCCTCCCAATCTGTGACCCTTCGGGTCGCTGATAAGCGGTGCGTCGCAGGCTGCGGTACCAGCCAAACAACGAGGTCCGGCGCTCCCTTTAAGAGGAAGTCTACCGGATATTTTCAAGACGGGCAGTCACAATCTTCCCGTCGGCCAAGTGGCCTCTCGAGCGTCCCTGCGCGGTCCCCTCCGATCCGATCCAGGCAACGTGCAATCTCCACAGGCGATTTACGCGGGGCGTTTCGCGCGACGGGCCGCCAGTGCGCGTTCAGCGGAAGCCGCTTTGCGACGTTCTTCGCGGAGCTGAGTCAGGGTCGGCTGCCACCAGCCCCGCAGCAGGTCAGCGTCGCCCGGCGGTTGCCGCGCCGGCCAAGTCTTTACCAGCTCGTGATGCGTCGGCTTGCGCCACCGCGCCCAGATCAGGGCGTCGCTGGTCCCGGCGACATCGGCATAATAGCGATCGTGGACGTTGTCTTCGACGAGTTCTCCAGTGATGTCGGTGAAAATGACGGCGCCGTACCCCCGGGTCATGACAACCCTTCCGAGCGATGGCATCGCCTCCGCAGGCACCGGGTAACGTCGGCGCCGCCGCTCGTCGCCGCGCGCCCTCACCTCAACGTCGGCAAGCGAACCTTTTCGCGCCTCCCGGCGCCTTCGCTTTTCGTCCGGCTCATTGCGGCGGGCCGCCGCCTCGATCGCCGGCCAGCGTCGCCGAAGCGCTTCGACGGATCGAAACGGAACCCGCCAGGCCTTTGCCTCCGCGTCCCACCATGCCCATGGGACCTCCCGAAGTTCGGCGACGATTGTCCTGGAATAGGGCGTCCTGATTGCCAGGTCCTCGCCGGGTACGAGATAGGGACTTTCGATCGGTTCGAAGGTGAACGCGTCCCTGCCCTTCTCGTCGGCATAGCCGAGCGTCCCCTGCAATTCGCGCTCGAGCCAGCGACTGACCCGCCTTTCGGCAGTCTTGCCGGGGACGAACCAAGCCCGCAGATCGTCACGCCAGCGGGCGCGCGGAAAGGCAACCCGGAAGCGTTCGACGGTCATGCGATCGTAAGGGAAGGCCGCTGTCGTCCCGGTCTTCCCCTCGCCTGAACCAAGAATTTCCCGGCCTTGACCGTTTTCCGCTGTCATCGCACCGAACTGCATTTAGGACGACGGTGAGATAAGACGCCGTATCAAGATAGCATACTTGTCGGAACCAATATGAACCGGCTCTTGTGCCGAGGCATCAGCGCAGCAGCCTCGCGTCGTGCGCATCCCGTAGGCCGGGGCGGCTCGCGTTACCTGGTGGCAAAATGGATGGCACAGATCTTGTTGCCGTCCAGGTCCCGGAAGTAGGCGGCGAAGACCGTGCTACCGCCGGCGCTTCTCGGGCCAGGCGTGCCCTCGTCGCGACCGCCAAGTTCGAGCGCCTTGGCATGAATAGCCGCCACCTGCTCTTGTGAATCGCACAGCAAGCTCGCCATCGATCCGTTGCCGGCGGTTGCGGGGGCGCCGTCATAGGGACGAACGATCGACAGGATCGGCACACCGGCCAGCGTGCCGTAGACGCGCCCGCCGCTGCCATGCTCCATCAATTTCCCAAGTCCTATGGTGGCGAGTACCGCGTCGTAGAAATCCTTGGCCCTTTCGATGTCGTTCGATCCGAACATCACGGCGACGCTGACCATTGGATCCTCCCTCGGTTGCTTTGGCCGACAGTTGTTGCCAACGCTATAAATCCCTGGAAGCAGAGAGCATCGGCGTGAAGATCGCAACTTACAACGTCAACGGCATCAATGGACGCCTGCCCGTCCTTTTGCGCTGGCTCCGGGAAGCTCGGCCCGACATCGTCTGCTTGCAGGAATTGAAGGCACCTCAGGAGAAATTTCCAGCGGAGGCGATTGCCAAGGCGGGCTACGAGGCGATCTGGCATGGCCAGAAAAGCTGGAATGGGGTCGCGATGCTGAGCGGCCGGGGCAAGCCGGTCGAAACGCGCCGTGGCCTGCCGGGCGATCCGAACGATACCCATAGCCGCTACATAGAGGCGGCCGTGAACGGCGTGCTCGTCGGGGGGCTCTACATGCCGAACGGCAATCCTCGTCCCGGACCTAAATTTGCGTACAAGATGGCCTGGTTCGAACGCCTGATCGCGCACGCGGCGGAATTGCTCGAAACCGGAATGCCGGTCGTCCTTGCCGGCGATTTCAATGTGATGCCGACCGAACGGGATGTTTACAAGCCGGAGCGATGGCTCAACGATGCGCTGTTCGCGCCGGAGGTCCGTGCCGCCTATTTCCGCCTGCTCGAGCAGGGCTGGACAGACGCACTGCGGACACTCCATCCCGACGAGACGATCTATACATTCTGGGACTATTTCCGGAACGCCTATCAGCGCAACGCCGGGCTGCGCATCGACCATCTGCTGGTCGCGCCGTCCGTCGTTCCCCGCCTTATCGATGCCCAGGTCGATCGTCACGTCCGGGGCTGGGAAAAGTCGAGCGACCACGCCCCCGTCTGGATCGAGCTCGCGGATCGCTAGAACGGCAGCGACCAGCACGCGCGTTTTGTTACTTGCATAATGATAGCCTCACACTGAGACGATTGCGCCAGCCGACCCTAAGCCTTCGCCCGCCGCATCAGCCACAACAGCACCAGCAGCCCCGGCAACCCGGCAAAGGTGGCCAGGGCGAAGAAGGGCGTCCACCCCAGGTGATCAGCCAGCCAGCCGCCGGACGACGCCAGCGTGGTCCGGCCTACCGCCGACAAAGAGGAGAGCAGCGCATACTGGGTCGCGGTGAATTCGATGCTGCAGAGCTGCGACAGATAGGCGACGAAAGCGGCGGAGCCCAAGCCACCTGTGATGTTCTCGATGCCGATGGACAACGCGAGCATGGCGTTATCATGCCCCGCGTGAGCTAGCGCGATATACATCAGGCTGGAGACATTCTGCAGCACACCACAGATCAGCAGGCTGGGGAACAGGCCCCACCGCACGATCGCGACTCCACCCAACGCCAGGCCCAGAAGGGTGGCAAACACGCCGAACACCTTGCTGATTGAAGCAACCTCAGCGGCGGTGAAGCCCAACGAGACATAGAGCGGATTGGCCATCACTCCGGCCAGCGCATCGCCGAATTTATAAAGCACGACAAACAGCAGAATCGGCGCCCACGCCCTCCGCCTGAAGAAATCACCGAACGGGGCGATGACCGCCGTGTTCAGCCAATCCAATACGCGCTCGGTGCTACTTCCGCTGACCGGCAGCGTCAGCGGCGGAGCCTTGGGCTCCGGCATCACCAGTATCGTCGCCATGCCGACGCCCATCAGCAGTGCCATCAACGAATAGGCGAAATGCCAGCCGCCAAACGAAGCCGCATAGAGCGCACCGGCCGAGGCTGCGATCATCCCGAGGCGATAGCCCCACTGGATCGCTGCCGCACCGGCCCCCTGCTCTTCCTCGGTCAGTAATTCGATGCGGTAAGCGTCGATCACTATATCCTGGCTAGCCGACAGGAACGCGACGACCACCGCGAGGAGCGCAGTCGCGGCCGCGTCTTTGCCAGGTTCGGTAAAGCCGAGCGCCAGGATGGCTGCCGCCAGCGCGACTTGGATGACCAGCGCCCAGCCCCGCCGCCGTCCGAGCTTTGTCGTCAGCAATGGCAGTGGCAGTCTGTCAATTAGCGGCGACCACAGAAATTTGAAATTGTAGGAAACCCCGACCAGCGCGAAGAGCCCGATCGTTGTGCGGGTGACCCCAGCCTGCGCCAGCCAGAACGACAAAGTGCCGACAGTCAGCGGTAGCGGCAGCCCGCTGGAAAAACCCATAAACAGGACCGCAAGCAGCCGCGGCTCGCGATAGACGGCGACCGCCTTGCGCCAGCGGTTCATATCGCTTTGGTCCGCTGTTCGTACGGTAAGATCATGGGGTTACTATGATTCTCCCCATCAGCGGCGAACGCCGGAGCTTCGCTTCTGCTGGTACAGTTCCAAAAACTTGGCTTTGACTTGGGCAAACAAACGCGGTGGGACGAACCCATAGCTGCAAGCCCCTGCCCGACCGGGCACCGCGGTCAAACCGGCGTTCGGCCACTCATCGATATTGTATTCCGAAACGACCACCCAGGACGGTTCGTTGTCGAGCCCAATGGCCCGACCGACGTTCGCCGGAACCTCGATGCCGACCGTATTCTTGTCGGGCGCCGAACGCGTGATCGGCAAGATGATGACAAAGCGCGGCTGGGTGACCGGTTCCATAACTGCCACCAGGCAGGCGGGACGATCCTTTCCCAGGGCGCGGCCGGTCGCGGCCTCGCGGGTCCAAAGGTAATCGTAACGAATTACCAGGCCAGGCTCTGGTTCGGGAAGAACCACCCCAACCGGCTCACTTCATCAGATCGTCGAGGGCAGCGTGCCTGGGGTCCATTTCCGCCCGCCGCACTGCCTCTACCACCACCGAGGGCGCATCCTCCGTCCGGTGAGCACGCCGGATCGCCGCCAGCATCCAGTCGTAATGATCCGCCGACATCAACACCAACTCACGCCGCCCATGACGCGTAATCTCGACCGGCTCGCGTTGCGCCTGGTGTTGGAATTCGCCGAACTTGCGTTGAAACTCCACCGCGGTCGTCTGAGCCATGGCTTCCTCGGTTAAAGGGAAACAGACTATCTGGATTATCCGTATGTTGCAGAAGAGGTCAAGTTCATCAGAAGTCGAACCGCACGATCGAGAAATCGTCATCGAGCGTTCGGCCGCCGCGGAGCGCCACGAGATGCTGGTAGAGGCTATCGAGATCGGACGCGCCGTCCTGTGCCGGGCGGGTCATGAACTGAACGAACTCGTCAAAGGTCAACATCGTGCCGTCCGGGCGCTCCACTTCGAATACGCCATCGCTCAACAGATAAAGACGCCGGTTGCGGGGAACCGTGATGGTCCCGTGAGCATAGGCCACATCAGGCATCAGCCCGATCGGCAGGCCCTTGGTTTTCAACAGCTCGATGCGGTCGGTACCGGGTTCGACCAGCATGGCTGGAGGGTGGCCGGCACAAGCGAAATCGAGTTGGCGGGCCGCCGGCCGATAGACGCCGTACCAGAGCGTGAAATAAAGGTCGTTGTTGCTCTGCATTTGGTAGGTTCCGTTAAGCGCGCTCAATACTTCGCCGGGGTTGCGGAAATCGACATCGCGCAGTGAAGCGGCCTGCAGCAGGTGCAACACCGCAACCGAGAACAGGGACGGACCGACGCCGTGGCCGCAGACATCAAGCAAATAGAGTGCGAAATGGTCGGGATCGATCCAGTGATAGCCGAATGCGTCGCCGCCCAGTTCCGATGAGGGCACGAAGCGCCATTCGGCGACGAACGGGTGCAAGATCGGCGCGGGCAGCAGCGAACGCACATAAACCGCCGCCTCGGCAAGCTCACACTCAAGCCGTTCATGAGCCTGGACCAGCGCCTCGCGAGAGGCTTCCAGGTCGCGTTGGGTAGCCAGGAGGGCGGCATTGGTCGCTTCCAAGCGGCGATTGAGCAGCGCCTCCCTCTCCTGCAGCAAGGTCATCTCATAGGCCTTCTGCTGCACGCGCCTTGCCGCGTTGCGCTCGGCCGTAACGTCGAGAAGCACGACCCAAAGGATCTCGCCATCGACATCCAGATGCAGATCGGCGGCGCGGCCGCAAGCCAACTCGACGGATGGCACGCAATACGGCGTCTCGTCGAGCGGCAACAATCCTTCGAGGAAGACCGCCTGTTCGCAGACAGGTTCACCGACGCGCAGCGCCGCCAGCCCGTAATTGTCGAGATTTCCCCCGGCGCTGATCAGAACCTGCGCGGCATCCACCTCGAGGTAGGCTACCGCCCGCTCACGAGAGGTCAGTACCTCCAGCAGACGGACAACGCGCGCGGGCAGCCCTTCCATGGTTCAGGAAGCGACGCGGAAGGCCAGATCCTTGAAAGCATCTTCAACGCCTTCGCCCGTCCGCGCACTGCTCGACCGTACCCACCAGCCTTGCCCGAGAAGGGCATCGAGTTCAGCGCCGTCGATCGCCCACTGATCTTGGAGATCGTTCTTATTCAGCAGCAGTACAAAGGGCAGAGGACCGTAATCCGCCTCAACGCGCTGGCGCAGCGACAGCGCCACTTCGAGAGTCGAGGGGCGCGTCCCATCGGCAACCAGTACATAGCCTGCAGAACCACGCAGATAACTCATCCGGAGCGAAGCGATGTCATCCTCGCCCGCAAGGTCCCAAAGGATGAGGTTCACGATTCGGTCCGTCAGTTCGACGCACTTCTTGTCGATCTTGACGCCGACCGTCGTCAGATAGGTCTCGGAAAAAACGCTCTGGACATAGCGCCTGACCAGGCTGGTCTTACCGACGGAGAAACCGCCCAGCATGCAAATCTTCTTTTGCAGCGGCGCCGTCATCGCTATTCCTCGATCCCGACGGTGAACGAGACCCGGCGGTTGGCCGAGCGCGCAGCCTCGGAACCCTCCTGCTCCAACGGCTCGAGCGGGCCGGCGCCGCGCACCGCGAGCAAGTCAGGATCGACGCCGCGCTTCTTCAGCAACGCCCGGACAGCTTCGGCGCGCGCCAGGCTCAACGACAGATTAAAGGCCCCCTTGCCGGTGGCGTCGGAATGCCCGGTCACCGTCACCCGCGTCGTCACGCGAAGGGTCGATGACAAGGATGTAAGCTCGCGCAGCTCTTCGGCCAGCTGGTCCAGGATCGCGTCCTGCCCGGCCGTTGGCAGCGGATCGTTATTGTCGAAGCGAATATCGTGCGATTGGATCGCATCACGCAGCTTGCCGATCTCTCCACTATTGACGTCCCGCACTTGGGAGAGATCAACGACGGGCGCCCCTGCCGGCAGCATCAGTGCAGCGGTGCGGGCGCGCTGAATCCAGGTCGATGGCGCCGACCCCGAAGCCGTGATGCGGTCACCCTGTACTGCCAGGGTGACGCTCGATGGGGGATCGAGCTCAATCCTGAGCCGTTCCAGCACGAACTGCGGATCAAGACCTTGATAGGGCGCCCAATGGCTGACAACGCGCGCGGGATCAATTTGCGCCTCGCGCAGCAGAAGCTTCGGGTCGACCGCAAGCGGGTCACGCATGCCCCCGATCAGGAACTTGCCATCTTCCGTCCCCACCTCGGTAATGACGATCCCCGGCTGCGCCCGCAGCCGGGCGACATAGTTTTTCCACTGCTGGTCGGCTTGCCACCGCTGAAAACCCCAATCGCCCATGACCACCAACGCCGACACGAGTCCCGCGAGCGCAATCAACCCGCGAAATCCCTTCCGCGTGGGCCGCGCCGTCTTTTGCTGGAAGGCCAGGCACTCCCTAAGCTGCGCCTCGACGTCGGCGAAACCCGTGCCGTCGCCGTCGAACTCCTCAAGTGCCTGAGAACGCTCCGCATGGATTCGCCACAGCGTGCTTCGCAGCAGGTCGTGCAACCCTTCCGGCGGATTACCTCGGATCACCGCGACCAGCGTTGCAAACGGTCCAGGCTCTGACCACAGCCAGAGCTCACCCAGCCTCAGCGTATCGACGCCCTGGTCTTCGGCGCCACTGAACGAATCCCGCACGAAATCCTGGATGGCGATCAGCATCGAGGAGACCAGCTGCGGATCCTGGCTCACCGCTTCGCTGGCCGTGACGTGCGAGATCAACAATCCGCTGTGACGGTGGATCAAAAAAACGTGCTCGACCTGGTAAACGAGCGTGTGCTTAAGCACGACGGCGGCGAAGGATGTTCCGGTCCGCCATGCCTCCCAGCGCCATTTGATCCCGCGCCAGGAGAGGCTGTACTTCAAGGATTCATTGAGCGACTGGAACGTCTCGTCGATCGCTTCGCCGATCGACTTGCGGATCGCCGGGACGATCATCGGATAGAGGATATTCACCAGCGTGCGTGGATTGCTCTTGATCGAGCTCTGCGCAGCTTTCTCGAGCGAGGGCGCCAGCACCTGCCCCAGCCGCGCATCTTTCGACGCCAAGGCGATTGCGGTGGGCAGCACGCGACCGATCGCGGCTGCAAGCTGCTCGGGATCCTCGACCACCCCGCTCAACCGCGACAGTGTTGCGATCTCGCGCCCGACCAGCAAAGTCCGCAGTTGATCGAGCCGCGGATCAATCGGACGTACATCGGTCGGCTCAGCGCAAATCCCGGGCTCAACGCTCCGGGCGAGCTCGACGAGGAGCCCGGCCAATGCCTTCCGATCTATTCCCATATCGCTCGAGGCTGGACGGAGCAGCCACTCGAGCGTGGCGGCGGACGTACTCACCTCGCGTAACGGATCAGCTTGGGGCCCAACCACGCTGCGGTTCGGCGCCGCCTTTGCCGTGATTCCTCGGTCCGGCGTCCGGGTTCAAGCACTTCGCAACCTCGACGAACAGCCCGGCGAGAAGGTTCCGATCGGTTTTGACGTTGCTCAATTCGGCGAACATATTCTCAATGATCTGCCGGACTTCCTCGTTCTTGTGCCTGATCTCGTCACGCAACGACTGCGCCTCCAGCGTCAGTCGGTCGGCCATGTCGCGCTCAAGCTGGCTCAACTGGTCGGACATCGAGCGCAAGCGCTTCTCCAGCGCCTGATTTTGCTCCCGCAGTGTGCGCTCGATTTCCTTGTCTGCATCGGCGCGGACATCCTTTTCCTCGCGCAACTGGCCGGCAAGCGAATCGACCTGTTTCTTTGCATTCGACTCGAAGGCGCTGAGATTGCGCGCTGTTTCGGATTCGATGTCCTTGAACCGCTGGAGAAATCGTTCCTCGAGCTTAGAGAAGCGGCGATCATAGTCTTGCATCTGATTGCCGAACAGGAGGTCGCGAATTTTATCGACGCCCACTGCTTCGCCACCAGGAAGCGCGCCGTTACCCAATTCCAGACCCGCTGCGGATTCGAGCGGCTCCCCCTCGGTCTTTTGCGTTTTAGCGACCACGAATAACCTCCCGTCAGGGTCAGATGCGGCACATTCGGCTGAACTTTGACAGTAGATCACTGAAGTTATATTGTCCAGCTTCCCTGCTATTAGAGCATAAAACAGCGAGATACCTTGACTACTACTTTGGTACTACGACCTTTGAGCATGTTCCGTGTTGAAGCGTAGAGCGTAACATCGGATACAGGACCAACTACTGAGCGGGTGGGGTGACGTTATGGAAATGACGATTGAAGCGCTCGCCAATGGCGTAACCAAGGTCAATCTGCTTGGCAGGCTGGATATAGCTGCAGCACAACAGATAGACATGCAGTTTAACATCGTTTCCGGGAGCAAGAGGAAGGTTATCGTCGATATTGAGCAAGTATCGTTTCTTGCCTCGATTGGGATCAGGACCATTGTCATTGGCGCCAAGACCGTCAAATCGAAAGGCGGCCAAATGGTACTCCTGAAGCCCATGCCGGATGTGGAGAAGGTGCTGATCACCAGCGGGATCGACACCATCATCCCGATCCTGCACGACCTCGATTCTGCCGTCGGCGCCGTAGCAGGCTAACCGCAATGCCAGCGCGCTTCCCGGGCCCCCAGCCCATGCCCGAGACGCTGATTGTTCAGGCGGAAATCTCGGAAATGGCCTGCGTTTGGGACTGGGTCAATCTGCTGGGGCAACGCCTCGCCCTGTCAGAACCGACGTTGTTCGCGATCCATTTGTGTTGCGAGGAGGCCCTCTCCAATATTGTCCAGTATAGCTTTGCGAGCGGTCCCGACGAGGCCGGGAACAGCAGGGACGTGCACCTGACGCTCGAACGGGTGGATGACACGATTATCGTCACGATCAAGGATCGCGGCATTGCCTTCGATCCGCTCGAAGTCGCGCCTCCCGATGCTCCCACTACGATCAGCGAGGCGCCAATCGGCGGCCGCGGGATCCACCTGATGCGGCAATTCTCGCATCATATCGCCTATGAGCGGCGGGATGGCACGAACCACCTGACTTTAAGCTTTGCGTATCCCTAACGTGCCAGCCCTGGGCGCCGTCAGCCCAACATTGTGTGTGGGTCCAGTTGCACGGGTTCAGCCAATCCCCATGCTCCGTGCGATCAGGCTCTTTTGGATTTCGATCGTTCCGCCGGCATAGAGGCTGAATGGCGCCTCGCAGTAATAGCGCGACATTGACTCGAACGAGAAGAACGCGCGCCCTCCCATGATACGCATGCCCTTCGCGATAATCTCCTGCAACTGTTCGGCGCAGTGGTATTTCGCCATCGACGCCGCCTGTTCGGGTTCGCCGGCTGCCAACATGTGAAGGGCATGCTCGACAAAGAGCCGCATGCCGACCTCTGCGGTTCGCATCTCGACAAGCAGATGCTGCAGAGCTTGAAATGAAGCGAGAGGCTGGCCGAACTGACGGCGCTCCTTGGCAAAACTGCAGGCACGGTTGATGATGGCGTCCGCTAGTCCAGCGGCGGTCGCTGCCACCACGATGCGTTCGAGCGATCCTGAGAAGCGCATGACGGGCCAGGCTTTCCCCAACCAATCCGCTCCCCCGAGGAGTTGCTCTGGCCCAACGCGAACATCGCGCAACGTTACTCGGCAGGATGCGTGGACATTTCCGGATACGCGCGGCAACGGCTCTATGCTGACGCCCTCGGCGCCTCCGGGCACGAGGAACAGGCTTATGGCGCGTTTGTCGTCGGCGCTGCTCCGCGCAACTACCAATATGTAGTCGGCGGATGACGCGCCCGTTGTGAATATCTTTTGTCCGTTGATCGCAAAGCCCTGACCGATCGCATCCGCCCGGGTTTTGATCGCCGCCGCGTCCGAGCCGGCCTCAGGTTCGGTCATCGCAAAAGCAAGCTGAAGCTTTCCATCGCGGATGGCGGGCAGGAGGTGGCGCTTTTGCTGCAGAGTCGCGATCTGGGCAATAAAGGCGCCGCCAAAAATCGCATTCACCATGTAGATTGTCGTGAGAGACAACGATCTCGCGGCGAGTGCGGTAACGACCGAGACAGCGCGCGCCATATCCTCGACCGAGACATGATGCGTATTGGACTTGAGATAATCAAGATCGAACAAGCCGGCTGACGCCATCCTCGACAGCGCAACACCTACGAGTTCGCGATCAGGCGCCGGCCCTTCGACGAAGGCAGGCGATTGACTTATGAGATCGTCCGCCGTTGCAGCCGCGATTTGCCCAAGATCCGTTGATGGCGACATTGAGTGCCTTCTCCAAAAAGAGTGCTACCCCAAGAGAGCGTACCCGGCCGCGTGCGACCACCCGCAATTCTCTAATCGACCGGCAAATTCAGCGGCTGAGTTCAATGTGTTTTAAGGCGTTCGTCGATCACCGGACCAACTGAAATCGTACGCCCACCTCTGGCGAACTTGGTGTCGCCAAGTCATTCGCCGGTCCGCAGCGCCATGGCCCTGCAAGCACCGTGCAGGGATGACCGTGGTGAGATCGTCGGCCATCCTGCTTGCCCGCGAACTCGTCCATTTCCCTCGAGACCGGCGGCCAGCCGCCCAGGTCCGCGACGGTGCCCCTGGCTCGGACTATTTTACCGTTATAGTTATGACGCCGGTGTCAGTCGACTTGTCAAGAAGATCAACACGCTTCTTAAGCACTGCGCCTCTACGAGGCTGCCGGCTATCGACGCGACAGCCGCCATGCGAGAATCGGGCTTTCACGGCGTGCACCTGCGCGAGCCAAGTTTGGTCAAACTACTATAGCGTACGGGCACGAACGGAGCACCAATGACCGCTCCTGGCGCTTCTGTTGAAAAACTTTCGACAGAAATTCAGACGGTAGTAGTCAACCGATACAAACTGTGTGGTCGCAACAAGGATGAACCATTGTTTTAGTTCTGCTTTTCTGCTCTGATCAGAAACCTTTCCTACAGAATCTTTGCTCAGTTGCCGGCACGGTGCTCTGCGCAATGTCCGGTTCTGGATTCGTCTGATCGGCCCGTAGGCGACCGGCCTTGATGGCCAGCGGACCGGAGCGTCGCGGTAACGCTGTCCTTTGGCTGTAGTCGGGAATCCCGTTCCATCCCAAAGGGAATATCCCCGCCCCCGCCAACGTCTAGAAGATGCGTCCCGGGTGATCCGGTGGGCGCCTGAAGCCGAACGCTTCAGATCGATGGCTTCGAGCCTGGCGCGCGGCCATTGGCGGCGGCGCGCCACAACTCTTCTTCGGTCGGCGCATGGACACAGCCTGTCGTCTTGGTCTTCGCATTGCCTTCGTCTCGACCCGTGATCTGGCCGAGCGCAATGGGCGCACGCCGATCCTGTCGCACATCCTGCGGACCCTCCGCCGCAACCATGCGGTGGAGGTGCTGCGGCTCAGTTCGGTGCTGGAAACCGGCGGCGTGCCGCACATCACGGGCGCGCTGCTGTGCTGGGTCGGAAGCCTGGCGCGCGGCCGGCCGCTGCCGCTCCAATGCCTGCTCTATGCCTCACCGCGGGAATGCGGCCGCCTCGCGGAGCAGATCCGGCGGTTCGGTTGCGACGCCGTCTATCTGGATACGGTGCGGTGCCAAGTGCTGCTGCGGGCGCTGAGGCGCGCTTTGCCCGACCTGCATGTGGTGACGGATTTCGACGACCTGATGTCACGCCGGGCCGCTTATCTGGCGCGCAATCGCCAGCCATTCCTCGCCGGCCATGTCGGCCGGCATTTCCCGCGCTGGCTGCGGTATCTCGCCGAGGCCCCGCTCGCCAGGTTCATCACGGGCTATGAAGCCGCGACCCTGCCGGCCGCCGAAGATGAGGTCGCCGCGGCCTCCGATGCGGTCGTCCTGTTGTCCGCGGTCGAGCGGCAGATGCTCCGCCGGCGCGGGAAGCCGGGTACGGCGGCATCGCTGCGCGCCATTCCGCCGGCCTTCCCGGTCCGGGCTCAGCCCTGGCGGGCGCCAGACGCTTACCGTTTCGTCTTCATCGGCAGCGACAACCAGCTGCAGAACCGGACCGCGATCGATTCCCTGCTGAAGACCTGGCGCGCGCTGCGCCCCGAGACCGAGCTTCATATCTATGGCCGCCAGAACCGGCCGGCCGACGATATCGCCGGTATACGCTGGCATGGCTTCGTCGAGGGTCTGGGACAGGTTTATCAGCCGGGCAGCATCGCGCTGGTTCCGGCCCTCGTGCACGGCGGCGTCAAGACCAAGGTCGCGGAAGCCTGGGCGTGGGGCTGTCCGGTGCTGGGAAACCAGGCCGCTTTCGAGGGGCTTGCGATCGCCGGCTACGCGCTTGCGCTGCCCGAGAGCAAATGGTCGCCCTATCTGCGCGATCCTTCAGCCTATGCGGAAGTATGGGAGCAGGCCGCGCGCCTGGGACACGAGTTCGTCCGCCGCGCGCTGTCGCCGAAGCGCTTCGAACGCGCGTGGGAGGAAGCCATGCGACCGGCCCGGGCCGGGGCGGAGCTTTTCCAGTCGTCGCGATCATCGTCGCATCCTGGGGCAGCCCCGCCCCAGGCCAGCCAGGCTTCAGGATAGGGATTCCTCGTGCCGCAGATGCTGGACCATGAATTTCTCGATCGGCGCCGCATAGAAATCATTGTGGACGCGCCAGCGCGCCACGCGGCCCAAGGGATGGCCCGCCCGACCCAGGCCCGCGGCATAGCGATTGTAGAACTTGAACCGTTCGATCCGGCGGCGCAGCCGCGGCGAGACCCATCCGCCGGCGGGTCCGGCAACATAATCGAACCGGGCCCACTCGTCCAAGGTCTGCGGCATCTCGCCGGCAACGCTGGTCGCCAGCGCCGAGCCGGGATAGGGCTTGTAGTAGAACAGCGGGGTTTCGAACCGGGGGCTCATGGCGCGCAGCGTCTTGATGAGGCCGAGCGTCGCCTCGACCTCCTCTTCCGTTTCCTCCGGAAAGCCGACGATGAAGGAGAAGATCACCGCGATGTCGTGATCGCGGCACTTTCCGGCGGTCTCGAGCACCGCGTCGATCGTCGTGTCCTTGCGGATCCGCTTCATCATCGCAGGCGACCCGGTTTCCACGCCGACCAGCACGCGCCTGAGGCCGGACCGCACGCAAAGACGCCAGATTTCGTCGGGCAGGCGCAGGCCCTGGTCCGCCCGCAAGGTCCCCGCCCAGGTGAATTCGAGCCCTCGGCGCAGGAACTGCTCGCAGATTTCGGCGACGCGGTGGCTGTGGGTGAAATAGGTCTCGTCCTGGAAATTGAGGTCGGTGAAGCGATAGCGGCGCCACAGCGCCTCGATCTGCTCGCCCAGCCGGACTGCGGAGGCCGCCTTCCAGTCGCGGCCGTAGACGAACGGGTCGGCGCAGAAGGCGCAGCGGAAATTGCAGCCGATGGAGGTGATGTAATCCAGCTGCCGGCGCTTCTTGAATGCGAAATAGCGCTCGACCGGGATGAGGTCGAAATTGGGCGGCGCGAAGGCGTCGAGGCTTTCGAGCCCGCGCGGCTTGTTTCGCACGACCGTGTCGCCGTCGCGATAGGCGGTGCCCGCCACACCCCGGACGGTTTCGCCTGCCGACAGATGGGCGACCAGCTCGGCGAAAGACCGTTCGCCCTGCCCCGACACGGTAATGTCGATGCTGGGCTCCTCCAGCGTCTCGATGGGAAACAGCGAAGGGTGCCAGCCGCCCGCGACGGTCGGCAGCGCCGGATGGGTGCGCTTCACCGCGCGCAACGCGGCGAGCGCGTCGCCGAGCGGACGGCCGGTCAGCATTGTCACGCCGAAGCAGACAGCGCCTTCGGCCTCCCGCACCGCCGCCGCCAGTGGATCAGGCTCGATCCGCGCATCGATGATGCGCACGTCGAAGCGCGCCGGATCGAGATTGGAGCCGATCGCGAGCAGCCCGAGTGGCATCGTGTGAAACACAGCCGCCGGATTGTAGAGAACGACCTTCTGCCTGGCGTTCATGACCCACCACACTGAATAAAGCAATATTGTTGACTTATACAAAGACTCGTCATAAGTCAACGTCGTTGCAGATATTAGTTTCACAACTCAGAATACTGGTTCATGCACCAGAGTACAGCGACTTGTGCGCCCGTAACGCGCCGCCTTAGTACTTTTGAAAGTGCAATCTATTCGACGATTGCCTATCGCGATGTTTTTGACTTCCCGGTCACGCTTGCGGAAATCCATCGCTATCTGCATGGCGTGCACTGTGGCCCGAGCGATATCCTCGATGCGATCTCCTCCGGTCCCTTGGGGCGGCGCCGTCTCGACACCGATGGCGCGTATTTCGCGCTCCGCGGACGCAGCGCTTTATTCGAGATCCGGCAGGCCCGCCGAGAGCTCTCGCACCGCCTGTGGCCGACCGCACGGCTGTTCGGCCGCTTCCTGGCCATGCTGCCGAATGTGCGCATGGTGGCGCTGACCGGATCGCTCGCGGCCGGCAATTTCGCTGACGGCGGCGACATCGATTTCCTGCTGGTGACGGACGCCGGAACGATGTGGCGCACGCGCGCGCTCTGCCGCGTGCTGGCCCTGTTCGACGACCGGCTGGGCCGGGGCCTGTTCTGCCCGAACACGTTCCTCTCGGCCGCTTCCCTGCCCCTTGCCCGCCGGTCGCTCTATGACGCGCAGGAGCTCTGCCAGATGATTCCGCTGTTCGGCCGCAGCGAATACGACGCGGTGCGCCGCGCCAATGCGTGGACCGAGGACTGGCTGCCCAACGCGGTCGGGCCGCCCTCAGAGCCTGCAGCCTGCGCACCCTTGTCGCCTGGGCTGAAGCGATGGGGCGAATGGCTGCTCGACTCGGCGGCGGGCCGGGCGCTGGAAACGTTCGAGGCGAGCCGGAAAATCCGCCGCTTCAACGAGACCAACCACCTGAAGGGCGCCTGGACGCGGTCGACCCCGGAATCCCACAGCATGTGGGACGATATGCGCCTGAAGATCGAGCAGGCGTGGCGGACTCGGGTCGACGCGCTTGGTTCCGATTGAAATCCGGTCCGATTGAAGGCCTGGTCACGATGCACGTATTGTTTCATCAGCATTATCTGAACCTCGTCGACGACATCGAGCGCCGCTTCCCCGTCGCGGACTGGAACTGCGCCGATGTCGATATCTGGCCGCTGGCGCGGCTGGACCTGTATGTCGATATGTACGATCAGGCGCTCGGCGGGCTGGCCGGGAGCAGGCTGTCCCGGCCGCTCCGCGCACTGGAGCAGGTGTCGCGGCCGGTCTCGAACGCGTGGAAGCAGCGCCGCCGCCTCAGCCATTACCGCCTGAGACCCCAACGGGCGAGCGTTGTCTTTCTGGGCGACGGGGTTTCCCTCGACCGGATCGACGACGCCTGGGAGGACCGGTACGGTGAACCCCTGATCGCGGCGCTGGAAGCGGACGGGATCGAAAGCTTTCTCATGCAGGCGGGGGATATGCGCCGGACGCCGTGGCGTCGGCCGACCTTCGCCGCGAATACAGTCGAGGCAGCAGGACATGCCCTGGCACCCTTCTTCCACGCCCCGCTGACGCTGCCGCGCCACGACGAGCTCGTCCGGTTTCTGCGGGGGCAAGGTGTTGCGGCGCCGTCCCTGTCGCTGGAGCGGCTTGGCCGGCGCACGGCGGCGCTGCGGGCGACGGCGCAAATCTTCGAGCGCATCCTGCGGACCGTGAAGCCGCGGCTCGCCTTCACGGTCACCTGGTATGCCGGGCTGGGACCCGCGTTCATGCTCGCCTGCCGCCGGCAGGGCATTCTGTCCGTCGACCTGCAGCATTGCCCGCAAGGGGGGCGGCACAAGGCGTATCGCTGGAACGCGGTGCCGGACCGGGGCTATGGCACGTTGCCCGCGGTCTTCTGGAGCTGGAACGCGGAAGACGCCCTGGCCGTGGATTCGTGGGCGCGCGCGCCCTGGCATCGAAGCCTTCATGGCGGGCATCCGCGGCTCGCCCCGTTCCTCGACGACTCCGACCCGCGAACCGTCGCCTGGGACGGGCTCTACCGGCAGGCGAGCGGCGGCCCCTGCGAGCGGGAGATCCTGGTCGCGCTGCAGACGATCGGCGGGCATGATCACATCCTGAACGCCCTTGCCGACCAGATCGCCGCGGGGCCGCCGACCTGGCGGTGGTGGATTCGGCAGCACCCGGCCGCGCGCCGCGAGGAGGACGTCCTCTACGCCAGGCTTCTGGCGCTTCGCGGGCCGAATATCCGTGTGGCGGAGGCTTCGTCCCTGCCGCTGCTCGCCCTGCTGCGCCACATGAGCGTGGTGGTCTCGCTGTCCTCAGGCGTGGCGGCCGAAGCTGTGCCGTTCGGTGTGCCGGCGATTTTCCTGAGCGACCACGCAAGCGGCCAGTTCGGCTATTTGACCGAATCTGGCCAAGCGTGTGTCATCAGCATAGGCGCCCTGCAGGCGGCAATCGCGGCGCTGCCCGCAATCCCCTCCCGGCCTCCCCCCCAGGCTCAGCCTGAGCTGGGCACGACACTGGGGCGGCTGAACGGCATGGCGGACGATTATGCGCGCCTGTGCACGGAAGCCAGTCGGGCAACCCGCTCGCTAATCCGGTCCGCGCCGGACGATTACAGACCATGCCCCTCGACGAATTTGCCGTAGAGCTCGCCCGGAGCCAGTCTTATCAAGTAGAGCGCTTCCATGAACCGAATCACATTCACGGTGGAGTGCGCCGCGGTCGAAGCCGCGATAGACCGGGTTCATGAGCGCAAGTCAGGTAACCGGCGAGGAATGCTGGAACCGGGCGTCGCGAAATTCGCCGCTCTCAATGACCTCGGTCACGGCGTGCGCCGCGTTCCAGACGTCTTCGTGCGAGATGTAGAGCGGTGCAAAACCGAAGCGCAGCAATCCAGGAGCCCGGAAATCGCCGATAACGCCGCGCGCGATCAGCGCCTGAATGACCGCATAGCCGTCCGTCTCACGTGTGAAGGCAACCTGGCTGCCGCGCCGCGCCGGCTCCATCGGCGTGATCATCGTCATGCCATGCCTGCCGCACAGCGGCTGCATGAGCTCGATGAACAGTGTTGTCAGGGACAGGCTTTTGGCCCGCAGCGTGGCCATGTCCACCCGCTGCCACAGCTCCAGGCTCGCCTCGAGCGCGCCCAGCGAAAGAGCCGAATGGGTGCCGGTCAGGAACTGGCGAATATTCGCGGCAGGACGGTAAGTGCCGTCAAACGCAAAAGGGTCGCTGTGACCAAACCAGCCGGTCAGAGGCTGAGCCGCCTGGCCCTGCAGATTGCGGCGCACATAGACGAACGCTGGGGCGCCCGGGCCGCCATTGAGATATTTGTAAGTACAGCCGACGGCGAACTCGACCTCGCACGCGTTCAACGCGACCGGCAGTGCGCCAGCCGAGTGGGCAACGTCCCAGATCAGCCGAATTCCAAGTTCCCGTGCACGCCCGGTGATCGCCGCCATGTCGTGGACGCGGCCGGTGCGGTAATTGACATGGCTGATGACGGCGACTGCGACATCGTCGCTGAACGAAGCGCCCGGATCCAGGCAATCGGTCGGCAACGTGCGGTGTTCAAGCCCGGGCACGAAAGCAGCCAGCCCCTGAGCGATATACTGATCGGTCGGGAAATTGGCGCCTTCGCTCAGAATCACCTGACGGCCGCCGGAAAGCTGCAGCGCATAAGCGATCAGCTTGAACAGGTTCAGCGAGATCGTATCGGTAATGATGACCTCGCCCGGCGTAGCGCCGATCAACGGCGCCAACAGCGCCCCCAACCGCTCCGGCGCCCGCCACCAGGACAGGTTCCAGCCGCCGATCAGATGCTTGCCCCATTCCCGCCGAATGATGTCGTCGACCCGCGCCGGCGTGGCCCGGGGCAGCGGGCCCAAGGAGTTGCCGTCGAGATAGATGATTCCGGGCGGCAATTCGAATTCCTGCCGGAACCCGGCGAGCGGATCGGCTCTATCGAGGGATCGACAGGTTTCGATTGAAATATCCATAGGTGCCACGCTGCTCATCGCGCGATGTTCCGATCCGGTTAAATGACCGACCGCAATTCATACAGTTCGGGAAAGAATGAAATCTGCAGAGCCTTTTCCAGGAATGGCACACCGCTCGAACCGCCCGTGCCTTGTTTGCGCCCGATAATGCGCTTGACCGTCTGGACATGGCTGAAACGCCAATGCTGGAAATTATCCTCGATATCGACGAGTTTTTCAGCCAGGTCGTATAGATCCCAATATGTCTCGGGGTCGAGATAGACCTGCCGCCAGGCTTCCAGCACATCCGCATGCGGTTGATAAGGTTGGGTCAGATCCCGCTCCAGCACGTCGGAGGGCAGGGTGAACCCGCGGCGGGCCAACAGTCGCAGAGCCTCGTCGTACAGGCTTGGTTTCAACAACGCGTCCTGCAATCGGGCCGTAATGGCCGCGTCGTGCCGATGCACCAGGATATGGTTGCCATCCTTGTTACCCAGCGCGAATTCGACCAGGCGATAACCATAGGATTGGAAGCCGGAAGATGATCCCAGCGCGTCCCGGAATGTCAGGTAATCCGCCGGCGTCATGGTGCGCAGCACGTCCCACGCGGTGATCAATTGCTGTTGGATCGTCTTCACGCGACTGAGCTTCTTGAAGGCGACGCCCAGTTGATCTGCCGCGATGTCTTTGCACGCGCCTTCGATCTCGTGAAGGATAAGCTTGAGCCAAAGCTCCGCCACCTGGTGGATGATGAGGAACAGAAGACTGTCGTGGCTCGGCGATTCCTGAAACGGCTGTTGGGCGCCGAGCAGCCGTTCCAGCTGCAGAAGCTCGGCGTAGCTTCGCTCACCCTCGCGGGCGAGGTCTAGTTTGATCCCAGTTTCGAGATCGCGTCGGTGCGTCGTGGTCACGTGCTGAACCTTTCGAGGATCAGGGTCGAACAGGAGTTGATATAAGGCAGAACGTGCGCGACGGGCTGGCCGGCGCACCATTTTCGGGGAATTGCATGCGCCCAGGTACGCAATTATAGATGCTTCTCGTCATGATTGGCGGTATTATGATCTTGTTTAGGTCCATGCGCAGAAGTTCGCCGATTGGGGATTCAGCTGTTCGGCGGCGGCGCAACGATCCCCTGTTGACCGCAGCTCTTGCAACCGCGCGGCTGCTGCGCCTCGCCGACGGCCGGATGAGGTGCACCGCAACCAGATCGGGCGTCTCGTAGTTCGGCGCTATTGCGACATCGACCCGGACCAGACGGGAGGCTGGAGCGACGAGGTTTCGGTGAACGAGGCTGAACAGATGGCGCGCGTAGGGCTCTGGCCGAAGCCGGAGGGTTTTGGACAATGAGCGGCCGCGTCGCCGGCAAGAAAGCCCTCGTGACCGGTGCTGCACAGGGGCTCGGCGCCGCGGCCGCGTATCTGCTGGCGCGCGAGGGCGCGCAAGTGCTGCTCACCGACATCAACGAAACAGGCGCTGCCGAGGTCGCGGCCTCGATCAACGCCGCATGCGGCCCTGACTCTGCGTTTGCATACCGTCACGACGTCACAAGCGAAGCCGACTGGATCGCGGTCATCGACCACGCCCGCACGACCCTTGGTGGGTTGTCCGTACTCGTCAACAATGCGGGTATCGTCCTGACCGGCTCGGTCGAGGATTTGAGTCTTGATGCGTGGCGTCGCGGGATGGCCGTGAACACCGACAGCGTGTTTCTCGGAACCAAGCACGCTCTGCCGCTGATGCGCGAACACCAGCCCGGATCGATCATCAATCTGTCGTCGATCGCCGGTTTGATCGCCTCGCACAACTTCGCAAACTACAACGCCTCGAAGGCCGCGGTCTGGCTGCTCACCAAGTCGACCGCGCTTCATTGCGCGCGGCACCGCTGGGAGATCCGCTGCAATTCGATCCATCCGACCTTCATCCGCACGCCAATCTTGAATGACCTCGTCGGCGATCGCGACGAGGCCACCGTCATGGCGAAGCTTGCAAGGCAGGTCCCACTCGGGCGGCTGGGAGAGCCCGATGATGTCGCCTACGCCGTCATCTATCTCGCATCGGACGAGAGCCGGTTCATGACCGGCGCCGAGCTCAAGCTCGACGGCGGCATTTCAGCGATGTGAGGAGAACAATGTGCTGTCCAGCTTCGATCTGACCGGTAAAACCGGCCTGGCTGGTCCGCCGAAGCTCAAGCTATGTCGCCACGGCCTCGAATCGAGTGGACCGCTGAGTCTGGTTATTCACCACCGTCTACGTAGTGCGCGCTTGTTCCCGCTCTATGGCACGAAAGCGCCGGTAGACGAACTCAGAGCCATCCCGCGATGACTCGTCGATAGCGAGGCCGACCAAATCCTTATGGTCCTCGGACAAGGCGCAGGCCGGATCGGTCTTGTCGGCGTGGCCGGTAATGGCAAAAGCCTGGCAACGGCAACCGCCCCAGTCGATCTCACGCCGCTCGCAGGAGCGGCATGGCTCGGGCATCCAGCCCGTGCCGCGGAACTGATTGAACGCATTTGAATTGTGCCAGATGTCGGCAAGGCCCCGCTGCCGCACGCTATCGAATTGCAGATTGGTGATGGTCTCCGCAGCGTGGCACGGCAGGACTGTTCCCGATGGCGAAATATTGAGGAAACGCCGTCCCCAGCCGCCCATGCAGGATTTCGGGCGGCTGGCATAATAGTCAGGCACGACATAATCGATGACCATGACCCCTTTGAGCCGGGCGCGCGCGGCGGTAACGATCTCGGTCATGCGTTCGAGCTGAGCGTGCGACGGCATCAAAGCCGCGCGGTTCCTCAGCGCCCACCCATAATATTGTACATTTGCGATTTCAACGCGATGGGCGCCGATTTCGACCGCCAGGTCGAGCATTGCTTCGAGATGATCGACATTCTGGCGATGCACGACGAAATTCGCGGTCAAAGGCAGGTCGGCCGCTCGGATCAGCGCCGCGACTTCGCGCTTCTTTGCGTGCCCGCCGGCGTATCCGCCGATGCGGTCGCCACCTTCAGGCTCGGAATCCTGAAAGCTCAACTGGATATGCTCAAGTCCTGCTTCAGCCAGACGCGCAATTCGCGCGGCATCGAGAAGAACGCCCGAGGTAATCAGGTTCGTATAAAGGCCAGCCTCTGTCGCCCCCGCGACCAGCACCACCAGATCCGGCCGCACGGTCGGCTCACCGCCAGAGAAATGGACTTGCATGCAACCGAGATCCGCCGCTTCACGAATGGCCCGTAGCCATTCGTCGGTCCGCATCTCGCCTGCGACGCGCTCAAGGTTGAGCGGGTTTGAGCAATAGGGACATTGAAGCGGACACCGGTGCGTCAGTTCCGCCAGCAGCGCCATCGGAGGCTCGATCGCGGTCAAAGCGCCAGCACCCCCTTATCGACGAAATCCTGTACCAGCGTAACGACGTCCCCTTTGATCAGTTCGCGCGGCGTGCCGTCGAAGGCACGGCATAGATCATCGACGATGGCATCGATCGTGGCTGCGCCGTCGCATCGCGACACGATGGCATGCGCGATCGCATCCAGCATGAAGGTTCGTTCCGGCGCCTGGATCGTCCACGTGTCGCGCGCCTTGTCGAAGCGCAGCCGCATATGCGCGGCAAGCCTCGGTACCGAATCCGGCCCAGCGAGCGCGCGGCTGCTCATCGGCGATCCTTGGGCACGAAGGCACCCGGTGGAATGAGGCCGGGATCGACGTAGGCGTGGTGCAAGGCGTCGAGCTGCGCCCACAATACATCGGTCTTGAACCGCAGGGCGGCGAGACACTGCTCCTGCTGCTCACGACTCCGCGCCTCGCGCAGCACATAGGCCAGACCGAAAGCCACGTCCTGCGGAGCCTGGACCAGCCTCGTCCGAAAATACGCGAGCGTCGTGTCGTTGGCGAAGGGGTAATGCTCAAGCAGCGCTGCGATACGCGTCTTGTGCAGATCGGGGGCGAACAACTCGGTGAGCGACGAGGCGACCGCTTCAAGCAGGGTCTTGTCGCGCACGAAATGAACATATGCATCGCAGGCAAACCGAGTTCCGGCCAGAACGCCCTCGCAACTCGCGACATAGTCGCGATCGAGACCGACGCCCTCGGCAAGCACGAGCCAGCGTGCAATGCCGCCCTCGTCTGCCGCGCTGCCGTCATGATCGATGATTCGACCAATCCATTCGCGCCGCAGATCAATATCGTCTGCGCGGCCGATCAAGCTCGCGTCCTTCAGCGGAATCGATTTCTGATAGTAGAATCGATTCAGCACCCATGCCTGAAGCTGGCCCTGGTTCAGCCTGCCTTCGTGAAGCAGACGATGGAACGGATGCTTGTCGTGATAGCGCTCCTCCCCGACCTTGCGAAGCCGGTGCTCGAACTCAGCAGCGTCCAGCTTGTCGGTCATAGGATGATCTCCATACCGTCGAACGCGACCTCCCAGCCCGCCGCTTCCGCTTCGGCACGTTCGGGAGAATCCGCAATCAGCAGCGGGTTCGTGTTGTTGAGATGGATGAATATCTTCCGACGGACATCAAGACCGGAGAGGGCCGCCATTGCGCCGTCAGGCCCTGAGCAGCTCATATGCCCCATGCGAAGCCCAGTCTTAGCGCCGACCCCGGCAACGATCATCTCATCATCGCGCCATAGCGTGCCGTCGAAAAATAGCAACCCAGCGCCCCGCAGGCGTTCGGCTAGTTCGCTCGGCATCGCCGCGCATCCGGGAATATAGAAGACGGAGTCTGATCCGGTCGCGGAAACGACCTTGAGGCCAATGGTATCCCCGTCCCGCGAACCGAAGCCGGGCGCCCCCGAATCCTCGAGCCAAAGAGCGATCTTGCCCGGCACGATGAAAGCCGTGACCAGGATGCCGAGCGGTTCGCCGCCCCCGTCGGCAATTGCGACTGGCGTGTCGAGCGGCAACCGGCGCCGGTCGACAAAGGCAGGATTGAGGACGTTAAAGATGCTGTTTTTCGACAGCACATCGAGAACGCGCTCATGACCATAGAGGGCGAAGGCTTGGTTTTCACGCAGATTCAATAAGCCGGCGACATGGTCGACATCCGCGTTGGTCAGCACCACCGCCGCAATCGGGCTCGCGCGCTTGGGGCCGTCGGCGCGGGGATGGAGCTGGGAACGTTCATTGATCTGCTGACGCAAATCGGGCGACGCGTTGAGGATTACCCAACGACGACCATCGGCGCTGACAGCGGCAGAAGATTGCGTCCGCGGACGGACATCAGGATCGCCCGCGCGAGCCCGCCGCGATGCCGCGTCATTACAATTCCACTGCGGGAAACCACCACCGGCAGCGGCCCCCAATACCAGCACATGAAGCACAACTCACCATGGACCGCCCATGGCGAAGAATCGCCCGACCCGAAAGTCGGGCTCAGCCCCGTCGCTCGGGCGCGAAAAACTTAGATATCAGCGCAAGCGTAGCAGTTGATTTCCATGCCGACACTGATCTCAATCACACGGGGGGTCGACCAAGTCATCTGCGTGTCCTCCGAATTTGGTTCTCGCCTTCTTGCCCGTTCCGGGACTTCGGCTCAAAATAAATAGTGGTACTTAAGTCGCAAAGCAAGAAGCGCATGCCATTCGGTGGCGCGGGTGGTCAAATCGTCAGCCACCGGCCGTCCTCGTCTTCGAACACGATTACCTTCCCGCCGGCGCCTCAATATGATTCGGAACGGTACGGCAGGTGGCGCAAAACCCCGAAACTTCAAGCATTTCGGCTTCAACCTCGAAACGGTGCTTTCGACTCCATTCACCCACGACCGACGCGATGCGGTCGTCGTCCACCTCGATCGTGGTGCCACAGCGCCGGCAAATCAGGAATTGGCTGACATGCGGATGGTCGGGATGCGCGCAGGCAATAAACGCCTTGCGCGATTCAAGCCGATGAGCGAGCCCTTGGGCAACCAGGAAGTCGAGGCTACGGTAAGTGCCGGCCGCTGTAGCGGATCGTTCCGTCCGCAATCGATCGAGAAGCTCATAAGCCGTGACCGGCCCATCCGCTTTCAGAAGCACCTCGAAGACCTGCCGGCGAAGCCGCGTCAAACGTCCGCCTGCTTGCCGGCAGATCGACTCGGCATCGGCGAGGGTCGGGTGATGGACGTGCTTCGCTTTGGTCATACCGGCATTATAGGCACTGTTCGCGCGACGGCATCGTCGGAAGCAATTGGTCGAACCGGATTGAGATCGCCCGTCCTTCAACGATGCTCATATCGAACCCGCGGCGGATCAGATGGCGAAACAGTGGTTGGAAGCTCGCACGCGACGATCGAGGCCAGATCGCCAGGTTCGGCGCCACTTCATGCAGGCGCACGACGCCTGACGCGCGCAGCATGTTCGATCATGATGTGGCGCCAAGATTGCCGTCCATGCCCCTGTCGGAACCCTTCATTTTGATATAAAGTATCATTTAGTTTAGGGGACCGAGGCGCGTCAAACAAGAACTTCAGGCGGGCACCGTCCTGCGCTGAGCGTGTCTGCGCTCCGGTCGAGGTAAAGGCAGGCTGGACTTAGGGTTTTCCGCCCTTTATAAGCACCCCTTCGCCGGGCGGGCGCGTAGCTCAGCGGGAGAGCACACCCTTCACACGGGTGGGGTCGTA
>CAZVYC010000034.1:0-29324 GCA_964631425.1 uncultured Rhodospirillales bacterium
GAAGAGCGAGAACGGCATGCTCGGCATGGGGCCGTTCCCGACCGAGGACGAGATCGACGCCGACCTGATCAATGCCGGCAAGCAGACAGTCACGAAGCTGCCGGAGACCAGCTTCTTCAGCTCGGCCGACAGCTTCGCGATGATCCGCGGCGGCCACATCGACCTGTCGGTGCTGGGTGCGATGGAGGTGGCGCAGAACGGCGACCTCGCTAACTGGATGGTGCCGGGCAAGATGATCAAGGGGATGGGCGGCGCCATGGACCTTGTCGCTGGGGTGAAGCGCGTGGTTGTGACGATGGAGCACACCGCCAAGGACGGCTCGTCCAAGCTCCTGAAGAAATGCACCCTGCCGCTGACCGGCTCGGGTGTGGTCGACATGGTGATCACTGAGCTCGCCGTGTTCACGCTTCGCCGCGGCGACCCGGATGGCATGGTGCTGACCGAGCTGGCGCCCGGCGTTACCCTGGACGAAGTCGCGGCCAAGACCGACGCCAATTACAACGTGGCCCTGTCTGAGATCGTGGGCGAGAAGCCGGTCGCGGCCAAGCTGGGCTTAAAGCCCAGCCACGCGGCCCTGCTGATCGCCCCGCCGGCCGGCGACGTCAAGTCAGTGCGCTAGGCCATGCGCGGCTGCCCGGTTTTCGCGCTTTTCCTTATGGTGGGGTTGGCGGCGGGTTGCGCGTCTTCAAGCGACATGGGTGCGAGCGTCGACACTCCCATCGACACCTCGATCGGCGCAGTGAAGGCCGATCCGGCGCGGTATCATCAGAAATTCATTCGCGTCCGGGGCGTCGTGAATAGCTGTACACGGCTGGACTGCGGTATCGAGCAAGCGGCACCGGGCGCCTTGCCGGCAAAGGACGCGGCAGCTCTTGGGATCGGCTCAATCCCGGAGGGCGGTCAGCAGGACGGCGGGGCCGAATTCTCGGGGCCGCTGTTCGATCGTCTTTACCGCTTCGCCGAGGTGACCGTCGTCGGCCGGTACGATGCCAGCTGTGACTTGGGGCGGGATACGGGGAAGCCCCCCGGGGTGAACGGAAAGATCGAAGAAATTCAAATCTGCGCCGACCGTGCGCCCGGATTGACGATCTACCGCGTCCTGGCGGTGCACAAGCGCTGGCCCGCTACGGCATTCGCACACGCCGACGACACGCTCTTCCCGGTAGATCCTGCCGTTGCCCGCGCGGTGTTCCTGGCCTACAGCCGGGCGATGTCGTCGTTCAACCCGGAAATCGATCCCGGCACGTGGAAACCCGATTACCGGGTGTTCGGCGTAGGGGATGAAGCCGGCTCGGCGCTTCTTTGCATTTGCCGTACCGGGCAATGCAAGGACGCCTGGCCATCCTCGTTGAGGGCCACCATCCCGGCGCCGGCTAACCCCTACGCCTGCGTCGAGGCCAGCCGTGTCGATGGCGCTTGGCGGTTTCCGCCGGTCGCATTCGAGTAACCCATCATGCGCGGCTATTTCGGAATCGGCGTCGAGGACATGTCGAAGCCGCACAATGCCGGCAACCTGATGCGGTCGGCCCACGCGTTCGGTGCCAGTTTCTTCTTCGCCGTCGCGCCGGATATCGATTTCCATGGCCTTCGGCAGTCGGACACGTCGGAGGCGGCGTTCCACATGCCGTTCTACCAGTTTGACACGGCCGCGGCGCTGACCTTGCCGCGCGGCTGCCGGCTGGTCGGCATCGAGTTCCTGCCGGACGCCGAGGATTTGCCCAGCTTCAAGCATCCGATCCAGGCGGCCTATGTCTTCGGGCCGGAGAGGGGCAGCCTGTCGCCCGCCCTGCTGGCGCGCTGCGACGAGGTGGTCAAGATCCCGACCAAATTCTGCATCAATGTCGGGGTTGCCGGCGCGCTCGTCATGTACGACCGGATGATCGCCTTGGGCAGCTTCGCCGAGCGCCGCGTCGGCACGCGCGCCGCGCTGACCCGCAAGCCCAGGCCGAAGGATCGCTAAATCCAGGTCACTTTCCGTAGCCATTATTTTACAGTGCGTGATTGTTGCGATCGGCGTGACAACCGATCATCTAAAGCTGTCGCGCCAATGGCCCCAGGTCAGGCCGACGACGCGGCGCGGGGTCGCTGACGCCGCCGGCTCCTGGTCAAAGCAGAGTCGATTCGCGGTATGATGTCTCAATGATTCGAACCTCGTATTTCCTTATTTCGTTCGGCCTCTTGGCCGCCCTGCTTTGCTTCGGCGCCAGAGCTGCCGAGCCGGACCCGGAGGATGAGCGCGCACAGCCCTCGCTTGAGGGCGCCTATTACGACTGGTCTCTCTATGAGCTCCAGGAGAGTGGCGGTCCGGTGTGCTATCTGTCGTCCGGACTGGAGCGCTCGAGCGACGCAGTGCCGCGTCGCCGGCCGGCTGTGATCCTGATCACCAATCGTCCAGCCGAGGGACGGCGGCAGATCGTCAGCGTCTATCCCGGCTATAAGTACGAGGAGGGCAGCAGCGTTCTGATGACGATCGGGCGGAAGCAATTCCACCTCTTCACGGCTGGCGATACGGCCTGGGCGCAGGAGGGGGACGACGTTCCAATCGTTGCCGCGATCCGCAGCGGCTCGACGTTGGTGGTGACGGGGCGTATGGAGAAAGGGCCGACGACGACCGATACGTTCAGCCTGAAAGGGTTCGGTGCAGCGCTGGCGGCGCTGGACCACGCCTGCCCGATGCCCGGGCCGGCGGTGGCGGCGGCGCACAGGAAGAGGAAGAAGACGAAATGAGCACGCACTCGCACGCCGGCACGTTTGCCCCGCCGGCGACCGATGGCGGCAAGCCCGGCTTGATCGGCCTTGATCGCCCGGCGCTGGAGGCAGCGCTGGCGGAGCTGGGCTTGCCGGCCTTCCGTTCGCGGCAGGTGTGGCACTGGCTCTATCATCGCGGCGTCACCTCGTTCGAGGCCATGACAACCCTGGCCAAGCCGGTCCGCGCGCTGTTGGATGAGCGATTCTCGATCGCTCGCCCGACGGTCACCCGCGACCAGGCCTCGGCGGACGGCACCCGCAAATGGCTGATCCGCATGCCGGACGGGCAAGAGGTGGAAACCGTCCACATTCCGGAATCGGATCGCGGCGCACTCTGCGTCTCGAGCCAGGTCGGCTGCACGCTCACCTGCCGCTTCTGCCACACCGGCACGCAGCCGCTAGTGCGCAATCTGGGACCGTCAGAAATATTGGCGCAGATCCTGACCGCACGCGACGCACTGGCCGAATGGCCGGCGCCGGGCGCCAACCCCAACGAGACCGTCAGCACACTTACCAACATCGTCATGATGGGGATGGGCGAGCCGCTCTATAACTACGACAACGTTGCGACCGCCTTGAAGATCGCCATGGATGGTGAGGGCATCGCCATCTCAAAGCGGCGGATCACGCTGTCGACCTCGGGCGTGGTGCCGATGATGAGGCGATGCGGCGCGGAGCTGGGCGTCAATCTCGCGGTCTCGCTGCACGCGGTGAACGACGAACTGCGCGACGAAATCATGCCGATCAATCGGGCCTATCCAATCGCCGAGCTGATGCAGGCCTGCCGCGACTATCCGGGCGCCACCAACGCGCGGCGCATCACCTTCGAGTACATCATGCTGAAGGGCGTCAACGACAGCCTGGCCGACGCCAAGGAGCTGGTGCGTCTCCTGGACGGCATCCCTGCCAAGGTGAACCTGATTCCGTTCAACCCGTGGCCGGGCTCGGGCTTCGAATGCTCGTCCAAGGCGCAGATCGAGCGGTTCGCCCGGGTCGTGATGGACGCCGGATATCCCAGTCCGGTACGTGAGCCGCGTGGTCGCGACATCTTGGCGGCCTGCGGCCAGCTGCGGTCCGACAGCTTGCGCAGGCGCAAGGTGCGCCCCGACCCTCTCGAAAGCGCGGCGTAATGGGCGGATTTTCGATCGCGCAGCAGTGGGAAATCCATCTGCTGGTCGCGGCGCTGGCTGCCTGGCCGCTGATCCGCATCTTCCGCCGCGCAGGACTCAGCCCCTGGCCGGTGGTCTTTGTGCTTGTGCCGGTGTTCGGCTTCGCGATCGTCGGCAGCGTGCTGGCGTTCAAGCGCTGGCCCAAGGTCGCGGCACGCAAGCCGCAGAGACGCTGACCGGGCGCTGACATGGAAGGCTTCGATTACCAGTATTTCTGGCGGCTGTTCGGCACCGACCCCTTCTGGCTCACTCAAATCATCGTCTTCATCGCCGTGACCTACACGTGCTGCGTTTTCGGCGTAGTGTTCGGCAAGATGGGCCGCTCGCCCTTCTGGGGCTTCATCTTCCTGCCGCCTTATTTCGGGGTTATTGCGGCCTGGATTTTCGGGCTGGGGCGCTGGCCGCAGGAGAGAATGAAAGCGCCGTCTCCCGGGGTCTAGACAACGGCAGGAAGCCCTCGCGGTCAGCGGCGACAATCTGTTGGCCCTCGCGGCTGGTGGCAAATTTGAGGAACTCCGCGACGATCGGCGGTGACGATCCATCCGAATTCTGGTCGAACATCAGATAGATGCGGCGGCTCAAGGGGTAATCGCCGCGCGCCACCTCCGCCGGCGTGCCGGCGTAGAACGGCCCGGCCTTGGTCCGGGCGATCGCCACGGTCTTCGTGCCCGCCGCGGCATAGGCGAAACCGCTATAGCCGATCCCGTCCGGGTCTTCCGCGACCCGATGGACGATCGCATCGAGCGCGCTTTCCCCCGGCCGGTCGCTTTGCTCGGCAAGATCATTGCGGAAGACGCCGCCCAGCAAGACGCGCTGCTCGAGATAATTCACGATGCCGGGCGGATCGCCCGTGCTGCGTCGGCGCAGCATGCCATAGAGATGGATCCGGCGATCGGCCCATTGGCCGCGGAGGCCCAGCTGTCCCCAATTTGTGATCGCCGCCCGGCCGCGGCGGCGGCTCTGGGAGAAGATCGCGTCGAGCTGATCCAAGTCGAGCTTGGCCAGCGGGTTGGCTGCGTTCACATAAATCGCGATCGCATGCGTGCCGCCCTTCGTCGCATAGCTGCCGCCGGCGACGGGGACCAGCAGCGGCGCATGGCCGAACTTGCGCTGAAAGGCCTCGAGCTCGGATGGGAACGGCTCGCGGACGAATGTCACGCAGCCGACTCGTCCTTCGATGAAGGCGCGAAACCCGTCCGCCGATAGCTTGAAGTCCGGGTTCACCTGGACGTGCGCCTTTGGATTGAGGCGTTCGAACGCGCGCGCCCACGACTCCATCAAGCCTTGCATCGAGTCGCCGCCCGCGCAGGTCAGCTCACCTGACAACGCGGGCGGCGGTCGATAGGCCGGAAGGCGCGGGTCGACCGCGACGGGGTCGGCCGCCGCCGTGCCGCCGATGGTAGCGAGCGCCGCGAACGCCGCGATGCGTAGCGCGAGCGTGACGCCGATCATTCCAGCTTCGCGAGTTCCTCTTTCACGACGTCCGGCGTCAGGGGCATGAACACGCCCTCGTTCGCGACGATGTCCTGACCCTGCTTGCTCAGCACCAGCTTCAGGAACTCCTTGACCTTGGGCGCGAGCGGCTTGCCCGGCGGCCGATTCACGAAGATGTAGACATAGCGCGACAGCGGATATGTGTGGGTATAGACGGTTTCGATGGTCGGCATCACGAAGGGCTCGCCCTTCTTTTCGGCCAACGGCACGACCTTGACGTTGGGCGTGGCGTTGACCAGCATCGCATAGGTGAAACCGCCGGGATGCTGCCCCATGTCCTCGGCAGCGACGGTGAAGGCGTGCGTAAAGCCTTTGCCTTTCACGAACTCGATCCCGTCCTTGTACTCGCCGCCTTCCATCACCCGCTTTTTGAAATACTGCTCGATACCGTTGGGTGCCTTAAGGCCGTAGAGATGGATCGGGCGGTCTTTCCATTCGCCCGTGAGGCCGAGCTCGCCCCAGGTCGAAATATCGGCGTCGCCGCGCAGCCGCGTCTTCGAATAGATCGCGTCGAGCTGATCGAGTGTCAGGCCTTTGATCGGGTTGTCCTTGTCGACCAGGATGACGCTGGCCGCGGTTTTACCGAGCGAACCCAGGCTGCCGGTCGCGACGCGGATCGCCAGCGGCTCATAGCCGAACTTGTCGACGAAGGCTTTTTCCTCAGGCGGCAGCAATTCGCGCGCCACCGGCGCCGCATCCGCCTTGCCGTCGGTCAGCGCCGGGGCACCGGAGCCGGACGCCCGCGCCTCCATCGTGACGCTGAGCTCAGGATAGGCCTCGCGGAACAGCTTGGCCCAGCCCAGCGTGATTTCGTCCATCGTGTCGGCACCGACGAGGTTGAACTCTTCCTCAGGCTGGATGTCGAGCGGCCCCGGCTTCCAGCTCGGGATCGATGGATCCACCTTCAGGTGATGCTCGACCTTCGCATATTTGAGCGCGAACGCAGGCGTCCCGGCCAGAACGGCCAAGGCCGCCACGCCCGCCGCGAGGCCTACCGTAAATCGAAATCTTCTGTTCATGCTTCCCCCTGAAGTGTCCGCTGGAATGCGTGTCGATCTATCCGGCGGATGTGAAATCTGCCTGAATGGTTTCTGAATTGCCGTTGAGACTTCGTCAGCGTGCTGCACTTTTCTTCAGCGCCGCCTCCACGAACCGGTTGGTGTAAGTGTCCTCGAATTTGGCGCCGGCATATTTCGGCTGGAAATCCACGATCACCTTCATCTCCATCCGCGCGTCTTGTTCCGGCATCAGCCCGTCCGTGTGGAACATCGCCATGTCCTCGGTGAGGTTGTGGAGATAGGTCGCCGGGTCTTTGCCGGCGATCTGCTTGGGCAGTGCCGCCATGATCTCTTCCGGCTTGTGGCTGTTGATGAAGGCGAGACTGCGCAGCATGGCGTTGACCAGATGCTGTGCCACCTCGGGATGGGCCGCGACATAATCGTTTGCCAGGTAGAGCGTCGTGGTCGGAAAGCGCGCGCCGAGGTTTTGCCGGGTCGCCTCGACCGAGGTTATATCGGCCAGTACAGTGGCTACGCCCGTAGTCTGGTAATAGGTGGCGTCGGGCTCGTGCGCGACGATCGCGTCGGCATCGCCGTCCGCCAGCGCCTTGGCCATGGCGTCGCGGTCGGCGAGCGGCAGCGAAATGTAGTCGGCCGACGTGAGGCCGGCATGCTCCATCAGCCAATTGGCGGTGATGGTCTTTCCGGAATTGGGGCCGCCGGTAAAGATCTTATGCCCCTTGAGGTCGGCGGCCGATTTGATCTGGTCCTTGAGCCGGCTCGCAACCAGGACTTTCTCGGCCGGCGACATGGCAAGCGCGATCACCGCCTCTGTTTTCTTGCCCGAGGCCTGCGACATGATCGTGTGGTGATAGAACGCCATCGCCGCATCGGCGCGGCCGTCGGTCAGCATCTGGTCGGTCGGGACGTCGTCGCGCCCTTCCATCATCGTCACGGTGAGGCCTTCATCCTTGAAATAGCCCTGGCTCTCGGCCACGATCGCCGGCAGGTTCCTGGTTTCCTTGATCCCGTCGACGACCAGGACGATACGCGACGGCGGCTCCGCGGCGCCGACGAACAGCGAGATGCCGATCACACCGGCGAGCGAGATGGCCAGGGCGCGCATGATGTTTTCCTCGTTAAGTTGGGGGCGGGGAAATCTCACGCTGTTCACCGCCTGCTTGGCGGCGGGGAATTTCCGGCGGAGATAGCTGCCGATTCCGGTCCAGGCGAGGTACGGCACGGAGAGTGCGCCGGCCAGCAGCAGGAGCTGTCCAACGATCCCTCCGGCAAGGCCGGTGTGGATCGACAAGGTCCAGAAATAGAGCTTGTGGCCGAGGCTGCTGTCGGCATAGGGCGTATAGCTCAGTACTCGGTCGGTATAGGCATCGAGGTAGAGGTAGGTGCGCGCGTTCGCATGCGGTGCATCGGCGGCGATCATGAAAATCTCGACCGGGTCGCGCGCCTTGGCGGGGTAGTGGAGCAGGGCCTCGCTCGGGTGAGGCACCAGCGACTGCGCATGCCGCCAGAAGGTTTCCATCGGCAGCCGCGCGACGCCGCCGGGCGGGTCGGACTTGATTTCCGCGGCGCCGGGCAGCGGTGAGCCGGTCAGCCAATAGATGCCGTTCTTGTACCAGTTGAAGGCTTGCGGCAGGCCGGTCAACGCGCTGGTCAGCACGATCAGGCTGGCATAAAGCCCGATGGTCTTGTGCCGGTTGAGTGTCCGCGCGCGGCCATTGAGGCGCGGGTTCAGCTTGATCGCCGCTTTCAAAGCCTTGAGCGTGCTCGGCCACCAGACGATCAACCCGCCGACGATGATCAGCAGCGCGAAGCTCATCACTGCGATGCCGGTGACGGTGCCATGCGCCGAACCCAGGAACATGAAGCGGTGCAGCCATTCGATCATCCCGAACGGTCCGCCATAACGGTTCTGGATGCCCAGCACGGCGCCGGTGCAGGGGTCTAGATAGGCGGTATTCTGGTCGGCATAGCGGATCAGCACCGGCGCCGCCTCACCACCGAGGACTCGGATATAGTCCAGCCTCGGGCCCGGGTGTGCAGCGCGCGCGGACGCCGCCAAGTCGTCGAGCGGCAGGCGGGTCGCGCAAGGCGCAAAGGTCCTGATTCTATGCTCGCTCGCCGGTTCGAGCTGCGCGCGAAAGACCATCAACGACCCGGTGATCGCCATCCAGGCAATCACCAGGCCGACGACGAGCCCCGCCCAGCGATGAACGGACAGAATGCGTCGGCGCAGAAGCGGACTCATTTCGCATTGGCTCCGGCTACCGGGTCGGCGACGACCAGTTCCTTTTCGGTGCGGATATTCTTCTTATCGTCGCTGATCGCCTTCCATTCCGGATTTGCGGCGAGCCGCGCGCGTACCTTGGCGACGACAGCCTCGCGCTGAGCCAGCCCGGCATCGCTCTTGTATTCGAGAACCAGCATCGCCGACCATGGCCGCCCGGCAGGATAGCGGCCGAGATAGATCTCATAACTGGACAGTATGCCCTCGCCGATCCAGCCTTCGAGCTGCGGGATCGTGTAGCCGTCGAGATATTTGAGATACTCGCCCTCAGACACGGAATATTCGTAGGGAATCACCAGGAAGACCGGGTCTTCCACCCCGGCCGGAGCATGCCCGTCGCGCATCAGATCGACTGGTGTGGTTTCGATCGCGCTGGTGAGCGCCAGCGCCTTCGGCGTGAGGCCGGCCGGGAAGCTTTGCTCGATCTTCTTCCAGCCGGCAAAGGCTGCTTCATTGGGAAAGGTGAGGATGGCCGTCGCATCCCAGGTACCGGAGTCCGCGTACCGATTGGTCAACAGGCTATATCGCTTGAGGATGCCGGCTTCTTTCCAGTGCTCCAGCTGACGGAGTTCCGACTGGGCGAGTTCCTTCAGCAGCGGCAGGCGGTTGGCTGGTGTGGCGTGATAGGTGATGACGAGCGACAGCGGTCCAAGCTCGCGCGGATCGGCCGCGCAGGCGGGTTGTACCGACGCAAAGCTCGCGAGCAGCGTCGAAACGGCTAAGGCACAGCCGAAATATTTCATTGCACCAACTTCCGACTGTTCTCGGCCTGCACCGCTCTGAGCGGCAGAAAGATGGCTTGATCGAGGATGACCTGCTGCCCTTCCCCACTGCAGATGAAGCGGATGAATTCGGCCAAGGCCGGGTCGAGCGGCTTGCCGGGCGCGCGGTTGAGATTGACGTAAGTCAGGCGAGCCAGCGGATAAGTCGCCCGTGCCACGTTCTCATAGCTCGGGGCCTGGTAATTCTCCGCGTCGGCGGCGACGGGCAGCATCTTTACCGGCGAATCGATATAGGCGAGCCCGGAATAGCCGACGCCGTAGCGGTCAGCGGCGACCTCGCCGGCGATGGCGAACACGGTCTCGGTGAAATGGATGTCGGTGCGCCACTCGCCGCGCTTGCCGTCCTGGCTCAACACCCGCTGGCGAATGAATTCTTCAAAGCCGTTCCATGGCTTGACGCCGTAGAGATGGATCGGCTTGTCCGCCCATTCGCCGGTGAGGCCGAGCTGACCCCATGTGGTGATCGGTTTGCCGCCGCGATGGTCGGTGGTCGAGAGCATGGCGTCCAGCTGATCGAAGTTCAGCCGCTCGATCGGATTGTCGCGGTTCACGAAGAAGCCCACCGCGTCGAGGAAACCGAAGTGCCGGTAGGTGCCACCCGAGACCGGTACGCTCAACGGATCATAGCCGAACTTGGCCTTGAAATCGGTGATGTCGTCCGGCTTCAGTTCGCGCGACACGAAAGCCATGTCGAGCTTGCCATCGACCAGCTCCTTGGCCCCGACGCTGCCGGCGAAGGGCGGGACGAGATCGATCACGACATCCGGGTAGTGCTTGTTGAAGGCCGCGATCCACATGCCGACAAGCTTGGCCAGCACGTCAGAAGCCGCTGCCTTGAAGTGCCCGGTGAGCTTGACTCCCGACGGCGACGCGTAGGCGGGCAGCTCCGGATCGAGCCGCGGCTGCAACAATTCCGGCGTCGGTAGCGCACGGCCTGACTTCATGCCCTCTGCCTTTTCGGCGTCGGTCTGCGGCTTGCTGGGGGCCACGGGGGGCGCCAGCCAGTCGACCATGGGTGGGGCGGTAGCGGGCTCGGCATGACCGGCATCGCAGGCGAAAACAACAAGACCAGCCACAAGTAATGCACGCTTCATGCAGATCATCCGAGTTTCCGTAGCCCTTCCTGGAGCCCCGCTTTATTGAGCGGCAATTACCCGAGCGAGTCGGCGGCGTTGGCCCGCGGGCCATCGCGCGACAGGACGAGCCGCAGATATTCGCGGACGAACGGGTCGATCGGCCGGCCCGGCAGACGGCGAACATAAATGTAAAGATAGCGGTCGAGCGGATAGCGTCCGGCGATTACATCCTCGGCGGAGCCGGACGACGGCCGCATGCCCGGTCTCTCGGCGATGGCCAGCGCCTTGACCTCCGGCGTCGCACGGTTGAGGGCGGCGAAGCCGATCGCGTCCTTGTCCGCGCCGACATGTGCGATGACCTCGGCCGATTGCGGAAAGCCGACGAAGCGGGCGGCATAGGGATGCCCCGCGAACTTGTGGTTGCTGAGGAACGTGCCGAGCGCCGTCTCCGGCGCCAAGCCCATCGGGTGGAGGTCGCGCGCCGCCCAGTCGCCGGCCAGCCCGAGGTCGGCCCACCGCGTGATCGGACTGCCGTCGGTACCGGCCGAAAAAATCCGCGCGGCCTGATCCATCGTCAGGGTCGAGAGCGGGTTGGTGCGATTGACGAAAATGCCGAGCGGGCCGGAACGCGCGGCGGGGTTGAGCGAGGCATGCGCCACCCGGATTTCCAGCGGGTTCGCGCCGAGCGCAGCGCGGTACGCGGCACGATCGGCCGCCGAGAACTCGGCGCCCATCGGAGCCATCGCCGAGCGCCCGTCGATCAGTGCCGGCGGCGCCGTCCGCGTGCCGTCGAGCACAAGGTCGAAGGCGAAACCGGGATGGGCGGCAGTGAAAAGCCCGTCGAGCGCGGTCATCATCCCGAGCATGTCGTTGTAGCCCACGATCCGGATATGCCCGTCCGGGGTGACAAAGGACGCCCCGGACGGAAAGCGGATGTCGCCCGGGCGATAGGCGGGGGCCGACTGATCGGGCTGTGCCGACGCCCCAGCCACGGCGCCGCCTGCACAGACGAGCAACAGGGTGGCGCCGACCGCGCGAAGCGCAGGGCTCGACCACGGCCGCGCGTGCGCCTCCATCAAGGCTGGGAACCCGATCAGAAGGTCGCCGCCAGCGTCAGCTCGAGGCTGCGCGGGGCGCCCGGCAGAATTTGGGTATTGCCGGTGAAGCCGGAACTCAGGATGTAGCGTTCGTCGAACAGGTTATTGACCTTGAAGGTCA
Organism: uncultured Rhodospirillales bacterium; assembly: GCA_964631425.1. Classification (GTDB taxonomy): domain Bacteria; phylum Pseudomonadota; class Alphaproteobacteria; order BOG-932; family Roseiterribacteraceae; genus BOG-932. The sequence goes on from CAZVYC010000034.1 coordinate 11,791, forward strand.
GGTCGTAATGATCGAGCAGCTTATAATAGAGCGCGAGGTCAATGATCTTATAGGTCGGCAGCGGCATGACTTGCGAAACCGTCGCCGTGGGCAGGAGTCCCACCCGCTTGCCGGTATAGGTGAAGCCAAGCCCGGCGCCGAACCCCTCCAGCGGCCCCTCGTCGAAATCATAGCGGGTCCAGAGATGAACGGCATGGATCGGGACATTCTGCAACAGCGCGCCATTCTCCTGCACGACACTGGACTCGACGATTTTGGCGTAAGTGTAGTCATAGCCGAAGATGATCTGCCAATTATCCACCGGAGTGGCATTGAGCTCGAACTCGAATCCGCTCGACCGCGCATGCCCGGACTGCTTGCTGCAGGTACCGATCGACGACGGGCAGATACCACCGCTGAAGGTCTCGATGATGTTGTATTCGTCGATCTTGAAGGCCGAGGCGGTGGCATTCAGGCGGCCCTGGATAAGCTCAGCCTTGGCGCCCACCTCCACCGACAGCCCGGTGGTCGGGCTGAAGCTGTCGACGCCACGGATGTCCTGCGCCGAGGAGGGCGGCGGAACGAATGACGTGCTGAAGCTGGAATAGAACGTCCACTCTTTGTCAGGCTGGTACATGATGCCGCCAATCGGCAACAGCGCGTTGCTGGACCCGCCGGTAACCGGCACGCCTGCGAGCCGCAAGTCCTTCTGTGAATATTTCTCCTGCGAGTAGCGCAGGCCGAGCTGCAGCTTCCACTCGTCGGCAAGCGAGATCAGATCGGATATGTAGACGCCCTGCGACAGGTCAAACGAGTAGCGGTCGCTGAGGGCGGTCGGCTGGCTGGGCAACACCGACGGATAGGCATACAGCGGCAGCAGGATCGACTGGTCCGGGTGGTAAATCGACAGCGCGTTGCTATAGAGACCTGTCGCGCGGTTGAGCGTGTTCGGAATATTGTAAAATTGCTCCCGATCGGCGTTCAGCGTCTGCCGCCCAATCTCGACGCCGAAGATCATCTTGTTGTGGAGCGGACCGGTATCGAAATCCGAAACCAGATTGGTATCCCCGTATGCATAGGTCCTGACGTTGAGCTGGCCGCGCGCCCGCATCGAAACCTGCTGGTTATTGGGCAGGATAGCGTTGACGTCGAAACCCCGGGCGCTGTCACGGTGATCGACGCCGCGGATCGAGAAATTCCACTTCAGATTATCGTTGAAGTTGTGTCTCGCCAGCAGCGTCCCGGTGGCGCCTTCCTCTTTCAGATAGTCGCTCGTCGTCTGGTAACGGGTGGTGATGGTTGGAATCAGCGCGATGTTGTTCTGGGGAGCGACGAGGTAGGTGTCATAGCTGGTTCGCGTGCTGCGGTATTCGAGCTGCGCCGTCACCGACGTGTCGTCATCGATGTGCCAGGTAAGGCTCGGGTTAACGTAGAGCGGCCGCTCATAGCCACGATAGCGGAACGTGTTGTTGTATCCCGTTTCGGCGATGAAGCGGTACAGCAAGGTATGATCTTCGTCGATCGGCCCGGTGACATCTGCATCGATATAGCCGCCAAGCTCCTCCCCGACGCTCGCCCCAGCGAGGCCGCGGAGCGTGAAGGTCGCCGTCTGCTCGTCCAGCGGCTTCTTGGAGATAATGTTGACGAAGCCGCCCGGCTGCGCCTGACCGTAAAGAAGCGAAGCCGGGCCCTTGACCACCTCCACATGGTCGGTTCCGATGGTCGGTGGCGATCCGAACCGGACCGCAAGGCCGGGCAATCCGTCGACCATGATCGCGTTGATATCGTTGCCCGAGGTCTTGAACCCACGCAGCGTCAGGTCATAGGCGGTGTTGCCTGCCTGGTGCACACCGGTCATGTAGCGGTAGAGGTCGGCGACTTCGACCGTCTCGATCGATTTCAAGAAATTGTTCGTGTAGTTCGAGACCGAAAACGGCACGTCCTTGATCGGAACGTCGAGCTTCTCTGCACTCGATGAGCCCTTCGAGATGAAGCGGCCGGTGACAACGATCTCCTCGGCCTCTCCATTGGCTTCCCCCGCGGGAGCCGTCTCGGTTTGCCCCGATGCCCCCGCCGGTGCGACGGTTTCTGCCTGGGTTTGCGCCATGGCACAGTCCGGGTGCGCCAACTGTCCCCCCAGCACGATCAGCGAGGCGAATGCCAATCTGCGGCCTGCGTATTGCGGGATCATGCTTCCCTTCCCCTGATTTTTTGTATGCGTTAAGCGGGAAGCTTTATGGGCGCAAACTGAACGCAACCTGAATGGGTTCTCTCACAACGTTCAGATAAACGAAATTCTCGCGGAATTATGAATCAGGCCACCCGGCGCCGGTTGCGGCCGCGCCTCGGGGGGCGCGCATCGGCCGGCGGCTCGAATCCCTCGCTTCGGCGCGCCGCCGCGGAAGGCCGGGCAGGCTCGCGGATCCCGTCGGCATGGGCGCCCGGAGCAGCAGGGATTTCGAATATGACGCGGAACCCGACATGCTCCGGCCCCGGCTCCGCGAAGATGTGGCCCTGGTGCAGCCGAATGATGCTGCGGCAGATCGCCAGACCCAGGCCGCTCCCGCGGTCGTCGAGCGAAGTCGGCCCAAGGCGGACAAATCGTTCGAAGATGCGCTCGTACTGATCGGGCGGGACGCCCGTCCCCTGGTCTTCCAGAACGACCCGCCAGTGACCCGCGATCGTCGAGCGCAGCGTGATCAGGCCACCACGCGAGGAGGCCTTGATTGCGTTGGTCAGGAGGTTGAGCAGTACCTGCCGGAGCCACTTGGGATCGAACGAGACCAGCCCGTCGCCTTCGTGGATCAGCGCGAAGCGGCAGCCGACATGCTCGGCGAGCGCGGCGGCATCGGGGCGAAAGCTCTCAAGAAAGGCCGCTGGGTCTTGGACGACCGGCTCGATCGGAATCGCCTGGGCCTCGGCGCGCGACAGGAACAAGAGCTCGTCGATGATCTTGTTCAGCCGCGCCACCTCTTCGAGCTGGACCAGTACGGCCTCCTCGTGCGCAGGATCGAGGATACCTTCCGCGAGCAGTTTCTCGGCATGCAGCCGAACCAGCGACAGCGGTGTCTTCAGCTCATGTGATGCCTCTGCCGTGAAGCGGCGAATCTGGTTGAAGGACGTCTCCAGCCGGTCGAACATCTCGTTCAAGAGCCGCGCCATGTCGGAAATCTCGTCATGCACGTCGGCAACCGGGATCCGCTCGCCCAGATTGTCCGAACCGATCCGGCTGGCGGTCTCGCGGATCAGGCGGACTGGCCGCAGCACCAGCCGGCTCAGGCCTGCGCCGATCGCGATGCTGGCCAGCAGCATGCCCAGCAGCAGTGCCGCGCAAACCTCGACATAGCCGCGCATCAGCTGACGCACCTGCGTTGCCGAGGTCGCAATGGTGATGTCGAACGGCGGCAGGAAGAACTCGCCGAGCCTTAAGGGGCCGATCTCGTCCATCCACCCGTCGAAGACGTGCTTGCCGGGCGTGTCGGGGAGCGGACGCCCGTTCAGATTGCGCGAATAGAAATGGATCGGGTTCTGCGGACTATCGACCTCGATATAGAAAAGGACCGAGGCATATTCGGTGGTTTCGCGGATGCGCTGATCGATGATCTCGGACGTCAGCGCAGCGGTATTCGGGCCCAGATGGGCCTTGATCTGCTCGAACTCGGCGCGGTTCAGCAAGTCGAGCCCGTGGATCAGCCGGCTTTCGAGCAGCTGGTAGCCGACGACGAACAGGCCGGCCAAGGTCAATGTTGCGCTCGCCGCGTACCATGCGATCAGACGGGCGCGAATCGACTTCATAGAAGCTGATAGCCGACGCCGCGCAGCGTCTTGAAGATCGGCTTGTCCGTGCCCGACTCAAGCTTGGCGCGCAGCCGGCTCATATAGACATCGAGCAGGTTGGTATCCACGTCATAGTGCGAGGCCCAGATCTTCTCGGAAATCTGGGTCCGCGTCAGCACCCGCCCGACATTGTGCATGAAGATTTCCAGAAGCGCGTATTCGCGGCTGGTCAAGTCGATCGATTTGTCGTTCAGGTGGACGGTGTGGCTTACGAGGTCGAGACGGATGCCGCGATGCTCAAGCACGGCGCGCTTGGCGGCCGATTGGCGGCGGAGAAGCGCCCGGACATGGGCCATCAACTCCTCGAAACTGAATGGCTTGGGCAGGTAGTCGTCGGCGCCGAGATCAAGGCCGCGGATGCGGTCCTCCACCGCGTCACGCGCGCTCAGGATCAGCACCGGCTCATTGAATCCGGCGTGGCGCCATTCGCGCAGCAATTCCAGCCCGTCGCCGTCGGGCAAGCTGAGATCGAGCACGATCACGTCGAAGCTGCTTTCCGCGAGAATGTCGCGCGCCTGCTCGCAAGTCGACGCCAAGGCGACGGTGTAGGCGCGTTCGGTGAATCCTTGCTTCAGGAACTGACCCAGCCGCAGCTGGTCCTCGACAATCAAGACCTTCATGGTCTGGAGCCTCCCCGTCTTGCCATTCTAGAACACAGCGTTTCGCGGCGGGGAAGTGGGGAATCGCCTGACTGAACGAACTTTCAGAAAGCCTTCAGGATCCTGTCAGGTTAGCCCGGTACCGACTACATCGCGAACAATGAAAGCACCGCGGCCTGAAAAAACGCCGGTGCCGAAGCGGAGGAATTTGCGGTGAAAACAGCTGCCTTGGTTATGATGACGTGCGCCCTCGCAGCACCAGCCCTGGCCGAAACCGCAGCGCCCCTGGGCGAGACCTATGCGCAGGCGCTGGTCGACCGCGCGGCTGCCCGTCACTCCGACCTGCTCAATCTCGAAATCTTCGCAACGCCGCCCAAGGCGTCCGACACCGTCGTCATCGCGACCAAGACCGGCAAGCTCGGCGAAAAGGCCGATGCCGATGACATCAAAGTGATCAAGACCGGGGAGAAGGCGACGGAAGTCAGCAAGGCCGGCGACAAGTACGAGGTCGAGCTGCCGCTGTTCGACGCCAATCACCGGACGGTGGGCGCGATCGAGGCAACGTTCCCGTACAGCTCCGGAACCGACAAAGCAAAGCTGGAGGCGGAAACCGCAGAGATCCGCGACGGGCTGGCCAAGCGCATCTCCCATGTCGCCAACCTGGTCGAGCCGGCGCGATTCGATCCGCGCGTGCCGCTCAACACCTATGCCCAGGCGCTGGTCGACCAGGAATTGGAGATGCACCCGGAGATCGTGATCCTGGCGATCCACTCCAACCTGCCGAAGACGCAGGACAACGTGATCACCGGGTCGAATATCGGCCGCATCGGCAAGAAAGCCGACGAGGACGACATGCGCGTTGTCAACACCGGCGCCATCAATCTCGAAGTCAATGACACCAAGGACCGGTTCGAGGTCGAGCTGCCGCTGCTCGACGTATCGGGCGACACGCTGGGCGCGCTGGGCGTCGTCTTCCCCTATAAGGAGGGGGACGACAAGGCGGCGCTCAAGACCAAGGCCGAGATGGTGCGCGACGAGCTCAAGCGGCACATCTCAAATGTCGATAACCTGGTCGAGCCCTATCCCTACGATCCCAAGTTCTCGGCGAACACCATCGCCCAGAAGCTGGTCGACGCCACGATGGCGAAGCATCCCGAACTCCTGATCCTGGCGCTGCATGCGACGCCGCCGGGTGCGACGACCAACATCATCAACGCGTCCAGCATCGGCCGGATCGGCAAGAAGGCGGACGACGACGACATGGAGGTCGTCAACACCGGCAAGACCCACACCGAGGTCAATTCCACCGGCAAGCGGTTCGAGGTGGAATCGCCGCTGCTCGACGCGTCGGGCAAGGTGATCGGCGACGTCAGCGCGGTGTTCGCCTATAAAAAGGGCGATGATCAGGCCGCCTTGCAGAAGCAGGGCGAGGCGATCCGCGACGAGCTCCGTGCTCAGATCCCTTCGAACGCGAAACTGTTCGAAGCCGCTTCGTAACGCTTTGCGCCAGCCTGCCACCGAGCGGGCGAGGTGTTTTCACTACATCGCCACCTGGAGAGATCAATGAAACTGCGAAATTCGGCCTTGGTCTGCGCGCTGCTGATGACCGGCCTTCTCTCGTCGCCGGCCTTCGCCCAATCGGTATCGGAACCATTGAAGCTGGTCGGGAAGGCCGAGCTGCCGGGCTATAGCGGCGACTTCGACCATTTCGCCGTCGACCTGGCCGGCAACCGCCTGTTCCTCGCGGCCGAGGATCACGGGACGCTCGAGGTATTCGACCTCAAGGCCGGCAAGCACCTGAAGACGGTCAAGGAAAGCATCGATACGCCGCACAGCATCCTCGTGATGCCGGACACGAATCGCCTGCTGGTGACCGACAGCGGCGACAGCATGACCAAGCTGCTCGACAGCAAGACCTACAAGGTCGTCGATACCGTAAAGCTCGTCCCGGGCGCGGATTCGATCGGCTATGACGGGTCGAGCAAGCATCTTTACGTCGTTACCGGCGGCAAGGATGTGAAGATGAACGAATGCGTGCTCTCCGAGATCGACCCGGCAACCGGCAAGGATCTTGGCGACATCAAGTTCGACTCCAACCATGTCGAGGCGATGGCGGTCGAGCAGCACGGGCCGCATCTCTACATCAACGTCACTGACAAGAACTATCTGGCCGTGGTCGACAAGGCCACGCGCACGGTGGTGGCGCAGTGGCCGATCAGGGAGGCCGAGCAGAACGCGCCGATTGCGATGGACGAGGACGCCCGCCGCTTGTTCGTGGTGACGCGCAAGCCCGGCAAGCTGGTGGTGCTGAACGCCGACACCGGCGCCTCGATCGCCAGCTTCACCGCGCCTGAGCGAACCGACGAGGTGGTCTTCGACAAGGCCAACAAGCGCATCTATGTGCTGGGGGGGCAGGGCTATATCGGCGTTTTCCAGGAGGATGATCCCGATCATTATCGCGAGTTGCCGCGCGTCACCTCCGCGCCGGGGGCGAAGACCGGGATCCTGGTTCCGTCGCTCAGCACGCTGTACGTCGCCGAATCGCCCGGCGAGGGCAAGACCGGCGCGGCCGTGCTCCGGTACGCGGTAGCGCCGTGACGGGCGCGCGTGGCTCGGTAATGGGACTGGCGGCCACGCTGGCGCTCAGCGTCGCCACGGTACCGAGCCACGCTGAAGGGTTCTATCGCCTCGAATCAGCCGTCACCCTGCCGGGTCCGGTATCAGGCTGGGATTACCTCACCTTCGATCCGTCCCGCTCCTACCTGTTCATCAACCGTCGCGACGAGGGTGTGACCGTGTTCGATACCGACGCGGGCAAGATTATCGGGCGGATCGAGAACAGCGAGGGCGCCAATGCCACAACCCTCGTGCCGGAGTTCGATCGCGGCTACACCACCAACGAAGACGGCACGACCACGATCTTCGCCCTCTCTTCGCTGAAGACGATCGGGCGGCTGAAGCTGGGCGACGACGCCGATGCCGGCTTCTATGAGCCTGCGACCAAGCAGGTCATGTTTACTATGGGAGATAGCAAGAAGCTGGCCTTCGTCGACGCCAAGAGCGGCAAAATCCTCGCCACGATGCCGATGGAGTCCGCCAAGCTCGAAGCAAGCGCGAGCGACGGCGACGGCAATTTCTTCACCGCCGAGCGCGATCGCAACGCGGTTGCCCGGGTCGACGCCAAGCTGCACAAGATGACCGCCGAGTGGAAGACCGAAGGCTGCGAGCAGCCGACCGGCCTCGCCCTCGACCGCACCGACCATCGCATCTTCGTCGGGTGCCGGGGCAGCAAGCCGGTCCTGGCGGTGCTCGATTCCGACAATGGCCGCGTCGTGGCTACGATGGAGATCGGCCGCGGTAATGACGGGGTAGCCTACGATCCCGAGACCAGGCGCATCTATACGAGCAACGGCATCGACGGGAATCTCGTGATCTTCGCTGAGACCGGCCCGGACGATTACAAACTGGTCGAGGCGACCACGACGAGGCCGATGGCCCGCACGCTGGCGCTCGATCCCAAACACAAGATAGTCTTTACGATCGCCGCCGAAGGCGTCGTCGACCCGGCCAAGACGGTCAACCGCGCGGCCTCGGCTTTTTATCCGAATGCCTATTCTGCGAACACGCTCACTCTTTTGACTTACGCGGCCGGGCCGGCGACCAATTAACGGCCGGCGTCTTGGAGAGGGCACGGATGCAAGTCACCGGTATGCTCCACGGTGCGAAGCTGCTGAAATTCGCAGGCTTCTCCTCATCCGAAGTGCTGGGGCCCGACGCCGACGAGCAGGAGAAGCGGAGCAAAAATGATGACGGAGGAACGCTCGATGCAGGTCGCTGATACCGGCGCAGTCGCGGCCCCGGAGGTCCGCGCGGCTTCCGCCTTCTGGCCGCAGGGCTGGTGGCGAATCATGGAATTCCGGATCGGTATCGTGCCGCTCCCCGTCTATCTGCTGCTGCTCGCGCTCTTCGCCGGATTCATCGCCACCGGCAGCATCCCGTCGGAGATTTCGGTTGCTATCGCGCTGCTGGCGGTGGGCGGCTTCACCTGAGCCGAGCTCGGCAAACGCTTGCCGTTCTTCCGTAACGTTGGCGCCGCTGCGATCTTCGCCACCTTCGTGCCGTCCTATCTCGTCTTCGGGCACCTGCTGCCGGACATGATCGTCAAATCGGTGACCGACTTCACCAAGTCCAGCAACTTCCTCTATCTCTTCATCGCTGCGATCATCGTCGGCAGCATTCTCAGCATGGATCGGCGCGTCCTCATCCGCGGGTTCCTGCGAATTTTCGTGCCTCTCGCCTCTGGCTCGCTCGCCGCCGGCCTGGTGGGCACCGCGGTGGGCGCGGCGCTGGGCTTGGGCATCTATCACACGTTCTTTTTCGTCGTGGTGCCGATCATGGCTGGAGGCGTCGGTGAAGGCGCGATCCCGCTCTCGATCGGCTATTCCGGAATTCTGCACCAGGATCAGGGCGGCTTGTTCGCCCAGGTGCTGCCCTCCGTCATGCTCGGCAGTCTGACTGCGATCCTCCTCTCCGGAACGCTGAACCACGTCGGCAAGCGGCTGCCGCATTTGACCGGCGAAGGCCGACTGCAGCCGGATGAACGCGACGACATCGACTTGGGCTCGGACAAAGAGGAGGCGCACGTGGATGTCGGCCATGTCGCCGCCGCCGGGATCAGTGCGATTGCACTCTACATGGTCGGCGTGCTGGGCCAGCGGGTCTTTGGCTTTCCCGGCCCGATCACGATGCTGATCCTCGCGGTCATCGTGAAGCTGACCCAGGCCGTGTCGCCGCAGGTGCAGTCCGGCGCTTTTGTCGTTTATAAATTCTTCTCGACCGCTGTTACCTATCCGCTGTTGTTCGCCATCGGCGTTGCGCTCACCCCTTGGGACAAGCTGATCGCCGCCTTTACCTTGGCCAATGTGATCACCATCGTGGCAACGGTCGTGACCCTGATGACGACCGGTTTCTTCGTCGGGCGCTGGCTCAACATGTATCCGATCGAGGCTGCGATCGTGAACGCCTGCCACAGCGGTCAGGGCGGCACCGGCGATGTCGCTATTCTGACCGCGGCCAACCGCATGCAGTTGATGCCCTTCGCCCAGATTGCCACTCGCATCGGCGGCGCAATCACAGTGACGGGCACCCTGATATTTTTGTCATGGCTAACGAAATGAGCTCCGTCCGATGGCCTGAGGCCATTCAGCGGTCCTCTGGCCGGCGCGTCTTGAGGTCAGCCGCGTCGTCATAGCCGCGCCGGGAGCTGTAGAAGACGAGCGCCATCAGGCCGCCGCCCAGAACCAACGTGCCGATGCCGCCGATGATCAGCGCCGCGACGCCGTTGCCGTTCATGCCGGAATCTACAGCGCTGATGCTCGTCCACATCTGGTACGAGACATACAGCGCTGCGCCGAGAAGGGCGACGAGGACAACGACGAGGAAGATGGCTCCGCGCGACATCGCCGACATATAGTCGTGCGGCGCTTCCGCCGCCATGGTTTCCCATCAAATTTACACGCGATATGGCAGAATCGCCACGCAGCCGTGCAACAGAGGGTTGGATCATCCAACAGGGGCGGTTATCGTGAGGTCACTGGCGAAGGAGGGGAGGCCTGATGCCGGACGATATCGACACGCGTACCAGACGTTGCCCCGGGCCGTCCACGGCAGAGATCCTGGCGGCCGACCGGCGGCCCGCGCCGCCCTTCCTGGGCGAGAGCGGTGTTCTCTCGTTGGGCGACGCCGAATTCCCGACCGACGCGTATACGAGCGGCGACTTCCACCGTCGTGAGGTGGAGACCGTGTGGCGCCGCTGCTGGCAGGTCGCTTGCCGCGCTGACGAGGTGCCCAACCCGGGCGACTATACCGTCTATGACATCGTGGACGATTCGGCAGCAATCGTGCGCGGGATGGATGGAAAGCTGCGCGCCTTCGTCAATTCCTGCCCGCATCGGGGCACGCGCATTTGCGACGGCGACGGCCATGCGCGGCAGTTGCGCTGCCCGTTCCACGCCCTGACCTGGACCTTGGACGGAGTGCTCAAGGACCTGACCTGCGCCTGGGATTTTCCACCACAAGCCCGCGCCGGGCTTGCGCTCGAGGAAATCAGGCTCGCGGAATGGGGCGGCTTTGTCTTTGTCACGTTCGACTCGAACGCACCGTCCTTGGATGACTATCTGGAGGGCCTGCCGGACCATTTCGCCCGATGGCCGCTGGAACGGCGCTTCACTGCCGCCCATGTCGGCAAGCGGTTCGATTGCAACTGGAAGATTTCGATCGAGGCGTTCATCGAGACCTTCCACGTCATCGGATTGCATCCAGAGGCTCTGCCCTTCTTCGGCGACATCAACTCGCAATATGACGTGTGGGAAGGGCGGCGGCACATCTCGCGCATGATCAACCCCTCGGGCGTCGGCAGCCCGCATTTGGCCGCCAGCTTGACGCCGGAGCGGACGGTCGCCGCCGCGGCGCGCTTCGGCCTCTGCGAAGACGGGCCGCTCAAGGACGGGGAGACGCCGCGCAGCCGCGTGGTCGCCAACCTGAGGCGCGTCTATGCCCAGACGTTCGGCGTCGACCTCTCGCCGCTCAGCGATTGCGAGATTGCCGACGTGATCGAATACAGCCTCTTTCCCAACATGGTGCTGTTCGGCGGCTTCGGTTCCCCGCTCGTCTACCGCTCGCGGCCGGACGGCGACGATCCGAACAAATCGATTTTCGAGGTCTGGCTGCTTCTGCCGGTGGCCGACGGGGCGACAGCGCCGCCGCCGGCCAAGCTGCGCTGGCTGGCCGATGGCGAGACTTTCGCCGACGTGAAGGAGCTCAGCTATTTCGGCCCGGTGCTGGACCAGGACGCGGCGATGATGTCGCGGGTGCAGCGGGGCCTGAGGGCCAGCCGCAAGCGACACGTCGTGCTGTCGAACTATCAGGAAATCCGCATCCGCCACATGCGGCGGACGCTCGCCGAATACATGGCGGCCATCTGAAACGCGAGGAGTGACGATGCAGGGCTTGAGCAAATTCGGAACCCGCTATCCATTCCACCCCTACCCGACCGGCTGGTTCGTGGTCGCCTTCTCGGACGAGCTCGCGCCCAAGGACGTGCGGCCGCTCAAATATTTCGGCCAGGATCTGGTGCTGTTCCGCACCGAATCCGGCCAGGCCGTCGTGGCCGACGCCCATTGCCCGCATCTGGGCGCGCATCTCGGTTACGACTCGAAGGTGGAAGGCGAGGCAATCGTCTGTCCGTTCCACGGCTGGGCCTATGACGGCACCGGCCGCTGCGTGCACGTGCCCTTTACCAAACTGATCCCGCCCCGGGCGAAAATCCGAGTCTGGCCGACGTTCGAGCGCAGCGGCCTGGTTTTTGCTTGGCACGATCTCGACGGGCGCGAGCCGTTTTTCGAACTGCCGCCGGTAGACGAATCGCGGCGGCGGCCGAACTCCGGGTTCCAGCGCCTGCACGACGATTTCGGCGGCCCGCATCCGCAAGATGTATTCGAGAATGCGGTCGATTTCGGCCATTTTCCCGGAGTGCATTCGACCGGGCGCGCGATGAGCGGCGGCCCAATCAAGATCGACGGTCCGACCTTCTACAGTCCCATCAAGGTGCTGCCGCCTGGCCACGAGGACCCGGAGGAGAAGGATGCGCCGCCCGCCATGTCGTTCATCCACGCCTCGGTGATCGGCGGCGGGGTTGTGCGGATCGAGTCGGTGAGTCCGCTGACGCCCGGCCTTACCACGGTCACCTATGTCGGGGCGACGCCCGTCGACCCCACCTTGACCCATTACCGGGTGAAGACGTTCCTGACGGTGGCTGAGGATTGCCCGCTGTCGGACGACATGATCGCCCAGATCGACCGGATCAGCGTCGAGCGCACCCGGGCGGAGCAGTACAGCGACGGCAAGATCTGGCCGCACAAGCGCTATGTCCACCGCCCGATGCTGAGCAATGTCGACGGGCCCTTCCGCGCCTATCGCGACTGGTTCGCCCAGTTCCACCCGCGGATGGACGAGGAGTTTTTGGCGGAGGCGGCAGAGTAGGTCAGTAGAGTAGGTCAGTTCGGCCGGCCTGTCCCGGCAAAGGGATCGGCGATTCGCAGCCGGCCTTCGATCACCAAGCCGTCGTGCATATCCTCCGACCACAATGTGTCGCAGCCGGCGTGGAGCGCGGACGCAATAATCATCGCGTCGAATGTCGAAATGCCGTAGCGCTCCGCGACGGCGAGGCCGGTTTCATGGATGTCAACGGTAAGAGCGTGGACTCTTAGCAGGCCGCGGATGGACGAGAGGAACAGATCGATGTCCCCCCACGACTTGAAGATCTTCCGGCGTGCGACGTGTGTGATTTCGTTCAGCACCTGAATGCTGATGCTGCCGCCCTCGGCGATCAGGCTCTCGGCCCGGTCGGCTTTCGCGGGATCGCCCGAGGCGATGTAGATCAAAACGTTGCTGTCGATGAAACTACCGGGCATTCGCCTCGTCCCGGTCGAACTTGAAGTCGGCAGGAAGGCGGCCGCGGAATGCGCGCAGGCGCTTCAGCAACTCGTCGCGGCTCGGTTTGCGCACGACGGAAAATTCGCGTGCGTCGGCGATATGGATTTCAATTTCGTCGCCCTCCTTAAGCTCGAGCGCTTCGACCACGGCGGCGGGAAGACGCACGGCAAGGCTATTGCCCCATCTCGCGACTTGCATGATTGGCCTCCATGGATATACGTTATGCAACATGTATATCCTTTTGGCGCCGCGATCAAGGCGCAAGCCAGGTGGCAAACAGCCGATGCGACGGATCGGCCGCGCCCTTGGCGCCCATCCGCACAGGCCCCCTCCCGAAGACGCCCTTGTCCAAGTCGGCAGAATCCTTGAAATGGCGGAACCAGTCCCACATCACGATGCGGTGCTGAATGCGCCAGCCGCCCTCACGCCGCGTCAGGCGGTCCAGGTAACGGCCGCCGACATACATCTCGTAAGGCTCGCCTGATGCACGACGCCGGCGTTCATAGGCGTGGTAATAGGTTTCCGCCCGTGCCTCATCACCCCTGACCTCGATCAGCATGTTGCCCAGCATGTGCTGGCTGTGCTCGACCTGGGCGAGAAGCGGCACGCACCAGTCGATGAAGTCATAAGCGTTGCCGTTATAGAGCACGTGGTCGTCCACCGCATCCGGCCAGTAGGCGGAGCGCAACATGTCGGCGTCGGCGCGGTCGATCCCGCGGCAATAGCGGAAAAGGCAATCGCGGATCGCGTCCTTGGCCTCGAGCAGTTCGGACATGCCGCCCTCTAATTCGCAAAGGCGCCACGGCCGAGCAGCCGGTCGACGACCGGGACCGGCGCGGCATTGATCGAGGCGACGTCGTCCTGCCAGATGCGGTCCATCTCGGCCACCATGCGCTGGGCGGCAGGACGTCCGGCGACGCGGTCGAACCAGCGCCAGATACTGGGGAAACGGCTCCAGTCGCCGCCCCATTTCTCCGCGCGATTGCGCATCCAGGGGAAGGTTGCCATGTCGGCGACCGAATAGTCGGCGCCGCCAAGATACGGCACCGCGGCCAGCCGCTCCTCAATCGCCTCGAACAGCCGGACCGCCTGGGTGCGATAGCGGCTTTCGGCATACTCGTTACCCTTGGGCGCGAAGTTGCGGAAGTGGGTATATTGCCCGAACATCGGCCCGACACCGCACATCTGTACTGCCAGCCACTCCAGCACCTGATACCGCGCCGCGCCTTTGGCCGGCAGGAACTGCCCGGTCTTCTCCGCGAGATAAATCAGGATCGCGCCCGATTCGAACACCGTCACCGGTTCGCCGTCCGGGCCCTCGGGGTCGACGATTACCGGAACCTTGCGGTTGGGGTTCAGTGCCGCGAAGGCAGGGTCGAAGTTCTCACCCTTCCAGACGTCGACGCGCGTGATCCCATAGGGCAAGCCGGTCTCCTCGAGCATCAGCTGGATCTTCTGCACGTTCGGGCTCGACATGCCGAATAGCGTGATCATCGCGTTACTCCCCCACTTGCCCTAGACGCGGCCTAGACGCGCGGCGCCTCCGATGTGCGTCGCCCGCCGGCCGAGGTTTCCACCGGCTACTCTTTTATCGGCTGATCCGTTCTTGGGCGAGCGGGATTGGTTCGTCGCTGCCTGGCGCCGGCTGGGCCGAGCCGACGAACGCCGCGATCGGGTCGCGGGCGAGGAATTCATAGGCCGCTGCGCGGATCGCGGCGCTTTCTGTGCCGGCCGGGACGGCCTTGCGCAGCTCGGTCATGACGGCGGTTGGCACGGTGCCCAGCGCGCGAGCGGGATCTTCGGCCATACGCTGGTCGATGGAAGCGGCCGCGGCCAGCAGATCGAGACTGAGGAGGCGCAGCGTGTCGTCCAGGCTTTTCCGTGCGCGGTCGGCTGCCGACCCGCTGCCGTCCGGGCCTCTTGGGCGCCCCGATCCTTGGCCAAGCACCGCATCCAGCGACTCGAGCGCAAACGCAAATCCGGCGACGGGAACGGTGATCGGCGACAGGTCATCGTTGACGGTCTCGACGACATAACCGCGGTGATTGCCGTTCGCCCGGCCGCCCCGCACATAGAATTTTTTGATCTGTGCGGCGGCGAGCTCCGGCGATTCGCGTGGCGACAGATCGACCCTGAGCGCGAGCGGCTGGTCCGAGGCGTTCAGCGCCACCAGGACGGTATCGCGCAACGTGCCCCATGCCATCCAGGCCGCACCCTGGTGTCCCGGCAACGTGCGCAGGGGCTCCGGCAGAGCGGACAGCCGTCCGGGATCGTCCGCCAGTAGATAGCTGCCCTTCAGCATGTCGAGAACGCGGAACGCCTCCCAGTTCAGCCATTGGAACGGCCGGTTGGCCTGCGCCGGCAGCGAGAACGGCGCCACATTGGCGTCGGCGCCGTCGAGCGCCATCGCGTAGATCACATCCGCCCAGTCCAGCGCATGCGCGCCGTCCGCGGCGAGGATTGCCGCGCGCGCCACCAACTCGGCGCCGCTGTCGATCAGCGCGTGATCATCCATGCCGGAGGGCGCCAGCGGCATCAGCCCGGCGTCGGTCAGCGCCTGTGCCGCTGGCATCCTCCTGCCCCGGTAGTAGACGTCGCCTTTTCCCACCATCGCGGCGCCGATCGCTTTCAGCACGCCGCCGGGCGCGGCAACCGGCGTGATCCGGTCGTTGAGAAAGGCAAGCAGCATGCCGGCGACGGGTGGGCTTGCCGGAGAATAGAGCAGGGTATTGGCGCGGACCACCATCACCGCCCGGACGGTTTCCTCTTCTGCGATCTCGGGCGCACCCGGGGGCGACGCCCCCGCGGCAAGGATCTCCAGCAGCCGTGCGCTGGTCGCAGCGGCGATCTCGGGCGCCGCCGGATCGCCATCGAATACCGGCGTCGTCCCTTCCGACCCGCGATTGAAGCCGGCCACCGGCAGCCCCTCCGCCGCCGCTTCCAGGAGCAGCTTGTACGTATCTTCCTGATGACGGAGCGCCTCGGGAGAAAGCTCGACCGCCTCTCCCTGGCGGGCGACGGCGACCACCTGGTCAAAGGTCAGGTCATGGCCGGTCAGCGTGACCGTTTTGTCCGGCAGCGTGGGCGTGATCGCGCGCCAAGCCGGCGCCTCGGCCGCCGGTGCCGTGTGCACGGCCAGCATCGCCAGCGCGGCGAAACCGACGAGCCTGATCGTCCGGCCGGCGTCGGCGCACGACAGCCGAGTCATGCGCCACTCCCATTTGCGGCACGCAGATATTTCATGGCTTCGAATAGCCCCCTTCACACCACCACGGATGGGATTTTGCCGATTCTCGTCACGTCGCGTGCATTGACGGGCGAACGCCGGAATCGGACGCACGGATTGCGCAATTCCATATTCCACACCAACTCTATAGTAAGGCACAATGACGCCAGTTGATGCGTTCGATCATTAAGTTCGGCAGGAGACGACCTATGCGGTCCATTTTCGGCTCAACCTTTTCCGCGGCTGTGACGGCCGGGGCGCTCGCGGCCTCTTTGGCCTTTCCGGCGCTGGCCGCCGATGCCCCGAAGGACACCTTGGGCCCGGATCGCGAGGAGATCATTGTTACCCACTCGCGCCTGGCGCCGCTCAGCGAATGGGCGCAGATGCAGGCGCACGAGGCCGAGTACCAGCGGCTGAAGGCGAAATTCGAGCCTGGGCAGGGTGGCGCCAACCACGTGGACACCTGGGCCAGCGACCGGGCGGCGGCCCAACCCGCGGCTCCGGGCACCGCATTCATGCAGGAAAATGCCGATCAGCCCACGCCACCGGCCGTCCAGGCGATCAAGGACGCGGTCTCGCCCCCCTGATCTCGGTTGGCTAATCCCCGTTGGGCCATCCCCGGGGCGGCTTGACAGCCGCGCTTTCAAGGCTGACGATCACGGCTCCCTGGGGAGCCCGGCAACGGGCTGAGATACCGCTGTGCCGGCTTGCCGGCGGCGCGGAAACCCGTCGAACCTGATCCGGTCAGCACCGGCGTAGGGATGGGATCGGCCGCCCGGGCGGCATTTCTCCTCTCTTCTCCCAAGGCGACCGGCCCTGAGCCTGAGGGTTGAGAGCCATGCCTGAAGATTTCTCGCAATCGTCGTCGACCCGCCCTGCCGGGCTATTCGGCGTCTCCACCGGTCCGTTGCCGGCCTCGAGCAAGATTTACGTGCCGGGCACGCTGCACCCCGACATCCGCGTAGCGATGCGCGAGGTCGCGCTGTCGGGCGGCGAGGCCCCCGTCCGCATCTATGATCCCTCGGGTCCCTACACCGATCCTGCCCAGCGCATCGACATCGCCCAGGGCCTGCCCCGCATGCGTGCGCCGTGGATCGAAGCACGCGGCGATGTCGAGCGCTATGACGGCCGTGCCGCGAGGCCGGAGGATGACGGGGTCCGCCGGGGTGAGGCCGCCCGGCACGCGGCCTTCGCCAACGCTCCCGTTCGGCCGCTTCGCGCCAGATCCGGCAGGGCTGTGACCCAGATCGCCTATGCCCGCGCCGGCATCGTCACGCCCGAAATGGAATATGTCGCGATCCGCGAGAATCTCGGCCGCGCCAAGGCCAGGGAGCAGGCGCGCGACGGCGAGAGCTTCGGCGCGGAGATCCCGGATTTCGTGACGCCCGAATTCGTCCGCG
>CAZVYC010000035.1:0-15870 GCA_964631425.1 uncultured Rhodospirillales bacterium
CCTTGTCTGCGCCGCGCGTGTTGGCATAGCGGATGATCGATTTCGGATAGTGCTTGGGGGCGAACGCGCTGGTTGAATAATAGAGGTTTGGATATTTCAGCATCAGCTTGACCGCCAGCTCGTCCCACGGCTCGGCGCCGTGGCGCATGACGAACTTGAGCTCGGGAAAGAACCAGCACACCTCGTCCACCCGCTCGACCTTCTGCGGGTCCATCGGCACGCGGGGCCCAGGCACGCCGACATTGACGAAGATCGGCAGATCCAGGTCGACGCAGGCGGCATACATGACGTACATGCGCTTGTCGTCGATCGGCACCTGCGGATTGCAGCCGCAGGGGAAGACGCTGACCGCCTTCACGTCATATTCCTTGGTCAGTCGCCGCAGGCGGCGCACCTCGTCCACCCCGTTATTAGGATCGACGCCTACATCAAAGATGAAGCGGTCGGCGAAGCGGTCGCGCGCCACCTGATGCATGCCGGGGCCTTCATGCACCCCGATCAGCGCCCGCTCGATATTGAACCGGTCCATCTGCTTGACCGCCCAGCCAACCGGATCGTCGCCCAGCGAGTCGATATTCGGGATGTTCTTGAACATATACTGCGCCGGAAAGGCGAACTCCCGGCTTTCCCGGTCACGATAGAGCGGCTTGAACGATTCGTAGGCGGCATGAAGCCCCTTGGCATCGGGCAGCCCGAACATCAGGTCGATGACCTTGCCGCCATCCAGGTATGTCATGAAAATCTCCTTAAGCCGAAGTTTTTACGGTCCATCACTCGAGAAGTGCGGCAGAACGTGGGTTTCCAAGGTCATTCGTTTTCCAAAAGTGTCCATGTTCGGCTGTGCGTCGCGAGGAAGACTCTAACGCGGGGGTCGCGGAGGTATGCGCGGAGGTCACGGGGGTCAAAGGCCATTGACCAGCCGCGAAATGCCGTCGCGCATGTGGGCCACTGCGGACGTGGAGGTCTCGCCTTTCAAGCTCGTAAGCCAAGCACGTCTCATACGCGCTTTCCAAGAGGCCAGGACCAATTGTCGAGTGGAGCTTCATCGCCGCATCGATAATCTGACCGCCGATTTCGTTTTCCGTCATCCCCGCGCTCCTCGCGCAAACCTCCGCGACCTCCGCGTTAATTCAGGACATGTCGAGTCGCATCAAGCCCTTGCGCAGCCGGTCAATAAAACTTCAGCTTAAGGATTCAGGTGCCAACATGCGCACGGCGAAGCGCCGCCTTGTCGACCTTGCCGACAGCATTGCGGACGAACGGGGTTTCGGTGAACAGGATCTCGGAGGGGATCTTATAATCGGCCAGCCGCTGCCGCCCGAAGGCGAACATGTCGTCCCGCGTGATCTCCACCCCCGGCTGAGGCACCGCGGCCAGCACGACCCGCTCGCCCCAGTGTTCGTCCGGCACGCCGTAGGCTGCGACTTCCAGCACCCCGGGGAACTCCTGGAACACGCGCTCAAGTTCGGCGCAATAGATGTTCTCGCCGCCGCGGATGACGACGTCCTTCTTGCGGTCGACGATGGTGATGAACCGGTCCCGGTCCAGAATGCCGACATCGCCGGTCTTGAGCCATCCGTCGCTGAACACTGCCGCGTTGGCCTCGGGCTGGTTCCAATACCCCGCCATGTTGAGTGCACCGCGGACCCAGATCTCGCCGATTTCGCCGAGCGGAAGCGCGTTTCCGTGCTCGTCGGCGATGCGCACTTCGACGCCCGGCAGCACGCGGCCCGAGGCCCTGGGGTTGGCCAGATACTCAGCGCCGGTGCCGGACGCGATCGCACCGTTGGTCTCGGTCTGGCCATAGCCGCCGCCGGGCGCGGCGTTGGGGAAACGCTTGACCAGCTCCGCCAGCAGGTTGGGCGGCGTCGCCTGACCGCCGATCCCGATATTGGTGATTGAGCTCACATCGGCGCCGGCGAATTCCGGGCAGGCCAGCACGTCCCAGAAGATCGAGGGCGGCCCCTGGAGCATGGTGATGCGCTCGCGCGTGATCAGCGACAGCGCCTCGGCCGGACTCCAGCGCTCCATCATCACGATCTTGCCGCCGTTGATCAGCTGGCCCATCAGCATCGCCGACGCGCCGCTCACATGGAACAGCGGGAAGATCGCCAGAGATGCGACCTGCGGCAGGCGCTGGGCCAGCGCCTGCGGCTCCAGGCCCATCCGCCGGGCGGCGTGGGTCAGGTACACGGCCCCGTTATGGCGCATGCCGAGCAGGAAGGTCGCCACCCCGCGATGGCTGAGGACCGCGCCCTTGGGCCGGCCGGTGGTGCCCGAGGTGAACATGATGATCGCGGGCTCACCCGGCTCCGCAGCCGACGGAACGACCGGCACGGCGGCAAGGGGGAGCTGCTGCCCGTCCGCCTCGCGGAACCCGCCCCCGGCGTCCGCGACGATCATCGGGCCGACGAATCCGCCCCTTATATTTTCCACGCGTCTCGGATCGGCGATCACCAGCGCGCATTCCGTGTCATGGATGGCGTTCAGCATATCGTCCGGCGTGCCTCGGCTGTTGACCAGCACCGCTGTCGCGCCGTTGAGCTGGATCGCGAGGAACGCGATGATCCACTCGGACGAATTGCGCATGGCGATTGCCACCCGTGCCCCGCGCCCGATCCCGTGCGCCTCGCCGAGCCAGCCTGCCAGCGCTGCGGCTTGCCCCAGAGCGTGAGTATAAGACAGCCGCCGCTCTCCGCTGACCAGGAAGGTGCGGTCGCCGAACCGCGCCGCTTCGACGATCAAATGGCTGAGATTGGGCGGCAGATGGCGATAGACCTGCAGCGGGATGCCGTCGACGGTCTGCTCGACCAGCTCGAAGGGCTGCCCCGGCTGGGACAGGTGCGACCTGATCTCGTCAAGCTCCACCAAGATCGACATGCGCTTTCCCCTAAGACTTTATTTCAGCACGTAGGATGGGTGGAGCGAAGCGAAACCCATGCGGCAATCGATCGGTTTCGCTTTCGCTCTACCCATCCTACGATCCTCCCTGTGCCAGCACTGCCATCCGCTCCCGCAGCTTCGCCCGTTCTTCGTCGGGGCAGATGCCGGAGAGCAGCAGCAGCAACCCCATCTCGATCTCCTGCCGCAGCAGCGCCTCGGTGCCTCGCTCCATCAGGCGATGCTGAAGCGAGCCTGAAATGCTGTGCGCCATGTGCCGGGCCACGATCTCCGCCGGGACTAGCGACAACAGCAGCCCCTGTTCCTGAAGGCGCCTGAGCGGCTCAGCAAACATGCCGTAGCTGAATTCCAATGCCGCGCGCTGTTCTTCCGCGTTCTCCTGCGCCACGATCGTGATGATCATGCGGCGATAGAAATGGCGGTTGCGGTAATAGATCTGCGCCAAGGTCGCCGAGAGCGCGGACACCCACTCGATGACGCTCGTGGCGGAGATGTCGCCGATATCGGCGATGCGCGCATAGATGTCCTCGCGCACGATCTCGAGCAGGATGCTCGATTTCGAACCGAACAAATTATAGGGCGTCACCAGACTGACGCCGGCTTTCTCGGCGAGGGTCGGCATCGAGAAATCGCGCTCCTTGCCGCCGAGGATCAGCGCCCGCGCCGCTTCCAGGATCGCCCGCCGCCGCGCCGTCTTCTGCAGTTCCCTGGTGCCCATCATGCCGATTGCCAGTCCTCGCCTCTGCCCGTAAACTATAATGCCTTATGATTTTTGAAAAGGTTCGTGATGGGGGAGGATGAGGCCTTCCGAACTGAGGTTCGGGCGTGGCTCGCGGAGAACTGTCCATCGGAGAAGCGCGGGCCGATGCGCGAGGACGATCATTGCTTCGGCGGGCGCAACTGGCGCTTCAAGGATGCGGCGCAGAAGCTCTGGCTGGAGCGGATGGCCGCGCGCGGCTGGACCGCGCCGGAATGGCGGAAGGACTATGGCGGCGGCGGGCTGACCCCCGGGCAGGCCGCGATCCTGCGGCAGGAGATGGCGCGGATCGAGGCGCACGCGCCGTTGACCAGCCTCGGCATCTGGATGCTGGGCCCTGCGCTGCTCCGCTTCGGCACGGAAGAGCAGAAGCGCAACTACCTGCCCGGTATCGTGCGCGGCGAAATCTGGTGGTGCCAGGGCTATTCCGAGCCCAACGCCGGCTCCGACCTGGTCAGCCTGAAGACGCGGGCCGAGCAGGACGGCGATGAATTCGTCGTCACCGGCCAGAAAATCTGGACCTCGTACGGCCACCGCGCCGACTGCATCTTCTGCCTGGTGCGCACCGACCCGGATAAGCCGCGGCACGAAGGCATCAGTTTCCTCTTGATCGACATGCGCTCCCCCGGCGTATTGGCGTCGCCGCTCCGGCTCATCTCCGGCAACGAGCATTTCTCGCAGGTCTTCTTCGACGGCGTGCGCGTGCCGCGCGAGAACCTGGTGGGCACGCTCAACCGCGGTTGGGACGTCGCCAAATACCTGATGCTGTTCGAGCGCCAGATGATCGGCGCCATGCGCGCCACCGACACGGTCAGGCTCTCCGAATTCGCGCTCAAGCATTTGGGCCGGGACGCGCTCCGCGCCGAGCCGGTGCTGCGCGCCCGCGTTGCCGAGCTCGATCTGGAGATGGCGGCGTTCGGCACGCTGGTCGAGCGCTACGGCGAGGAAGCGGCCGCCGGTGCGGCAGTGGGCGCGGGCTCGTCGATGCTGAAATATCTCGGCACCGAGCTCAGCGTGAAGCGGCACGAGCTGATGCTGTCGATCCTGGGCCTGGCCGGCCTCGACCTCGACGGCCCTGGGGCCAAGGTGCCGCGCGACTGGCTGGGTGCGCTCGCCAACCGCATCGGCGGCGGCACGTCGGAAGTTCAGCTCAACGTCGTCGCCAAGCGCGTGCTTGAGCTGCCCGGCGGCTGATATGCGGATATTTCCGTCGAAGGAAAGACCCTTAAATGCTGCTCGATGACGATACGAAGATGCTGCGCGAGATTGCCGGCCGGTTTTTCGCCGGTTCGAATTCGCCGCGGCTGCTCCGCCAGCGGCGGGATGCGCGCGATCTTCCCGCCTCCGCGCGCGGCTGCTGGGATGGTATGGTGGAGCTCGGCTTTCCTGGCGTCCTCATCCCCGAAACCCATGGCGGCGCCGGTCTCGGCCTGCCGGCGATGATTCAGGTCGCGGAGATGATGGGCCGAAGCCTCGCCGCCGGTCCGTTCCTGTCCAGCGCCGTCATCGCCGCGACCGCCATTCTCGAAGGCGGCGACGAACGGCTGAAGGCCCAGTTGCTGCCTGCCATTGCCGCTGGGACGATCGTCGCGCCGGCGGTGGACGAGAACGCGCGTCATGACCCTTCGGCCATCCGCACCATCGCGCGCCGGACCGGCGACGCCTGCCGGCTTTCCGGCCGCAAGATTGCGGTCATCGACGGCAACATCGCCGACCAGCTGATCGTGGTGGCGCGCGCGGAGGAGTCCGCCCAACTGCTCATGCTGCTGGTTGATGCCGGTGCACCGGGTATCACGGTGACGGCGCGAATGGGGTTGGACAGCCGTCCGATGGTCGAGATCGTCATCGACGAGACGACGGCCGCCGGCCTCGTCTGCGCGCCGGATCGGACCGCGGCCGTGCTCGACCGGGCGCTCGATGCCGGGCGGCTCTGTCTCGCGGCCGAGATGCTGGGCGCGGCTGGCGAGGCGTTCGACCGCACCGTCGATTATCTCAAGACCCGTGTGCAGTTCGGCCGGAAGATCGGCGAGTTCCAGGCGCTGCAGCATCGCGCCGCGATCCTGTATGGTGAACTGGAGGTCGCGCGCTCGACCGTGCTCAAGGCGGGCGGCACCGCCAGTCCCGAACATGTCAGCATGGCCAAGGCCAAGGTGGGCGAGGTGGCCAAGCGCGCCACCGCCGAAGCGGTGCAGATGCATGGCGGCATCGGCGTCACCGATGATTTCGACCTCGGCTTCTTCCTGAAGCGGGTGCGCGCTTGTGCCGAACTGCTGGGCGACAGCGCCTTCCATGTCGAGCGCTACGCCCGGTTGCAGGGTCTCTGATCCGTGGCACGCGATGGGTTTCGCGGGCGCTCTACCCATCCTACATTCGCTGCCGCGTAGGATGGGTAGAGCGCCAGCGAAACCCATCATCTTCATCTCCGCCAGCCCCTAAAACAGGACCTGTCATGACGTCGACGGCAATTGCGGCGCCTGCGCCGACGGCCCGCATTCTCTTCGCCAGCCTGATCGGCACGGCGGTCGAGTTCTACGATTTCTACATCTACGCCACCGCCGCCTCGCTGGTGTTCGGGCCGCTGTTCTTCCCAGCCGCCTCACCCTCCGCGCAACTGATGGCGGCTTATGCCACGCTCGGGCTGGCCTTCGTCGCGCGGCCGCTCGGCGCTTCGGTGTTCGGCCATTTCGGCGATCGCATCGGGCGAAAGTCGACTCTCGTCGCCTCTCTGCTGATCATGGGCACGTCCACGACGGCGATCGCCTTCCTGCCCACCTACGCCACGGCAGGCTGGATCGCGCCGCTTCTGCTCAGCTTCCTGCGCTTCGGCCAGGGCTTCGGCCTCGGCGGCGAGTGGGGTGGGGCGGCGCTGCTGGCGGTCGAGAACGCGCCGCCGGGCTGGCGCGCTCGATACGGCATGTTTCCCCAGCTCGGCGCGCCTGTCGGTTTCATCGCCGCCAATGGCCTCTATCTGCTGCTCGGCCTGTCGTTGAGCCATGACCAGTTCCAGGCCTGGGGCTGGCGGCTGCCCTTTCTCGGCAGCATTCTCCTCGTGTCGCTGGGCCTGTGGGTTCGGCTCAAGCTGACCGAGACGCCGGCTTTCGCCGCGGCTTTGGCCGAGGCCCCGCCGGCCAGAGTTCCACTCTTCGAGGTGTTGCGCACCCATCCGCGCGAGACGATCGGCGGCACGTTCGCGGTGGTGGCCTGCTTTGCGATCTACTATCTCGCAACAGCGTTCGCGCTCGGCTACGGCACAACCACGCTGGGATACCCGCGCACGATCTTCCTCGAGGTTCAGCTGGGCGCCATCCTGTTCATGGCCGTGTCCATCGTCGTTGCCGCCTATCTGGCTGACCGCTACGGCGGCCGGCGCGTGCTGATGGGCGGCTGCATCGCGGCAATTCCGGCGGGCTTCCTGCTGGCGCCCATGATGGGCAGTGGCTCGCTCGGCGTCATCTTCCTGTTCCTGGCGCTGTCGCTGTCGCTCATGGGGTTCGTCTACGGTCCGCTGGGCGCGTGGCTGCCCAGCCTGTTCCCGGCGCGGGTGCGCTATACCGGCGCCTCGATGGCGTTCAATGTCGGCGGCATCCTGGGCGGGGCGGTCGCGCCGCTTCTTGCGCAGCGCCTGGCCGAGACGGGCGGCCTGCCGCTTGTCGGACTTTATTTGGGCGGTGCGGCCCTCATCAGCTTAATCGCGCTCGTGCCGCTGAGGCGCACGGCTTAACCCCGGCGACAGCGATCCGCCGCTCGTCTAGGATATCCGAAACGAGGGGGAAGATTGCGATGAACGAGGCAAAGCCGGCGTTTCCGGAAGGGCTGCGCGGCTGGATCGCCGTCCTGGTGATGCTGTCCTCGGCGCCGGCGCTGTCGCTGATGTTCACCGCTACCGGGCCGATCCTGCCGCTGATCGCCGAGCATTTCGCCCCGCACGGCGGATCGATCCGCATTCCGCTCTTAGGGAGCGGCATGGAGGGCACCTTCTTTGCCCAGCTGATGGCGGCGTTGCCGAGCGTCGGCCTGATGCTGGGCGGCGGCCCTGCGGGGTTTGCCGTCGACCGGCTCGGCGCCCGGCGCGTCCTGGTCGGCGCGGCGGTTGCCTTCACGGCGCTGGGGTCAGCCGGGATGTATATCGAGAGCGCCTTCCTGCTGCTGGCGTCCCGCTTTCTGCTGGGCTTTGCCGCGGTCGCGTACGGCGCAGCGACGATCTGGCTGATCGGCGCGCGCTTCAACGATGTCCAACGCGCCCGCTGGCTCAGCATCCGCAATATGCTGGGCGGCATCGCCGGCCTGATCGCGATCTATATCGTGGGCGAACTGGGCCAGCGTTACAGCTGGCATGCGCCGTTCGCGCTTTTCCTGGGCGTGCTCGCGGTGATCCCGCTGACGCTCATCGCGATCCCGCACACGCCGCCCGCCGCGACCGCCAGGACCGCGGCCTCCAAGGAGTCGTTGCGCCATCTCTGGCCGCTCTATGCAGTTGTCGTCATGCTCGCCGTGGTGATGATGATGAATGCCACCCAACTGCCGTTCCTGCTCGCGGCCGACGGGATCACTAGCGCCGCGGGGCGGTCTCATGTCATGATGGCCGGTACGACCATGACGATCGTGGGGTCGCTGGTCTATGCGACCGTCGCGACGCGTTTCAGCCCGCGCACCAACTATTCGCTGGTTGCCGCGTTGATCGGTTTAGGCGTCCTGACCATCGGCATCTCGTGGACTCCGGTCGTGACCGCGATCGGCGGCGGCATGGCAGGATTTGGCAGCGGCCTGCTGATCCCGCATTTCATCCGCCTGGTGATTGCGCGGGCGCCGGTCGCGGCGCGGGGGCGGGCGATCGGGTTCAATTTCGCCGCGCTGTATTTCGGGGACCTGTTAAATCCGTTCCTCATCCATCCGGTCACGGTAGCACTCGGCATTCACCGTACGTTCGTCCTGGTCGGCAGCCTTACCCTGGCGAGTGCACTGCAGATATTCGTGCCACGCGGCGCCGGCCGACCCGCGGCGGCAGTCGGCGAGCAGAGCGCCGGCGCGTAGCACCCGGTTAGCTTTCGTAGAAAACCGGCCTACCCACCCATGATCGGCTTCAGCGGGCCCATGTCGAAATAGTCCCGCCAGGCGGCGATCTTGCCGTCGCGGACCTCGAACACGCCCATCACCGGCAGCTCCAGCCGGCCCTGGGGCAGGGTGAAGCAGTCGGTGCGCTCGTTCATCACCAGCCCATCGTCGTTCGACAGCGAGTTGTGGATCTTCCACTCGACGCTGCTCGCTGTCGTCAGAAATCCGGACAGCATCGCCCGGATGCCGGCGATCCCCTGCACCGGCTGGATCGGGATGTTGTGATAGATCGCATCCTCGTGGAAATGGCTCACCACCGCATCCAGGTCCCGGCGGCAGCAGGCCTCTATCATCGAACGGACGACATCTTCCGGACCCGCCATACCTTGCCTCCTGGTACGGTGGGCTGAGCGTCGGCGAAGCCCACCAGCATCGATCTCGACGGTGGGCTTCGCCTCCGGCTCAGCCCACCCTACGCTCAATATTTCAGATTGACGTCGAAGCCGAAGCTGCGCGGCATGCCGAAGGAGATGCCGGCGAAGCCGAGCCCGCCGAAATCGATCGCCGAATCGCGCAGATCCTGGTTCAGCAGGTTCTCGCCATAGATCTGCACCTCCATATTCGCCCGATCGCCGAACACCGGGATGTTGGACAGCGCCGCCCGCACACTTATCAGATTCTGCCCGGGGTCCTTGATCACGTTGTTGAACGGATTGGCGTTCGGCAGGTCGGTGCCGAAGAAATAGCGCTCGCTGGTCATCGAATAATCGGCCCGGACCGATGGCGTGCCCCAGGGCGTATCGTTGAAGGTGTATTGCGCCCCGAGATGAATCGTCCAATCCGGCACATAGGGGAACTTGGCGATACTCGCATAATTCTGCAGCACGCCCGTGTCCGGATTGGGATAGGGATAACTGGTGTAAACGGGGTTGACATAGCCGACGCTGGCTTCGAGCAGCACGGGCGTGATCGGCGCGGCCTGGAGCTCCAACTCGAAGCCTTCGTAATAGGCGTTGGTGTTGAGCGTCGTGCCGATGCCGCCGGTATATTGGTTGACCTGCAGATTGCTGTAGTCGGTATAGAAGGCCGAGGCATTGGCCCTGAGCGTGTGGTCCAGCCATTCGGACTTCATGCCGATTTCATAGGCCTGCGCCTTCTCCGGGCTGAAATTGAGGCTGGCCGTTGCCGCCGTCTGGCGCGCGTTGAACCCGCCCGACTTGTAGCCGCTGCTGATCCTTATATAGCCCATCAGCTCCTGGGTCGCCTGATAGTTCAGCTCGAAATTATAGTTGAAGGCGTAATAATCGTGCAGCCCGGTCCGAGGCACGGCGTCCAGGTCGTAAAGGTCGATCGAGCGGTGATCGACCGTATAGCGCAGCCCGCCCGTGACCGTGAGCTTGTCGTCCAGGATCGGCGGCGTGTAGTCCACCTGCCCGAATCCTGCATAAGACGAGCTATTTTCGCGATAGCGCAGCTCCGACTGATACCGCGAGTTCGGCAGGAAGGTGTTGATGCCGATCACCGGATAGGCGGCGCCCAGGCCGAAGGTCGAGCCGGGCAGCACGACCGTATAGTTGTTCGGATTGTCCTCGTGGACATGCTCGTAAAAGTAATAGGCTCCGGCGATATATTTGAACCGGTCGGCCGTGCCGATGATCTGGAATTCCTGTGAGACCTGATACTGGGACACATCCTGGGGCGCGGCGAACGGTGTCACATCCTGGATGCTGACAGTGAAGGTGTTGAAGTTGAGCACCGGGCCGCGGAAATGCGGGCCATAGCGTGTGGGCTCCGATGCATACCAGTGCCGGTACGCGGTGATCGATTTGAACGCAATATCGTCGGTCAAGTCGTATTTCGCCGTCACCGCGTGGCCCAGCTCCATGGCGTGCTGGGTCGGCCCCTGCCCGGGAAAACGATACAGCGGCAGCGGGTCTCGGCGATGGCCGCTGAGGACCAGCGGGTCGCCACCGTAATTCGGAGACTGGCTGAAATAGGCCTGCGAGAGCGGACTCATCGCCGCCAGCTGGAACCCTTCATTCTGGCCGTCGAGCGTGTCGAAATCGAACATGTAGTCGATGGCGAGCGGGCCGAAATCGCCATGCACCCGCGCCCAGACCGCGTCGCTGTGCAGCGAGGCTGGGCCGTCGGCGTCGGACGAGTAGGGGTTCTTGACCCACCCGTCGCGGTCGCGATGAAGGTACGAGACCGTCGCGCGAAGCCCCGTATCGGCGATGTCGCCGGTATTGAGCTCGGTGCGGGTGTACCAGCCATCATATTCACCCCAGCCGGTCTTCTCCTGTATGCCGAAATCAGTGCTGGGCATCTTGGTCACCAGGCTCACGGCACCACCGGAGGTGTTGCGGCCGAACAGCGTGCCTTGCGGCCCGCGCAGCACCTCGACTCGCTCAAGATCGACAAGATCGATGTTGAGCCCTGCCTCGCGGCCGAGATACACGCCATCCAGATAGACGCCGACCGGCGAATCGACCGTCAGCAACGGCTCCTGGTTGCCGATGCCGCGGATCGAGATGGCTACGTTGGTCGGGCCGCCGCTGCCTTGAGTCAACTGGAAATTGGGAACGAGCTGGCTGAGCTGCGTCGGCTGCTGCACGTCGAGCCGGTCGAGCGTGGCGGCGGTCAGCGCGGTGACCGAAACCGGCGTGCTCTGGAGCTTCTGCTCGCGCCGCTGCGCGGTGACCACCACCTCCTCAAGCTGTCCGTTCGCGGTTTCGGGCGTGGTCGCTGCACTCGACGGGTTCGCTATCTGTGCGACTGCCTCCGGCGCAAGCGCCGCGCCAGCGCAGGCCAGCAGGGCCAAGGCCGACGGCTTCCAATGGCTGCTGAACATGATTGCTCCCCTTTCATTTGTTTGTTGTCAGCGGATGATCCGGCTCCTCACAGTCGGGAAATCACCTCATCCAGGCACTTCTTTACAAAGCGCTCGATGTCGTTGAGTTCCGTGCTCATGGCTTCGTGCGCCACTGCAATCAGGCGCGACACGCCAAGGTCAGCATACGCCTTCATGACTCCGTAATCGAGCGACGCACCGAATTTCCAGCTACACGGCGAAACGGTCAGCTCGATCTTGGCAGGGTCGCGGCCGGCTTCCTTCGCCGCCTGGTTCATCACCTCGATCTTGGCCGCCAAATCGTCCGGGGAGATCGCATGCGGGAAGAAGCCGTCGCCGATGCGGCCGGCGCGGCGCGCGGCGACGTTGGTCGAGCCGCCGACCAGCAGCGGTACGCCGCCCAGCTGAGCCGGCTTGGGGTCGGAATGGACGCGATCGAAATTGTAGAATTGCCCATGATAGGTAGCAGGCGATTCGGTCCAAAGCGCCCTCAGCGCCGCCATGCACTCGTCGGTGCGGGGGCCGCGCTCCTCATAGGGGATGCCGATCGACTGATATTCTTCGCGCTGCCAGCCCATGCCGACGCCAAGCCTGACCCGTCCGTTCGACAGTGCGTCCAGGGTGGCGACCCGCTTTGCCAGGATGATCGGCGCGTGCAGCGGCAGCAGCACCACACCGGTGCCGAGATTGACCTTTTCGGTCACCCCGGCAGCGAAGCTCAGCCATTCCAGCGGGTCGCACATCTCGGTATCCGGCCGGAACGGCGCCGTGCCGTCCTCGCTGTAGGAATAGAGCGGCTCGTAATCCTCGGCCACGATCGGGTGCTCGACCGTCCAGACGGATTCGACCCCCGCCGCTTCGATCATCTTCAGGAACGGCCGTGCCCAGGCGGGGTTGGTCGTGAATCCCTTTTGCATTAACGGGATAATGCCCAGCTTCATGATTTGCTTCCCCAGCTTGGTTCAGGTCTGGGAGCGTGGCACGCGAATTGTGATCCCGTCCAGCGCCTCAGTGAGCTTAACCTGGCAGGTCAGGCGGCTGTTCGGCTCGGTATCGATGCAGCCGGACAGCATTTCTCGCTCCTGCGTTGAAGGCGGCGGAATCATGGCGTCCCACGGCTCCTGCACATAGCCATGACAGGTGGCGCAGGCCATCGCCCCGCCGCACTCGCCGATGATGCCGGGGACCAGGTGCTGGGTGGCGCAGCGCATCGCGCTCTCACCATCACGCCCCTCCACCTCATGCCGGGCGCCATCGTCGTCGATAAAGATTACGCGCATCGTCTCACGGCGCCCCATAGGGTTGGACCTGTAATGCGCGCGGTCCGCGCAGCACCCCGCCAACGAACTCGACCGGTGCGCCGGGCTTCAGCCGGATGTCCGGATAGCGCTCCAGCACCACCC
The DNA here is from genome assembly GCA_964631425.1 of uncultured Rhodospirillales bacterium. Classification (GTDB taxonomy): domain Bacteria; phylum Pseudomonadota; class Alphaproteobacteria; order BOG-932; family Roseiterribacteraceae; genus BOG-932. Next base: position 12,965 of record CAZVYC010000035.1, read on the forward strand.
TGAGCGCGGTCTCCAGCTCGCGCCGCGCCAGGTGCATGCCCAGGCAGAAATGCACGCCGCGGCCGAAGCTGATCAGCTCGCGATTGTCGCGCGTGGGGTCGAACTTGCGCGGGTTCGGGAACACCTTGGGGTCGTTGTTGGCGGCGGTGATGCCGAACAGAATCCAGTCGCCCTTCTTGATGTGCACGCCGCCCAGCACCGTGTCGCCGGTCGCCATGCGGGGCAGCAACGCGGTCGGCGCCTGCCAGCGCAAGCCCTCGGCCACCAGCGCCTCGCGGTCCTTGTCGCTCCGCTTGGCCATCGCCCTCAGCTCCGGGTCGGACAGCACGCAGGCGAACAGGCTGCCGGCGTTGAGGTATGTGGTGTCCGATCCGGCGGGGAACAGCAGGCGGAAGAACGACAGGATTCGCTCGTCATCCAGCGTCTGGCCCTCGAACTCGGCCTTCACCAGCATCGACACAAAATCGCCGGTCGGGTTGCTACGGCGGTCGTCGAGGATGTGCTGCATATAGGAGTCGAACTCCCGCTTGGCCTTGACCGCCCCCTGCGGGTCCCACGGGAAATCGATCAGCTTGACCGCCCATTCCAGCAGCATCGCCTCGTCCGACACCGGAATGCCGAGCAGGCGGGTGATGACGGTGAACGGGTAGGGGCGGGTGAAGGCCTTCACAAACTCGACCTCGCGCTGGCCTGCGATCCGGTCCATCAGTTCATGCGCGATCGGCTCGATCATCGCCTCGACATAGGATCGGACCTTGGCCGGCAGGAACGGCACGGCGACCGAGGCGCGGTTCACCCGGTGCTCCTCGCCGGTCATGGTTTGGAGCGTGCGCCCCATCGACGGCTCGGAAATCACCTTGTAGCCGTCGCGCGGATCGAAATGCTCCAGGTCGTTGAACGCCTGGTCCAGCTCCTTATGATCCAGGATCGCCCAGACCGGCGCGCCCAGATATTTCACCGGCACCACCGGCCCATGCTGGCGCAGCTCCTCGAGGAGCTCATGGAGATTGAGCACTTCGTCATAGGCGAAGTCGACCTCAGGCATCAAAGGTGCAATGGCGTCCATGTTTTCCCCGCCGTCTGGTTTGCCTTGTTGGGCAAGTTTAGCGCAGCCGGTTTGCGCTGTATTCTTTCTATTTCGCCGGTTCCGCCATATCCTCAATGGGCGAGGGATGTACCATGCCCTGTCCAGATGCGAGAACGGTGCCGGTGTTTTGCCGCGGTCGAAGCCAGGCGGTGCGTATTCCCATGGAATTCGAACTGCCGGTGACGAAGCAATGATGCACCGCGAAGGCAATCGGCTGGTCATCAAGCCAATCCAATGGAAAAGCTTGGCGTCGGTTCTCGACTCTCTGGCGCCGCTGGATGAGGAGTTTCCCGAGATCGGCGTCTACCTGTGATCTCCCAGGACATCTTTTGAGGACATCGTCGGCGCTAACCCGCCGTGCTCTGCTGCTGAGGGGCGGCTCGGCCACACTTGGATTTGCTATCCGCCAATCCGCCTCCGCGGCCACCACCTCGATCGATTTCGCCATTCCGCCCAATGCCTGCGATTGCCACGTCCATATCATCGCGGATCAGGCGCTCTTCCCCATGGCGCCAGATCGTATCTACACACCACCCTCGGCCACTCCAGCAACGCTGCTGGAACTGCATCGGGCGCTCGGGCTCGAACGGGTCGTGCTGGTCCAGCCGAGCATCTATGGCACCGACAATTCGGCCCTGCTCGACGGCCTGCGGCAACTTGGGCCGGGCCGGGCGCGCGGGGTCGCGGTGGTGGGGGAGGGTGCGCCGGAGGCAACGCTCGACGCGCTCGACGCGGCCGGCGTGCGCGGCTTGCGTATCAATCTCGAAACCGGCGGCGAGGCCGACCCGGCCGTGGCGCAGAGGAAGCTGCAAGTCGCCATCGCGCAATGCCAGCCGCGTGAGTGGCATATTCAGCTCTACACGCGGCCGGCCGTCATCGCGGCGCTGGTGAGCGAGCTTGCCGCCTCGCCCGTGCTGCTCGTCTTCGATCATTTTGCCGGGGCGAAAGCCGAATTGGGCGTGGCGCAGCCTGGGTTCGACGCCGTGCTGGCGCTGGTCCGGTCTGGCACGGCTTATGTCAAACTATCAGCGCCCTACCGCGTCTCGGCCAAGCCGCCGCCGTACGATGACGTGCGGCCGCTTGTCGAGGCATTGGTTGCCGCCAATGCCGAACGGCTCCTGTGGGGCAGTGATTGGCCACACACGGATCCCACGCGTGCGTCGGGCCGCGCCGCGACCGAGATCGCGCCCGACCTGCCGATCGACGACGGGCTGGTGCTGAACCAGCTTGCCCGGTGGGTTCCTGACGCCGCGACCCGTCGCCTGATCCTCGCCGACAATCCGGCTCGGCTGTACGGGTTCTGAAGAACTCCAAGCGGAAATTGAACTACAACGGCAAGAACGTAATTTGCTTCCCTTGCGTATGGGAATTTCATGCATTGACGGAGCCGCGACAAGCTTGGTCACAGCTTCAATTTCCGGCCACTTCCAGATGATGGTCGCCGCCACCTGGTGAAGCGGCATTTTCTGGTACGCGGGTGCGAGAACGAAACCATGGAGTCCCGCAGACCGTAATGCGGCACGCTCGGCCGAATTCTTCAGTACGCGACCATCACCCGTAATGAAGACCCAATCTTCTGCGCGCCGCTGCAGGTGCGCGATCCATTCCAGGTCAGTCGAATTCCGGCCGTTCGGAAGTCCTGGAAGATCTTTAATATGGAAGGCGCGGTAATCGAAAATACGGATGAAACCGTCGAGCGTTGTCGCCAATACAGGGGCCGTGCAGTTGTCGAACAATACGTTCACGCTGCTGCCTGACGCCCCATCATTGCTTCGTATTTGATGGCGCGCCTAACGGACGTTTGTGGCACGGCGAAGGC
>CAZVYC010000035.1:15880-29283 GCA_964631425.1 uncultured Rhodospirillales bacterium
GAAGGCACGGGCGGCACCCCCAACCCCCTCCTGTCGTCCCGCCGCAGCGAGAACTGCCGTGGGCACGCTCGTAGCCGCATCGATCGGCTGTCCGAATGCTCGCGCCGGGTCAATGACAATATTTCCGCGCTTGCCAAGCGGCCACCATTGGAACGGCGCTCCGCGATCGTCAAAATCAATCGTCGTTAACAGCGGCTCAATGATTTGCTTGAATTCATACTGCCGGCGGAAGAGGTTCAAGAGGCGCTCTCGCTCTTGGCCATGCTCGTCCTTCTCGATGACTCGAAGGATGATGTCGCGCCCGTCCGTGCGGAAGCGATCGGTCGAAAGAGGCCGATCTTCATTGATCATCTCGCGCGCCAATTCGATGGCGGCCCGAACCCGTTGGGGCGAAACGCCCTGCTCGATGAATCTATTCGCGATCCTCACTTCCATAAGGTCACGAAAGCCGAGATAGACCCGCCCGTCATTGAGGTCGACTTGCGACATCCACAGTGGCGCGTATTGCCGCTGAGCGATATGGTGGCCGCGAAGCCAGCGGGTGATTTTTCCAGCAGGAATATTTAGCAGCCTGCCAGCTTCCGCGGGCGTGTAAAGCCCCACGCCGATCAACCTGTCCATAACCGCCTCCTGGTGAGCAGCTATAGATTCAGCGATGTCCGCTACTGTCAAGGTCGCGGGCTTCAAGCCAAGCCTCACCGGAACTGTGGAATCACCTGCTCCCCAATGTTCCGGATCGACTCCATCGCCACGTCGTTGGGGATCGTGCCCATCTGGACCAGGAACAGGATCTCGTCCGCGCCGGCTTCGATCAGCCGCTCGACGTAGCGGCGGCAATTGTCGGGCGTGCCGTATGCGTCCTCGGCGACTGAGCTCGAAACATACTGGTTGCCGGTGGTGATGGTTTCGGCCGAAAGTCGCGCTGTGGTCATCTTCTGTAGGGCCGCTTCGTGCTCCGACGCGTCCAGGTCATCGGTGCAGGGCGGCGGGCCGTTATTGTACCAGTGGGCCAGCGACTCGACGAAGAAGCGCTGGCCGCGCAGGCCAATCCGGCGCGCGCGGGCGCCGTCTTCGAGCACCACGGTCGGGCAGAGCGCCGCCAGATGCTCGATCGGGCGGAATCCCACCTGGTTCTCAGGCTTCCGGTTGCGCCATGCCTCGCGGTAGAGCCTGCTCTTCTGCGCCACGTCGTCCGGACCGCCAAAACCCAGCACCAGCGCGCCGATGCCCCGCGAGCCCGCCACCTTCAGCGTGTCCGGCTTGGTCGTCGCCATGTAGAGATAGGGGTGCGGCTTCTGATAGGGCTTGGGATAGATCGGCCGACGCGGGATCTGCACGAACCGGCCGTGATGCTCGATGAACTCCTCGGTCATGATCTTGGGGATCAGGTACATCGATTCCTCGATCATCGGCGGCAGGTCTGCCAGCTGATAGCCGAAAGTCCCCGATTCCTGCTGTGTGCCGCCTTTGCCCATCCCGAAATGCAGTCGGCCCTTGGACAGGATGTCGAGCGTGGCGATGCGCTCCGCGACCTTGACTGGATGGTTCATTGCCGGCGGGAGGCAGACCACGCCATGGCCGATCTCCAATCTCTCGGTCTTGCCGGCGAGATAGGCGAGGAAGGTCTCGGGCGCGCTCATATGCGCATATTGCGGCAGCGCGGTGTGCTCCACCGCCCAGACGACGTCGAACCCCACTTTTTCAGCGAGCAGGCATTGGTCGACGATGTCGTGAAACAGCCGGAACTCCGTCTCCGGACTGGTGTCGACCGTCTGCGCTTCATAGATGAGCGAAAATTTCAACGTGACCTCCCCTTGTTTGTTCAAGGGGATAGCCGATGGCCAGGGGCGCGACAATGGCAACTATTGGCCGCCGCGATTCTTATCGATGATTGCAAGGATGATGAGGGAAAACCCGGAAAGCCGGGGCACGAACTCCCACCAGTCATTGCCGCCGATCACGATCAGCATCTGGCCCAGCCCGATCAGCCAGAATGACGCGGCGAAGGCAGCGAACAGTCGGTCCCGCGTCCGCCGCCAGAACCTGAGGAACAGCAGGCCGGCCACCGCATAGCCCATAGTGACGGCGCCGAACAGGAAATCGGTGATGGAAGCGGTGCTCATCGCTCGGTTTCCCAAATGAAGCCGTACAGCAGCACGGCTAACGCGCCGAGCGATGTCAAATGGCGGAGGATCGAGAGGTCGGTCTCGGGCAACAGAACAAGGTCGACAAACAGCAGCAAATTGTTGGCGGCGAGGCCGACGAAGCAAAGCGCGCTCCACAGCAGCATTCGCGACCGGGTCCTGAAGAATGCGCGCAACAGAAGGCCCATGCAGAGCAGGCTGGTCAGGGCGCAGAGCATATAGACGGTGGCGGCCATCATCCCTCCTAATGCTTACGAAAACGGAAGGCGTCGGCAAAACTGCGAATAGCGTCGTCAGTACCTTCGTAGACCGCCCGCGCCAAGGCAGCCGGCCGCTCCCGATGTAGCCGCTCGATCTCGGCCGCCAGTCTTTCGCGCGCCTCGTCCATCGGCTGGTACTGCCAGACGCCGGGCGAGGATTCGAGAGCAAAGCCCAGCCGCACGAGGTCGGCCGTCGCCTTGCGCGCGATCGTGGCGCTGCCCCTGAGCTCGGTTTCCAGCGTGACCAGCGCCCATGGCTGCCGGCCACGGCGCAGGATTACCAGCAGCTCGATGGCCCAGATCGAACGCAGGTTCGATTGGATGAATTTGATGACGCCATCATCGTCCATACTGAGCCTTTCGCGATCGGACCGATGGAACGGGCTCGGACCGGCGGCAACGACGTCGTCTGTTACACTATAACGAAAATGTAAGTAAATCGGCCAAGGCGCCAAAACGTGAGTGGTTTGGCTCTTCTCCATCGCCCCCGGCGCTCCTAAGAAGGCTCGAGGTTCCTGAGGCAAGGAGGGAGCAGTCTTGACCACCAGCTTGGCGGCCCACCCCAGGATCGCGCTCGTCACCGGCGCCGGCAGTGGGATTGGGCGGGCGGTGGCGCTCGCGCTCGGTCGCGCCGGCTATGCGGTCGTGCTGAGCGGTCGTCGGCGCGAGGCGCTGGACGAGACGGCTGCGTGCGAGCCTGACGTCCGTTGGCTCGCCGTTCCGACCGACATTGCCGACGCCGCTTCGGTCGAAGCCCTGTTTGCGAAGACGCAGGAGACCTTCGGCCGGCTTGACCTGCTGTTCAACAATGCCGGGACGGCGACATTGGGCACCTTGCTCGAGGATCTGACGGTCGAGCAATGGCAGGCGGTGGTGAACACGAACATGACAGGCGTCTTCCTTTGCACCCGCGCGGCCTTCCGCATGATGAAGGACCAGGCGCCGCGCGGCGGCCGGATCATCAATAACGGCTCGATTTCTGCGCATGTGCCGCGGCCCAACTCGATCGCGTACACCGCGACCAAGCACGCGGTCACCGGCATCACCAAATCGACGGCACTCGACGGTCGCAAATACGACATTGCCTGCGGCCAGATCGATATCGGCAACGCCGAATCGGCCCTGACCGAGGCGATGGCATCAGGCGTGCCGCAGGCCAACGGCGCCGTCATGCCTGAGCCGGTGATGGACGTGCGCCATGTCGCCGATGCGGTGCTCTACATGGCTGGTCTGCCGCTCGATGCGAACGTACTGTTCATGACGGTGATGGCCACCAAGATGCCATATGTCGGTCGGGGCTGACGGGCGCATGGCATACGACCCGGTTTCGCTGCTGCGCGATCTGTTCGACGCCGCGGTCGCGGCAGCGTCGCCAGCCCTGTGTGTGCCGCAAAACTTGCCCGAGCCGCCGAAGGGCCGCACGGTCGTCGTCGGGGCCGGCAAGGCGGCCGCCGCCATGGCGAAGGCGGTGGAAGATCAGTGGGCGGGCCCGCTCTCGGGCCTTGTTGTGACACGCTATGGTCACAGGGTTCCCTGTCGCCGGATCGAGGTCGTCGAGGCTGGGCATCCGGTGCCGGATTCGGCCGGCACCGAGGCGGCTAAGCGGATTCTGGGGCTGGTTCAGGGGCTAACCCAGGATGATCTGGTGCTGGTGCTGATCTCAGGCGGCGGTTCCGCGCTGCTCTCCCTGCCGGCGCCAGGCGTCACGCTCGCGGAGAAGCGTGCGGTCACCCAGGCGCTGCTCAAGAGCGGCGCCACCATCACGGAGATCAATTGCGTTCGGAAGCACCTGTCCGCGATCAAGGGCGGACGCCTGGCGTTGGCTGCATCGCCGGCGCCTGTGGTTGCACTGATGATCTCGGACGTGCCGGGCGATGATCTTTCGGTCATTGCCTCCGGCCCGACCGTGCCCGACCCGACCACCGCCGCCGACGCCGCTTCTGTACTGGGCAAGTACGGCATCGACACTCCGGCCGGCGTCATCGCCTGCCTCGAAGACACCGAGACGCCCAAGCCTGACGACCCTCTGTTCGCGCATGTCGAGAACCGGCTGATCGCCACGCCCCGCCAGGCGCTCGAAGCTGCCGCTGCCGTGGCGCGGCAGGCCGGGGTGACGCCCGTGATCCTGGGCGACGCCATTGAAGGGGAGGCACGCGACGTGGCGCTCGCACAAGCGGATCTGGCGCGCAGGGCCGCGGAGACAGGCCAGCCGGCACGGCCGCCTTGCGTGCTCATCTCCGGCGGCGAGACGACGGTGACCGTGCGCGGCATCGGGCGCGGCGGCCGCAACGCCGAGTTCCTGCTGGCCCTCGCCGTGGCGCTCGACGGCCATCCCGGAATCTTCGCGCTCGCCTGCGATACCGACGGGATCGACGGGACGGAAGATAATGCCGGTGCGGTGCTGCGGCCCGACACGCTCGCGCGCGCCGGCGCGCTCGGCCTCGACCCCACGGCGTTTCTCGCGAACAACGACGGCTACAGCTTCTTCTCGGCACTGGGCGGCCTGATCATCACCGGTCCGACGCGCACCAACGTCAACGATTTCCGCGCGATCCTGATCGTTTAGGTGGACACCACGTTCCGCGGCGCGCCGGCGACGAACGCCTCGATGTTACCAATCAGTTGCTCCGCCAGCGCGGTCATCGCCTCCTGGCTGGCCCAGGCGACGTGCGGCGTCACGATCAGGTTGGGCCGACCATAGTCCAGCAGCGGATTGCCGTCCTTGGGCGGCTCCGTCGTCAGCACGTCGATACCGGCACCGGCAATCGTGCCGTCGCCGAGCGCGGCGACCAGCGCCGCCTCGTCGACCAGGCCGCCGCGCGCGGTGTTGATCAGGATCGCGCCCGGCTTCATCGCCTTGAGCTCGGTTGCGCCGATCAGGTTATGGGTCTCCGGCGTTAACGGGCAGTGCAGCGTCACCACATCGCTTTCCCGCAATAGCGTGGGCAAGTCCACCCGGTCTGGAAATGGCGAGCGGCTTGCGGCCAGCACCCGCATTCCCAGCGCCACGGCCCTCCGCGCCACCGCTTGGCCCAGCGCGCCGAAGCCGATCACGCCTAGCGTCGACCCGGCGACGTCGCGGATCGGATGGTCGAAATAGCAGAACTGATCGATCTCCGCCCACTTCCCCCGCCGCACGTCAGCCGCATAGGCGACCAGGTTGCGCCGGAGCGCAAAGATCAGCGCCAGCACATGTTCCGGCACCGTATTGACCGCATAGTTCTGGATATTGGTGATCGTGATCCCGTGCGCGGCGCACCAGGCCTTGTCGATCATGTTCGTCCCGGTGGCGGCGACGGCGATCAGTTTCAGCCGCGGCAGTTGGCTCAAGATTTCGGCTGGCAGCGGCACTTTGTTGACGATTGCGATCTCGGCGTCGCGCAGCCGCTCAACGACCTGCTCGGGCGTCGTGCGGTCATATTCGCGATAGGTGTGCGCGAACGCAGGCCGGCGCAGTGGGACACCCAGCGTCGCGCGGTCGAGGAAAACAATCGAACAGGATGCCATCGGCGCTCGCTCTCCGTCACGCGGTGGCCGAGCCATAGCGCATCTGCGCGCGGAACGCAGCTTGGCGAGGATTCTTCGGCGTCCCAACGGTATGGTCCCTTGAATCCCGTTAACATGATAATCATCATATAATCCATTCCACGGAGAACATGATGAGACAAGCAGTTATCGCGGGCTATGCGCGCACCCCCTTCCACTTTGCGCGCAAGGGCGCGCTCGTCGGCGTCAGGCCGGACGACCTCGCCGCGACGGCGATCAAGGGGCTGATCGAGCGCACCGGCATCCCGGCCGAGACGATCGAGGACGTGCTGCTGGGCTGTGCGTATCCCGAGGCCGAGCAGGGCGACAACATTGCCCGCATTGCGCTCCTGCTGGCGGGGCTGCCGATCGCGACCGGAGGCATGACCGTGAACCGGTTCTGCGGCTCGTCGATGTCGGCGATCCATATCGCCGCCGGCCAGATCGCGATCGGGGCCGGTGACGCCTTCATCTGCGGCGGCGTCGAATCGATGACGCGCGTGCCGCAGGGCGGGTTCGACTTCTCCCCGAACCCGCGCTTCCGCAATCGCGACCAGCCCGGCGAGAATGACCTCGAGGCCTACATCGCGATGGGCGAGACGGCCGAGAACGTCGCCTACCGCTTCGGCGTTTCCCGGCTCGACCAGGAAAAGCTGGCGCTGGCGTCGCAGCACAAGGCCGCCCAGGCCCAGGCCGCCGGCCGGCTCAAGGACGAGATCGTCCCGGTACTGACGCCAGACGGCCTCGTCGAGGTGGATGGCTGCTTGCGTCCGCAGACCACGCTGGAAGGGCTGGCCGGGCTGAAACCGGCCTTCCGGCCCGATGGCACCGTCACTGCCGGCACCGCGTCGCCGTTGACCGACGGCGCCGCTTCGGTGCTGGTCGCGTCGGAGGAATATGCGCGGGCCTACGGCCTCAACGTGCTGGCGCGCGTTCGCGCGGTCGCGGTCGCCGGCTGCCCGCCCGAGATCATGGGAATGGGGCCGGTGCCGGCGACCTTGAAGGCGCTCGATCGCGCTGGCCTCACCATCGACGATATCGATATCATCGAGATCAACGAGGCGTTCGGGAGCCAGGCGGTCGCCTGCCTGCGCGAGCTCCGCATCCCCGAGGAGAAGGTCAACGTCGATGGCGGCGCCATCGCGCTCGGCCATCCCCTGGGCGCGACCGGCGCCCGGATCACCGGCAAAGCCGCGCAGATCATGCAGCGCGAAGGCAAGCGGCTGGCGCTGGCAACGCAGTGCATCGGCGGCGGCCAGGGCATTGCCACCATTCTCGAAGCCGTCTGAACCTGTCAGCAAGGAACGATGATGAGCACACAGAGCAATAAAGGAACTGCGCTGATCACCGGAGCATCCTCCGGCATCGGCGCCACATACGCGGACCGGCTGGCCCGCCGTGGCTACGACCTGATCCTCGTCGCCCGCGATCGGGCCCGGCTCGATGCGCTGGCGGAGCGCCTGAGAGCGGAAGCCGGCGTCGTCGTGGACGTTCTCGCCGCCGACCTGACCCGGAGGGCGGACCTGCTCGCGGTCGAACGGCGCCTGCGCGACGATCCGGCGATCACCATGCTGGTCAATAACGCCGGCATCGCGCTCAGCGGCACACTGATGGAATCCGATCCCGACAAGCTCGAGCAGTTGATTCAGCTCAACATCGTCGCCGTCACTCGACTGGCGACGGCGGCCGCTCCGGGCTTCGTCGCACGCAAGCGCGGTGCGATCATCAATCTCTCGTCAGTGCTGGCGCTGGCGCCTGAGCTGAGCGGCGGGCCGTACAGCGGCAGCAAGGCCTATGTCCTCAATTTTACCCAGGTGCTGCGGCGCGAACTCGAAGGCAGCGGCGTGAAGGTCCAGGCCGTGCTGCCGGGCGCCACGAGGACCGAGATCTGGGAGCGCGCAGGCATCGATACCTCCAGGTTCCCGGCCAGCATGATGATGGGCGTCGACGAGATGGTTGACGCGGCGCTGGCTGGTTTCGACCAGGACGAGGCCGTCACCATTCCGTCTCTGCCCGAGAGCGCCGATTGGGACGCTTTCACCGCAGCCCGCCTCGGCCTCCAGCCGAATCTGTCCCGCGATCACGCCGCGGTGCGGTACAAAGCCACGTAACCTCCGTAGGTCTAGGGACAACGGAGCCTTTCCGAAATCAGCACTGGCCGGCCCGTTCGTATGTTATTCGGGTGAAACCATACGAACGGAGCCCGGCTTGCCAGGATTTCCCATCACCTCGCTCGGACTGATTCTGCTGGTCGCCTCGCTCGTGGCGATGGCGTCGCGACGGCTCGAGCTGCCGTACAGCACGGGGCTGGTGGTCGCCGGCATCGCGCTGGCGCTTCTCCCGATCGGCGTCAATCTGCCGCTGACGCGGGATCTGATCTTCGGCGTCTTCCTGCCGCCGCTCATCTTCGAGGCGGCGCTGCAGCTGAAGTGGCAGCCGTTTCGCCGTGACCTGCCGGTCACCCTGACGCTGGCGTTTCCGGGCGTGGTGCTATCCGCGGCGGTCGTGGCCGTCGGCATGCATTTCGCGGTCGGATGGGGGTGGATCGATGCGGCCCTGTTCGGGGTGTTGATCGCCGCGACCGATCCCGTCTCGGTGATCGCCGCCTTCAAGGAATTGAGGGTCGGGCGCCGCCTCAGCATGCTGGTCGAGTCCGAAAGCCTGCTCAACGACGGCGCGGCGGCGGTGGGCTTCGGCCTGGTCGCCGCTTTCGCGGCCGGCGGCGCCGTGACGCCGCTCGCGATCTTGGGCTCAATGCTGTGGACGGTCCTAGGCGGTGTAATGGCAGGACTCCTCGTGGCGGGATTGCTGCTGCTGCTGGCTTGGCGCACGGAGGACCATCTGGTCGAGATCACGCTGACGACGATCGCCGCCTACGGCTCGTTCCTGCTGGCCGAGCATTTCCAGATGTCCGGCGTGCTGGCGTCGCTGACGGCGGGGCTCCTGGTCGGCAATTTCGGCCAGCGGGCGCTGTCCCGCAGCGGCCGGAGCCACATCCTCTCCTTCTGGGAGTATGCGGCCTTCCTGGCGAACTCGATCGTCTTCATCCTGATTGGCGGCCATGAGGCGCACCAGTCCATCCGCCCTGTCGCCCGGGAGGCCGCAGTCGCGGTGATGCTGGTGCTGGCGGGCCGCGTGCTCGCAGTCTATGCATTGTGCGCGCTGTTCAAGGGAACCACGCTCGGCGTCGATCGCCGGTACCAGCACGTCCTCGTCTGGGGCGGGTTGCGCGGCGCCCTTGCGCTTGCGCTCGCGCTGGCACTGCCGCAAGAGCTGCCCGGCCGGAATGAGATGGTCGTCGTATCCTTCGCGGTTGTCGCCTTTTCGATCTTCGTGCAGGGCCTGACGATGCCCTGGCTGATCCGGCGACTGGGGCTGGCGAGCGACCGAGCGCCACGCGGCGCAACCGAGAGGGCGGCCGAGGCGGCAGCGGGGGATGGATAAATCGCGGCCGCGGGATCATGTTATCGGCAGGTTATCTGCAGGCGGTCGTAAGATGGCAAACCTGACCTTGAACAGCGCGTTCCGCTGCTTCGGCGGAACCGTGGGCTTTCATTCCCACACCTCGGCCGAGATCGGCGCGCAGATGCGGTTCGGCACCTTCGTTCCGCCCCAGGCCGAGAAGGGACCGGTTCCGGCGCTCTATTACCTCGCTGGCCTCACCTGCACGGAAGAGACCTTCCTGACCAAGGCAGGGGCGCAGCGCTTTGCAGCCGAACAAGGCCTGATCTTGGTTGCGCCAGATACGTCGCCGCGCGGACTCGGGATTCCCGGCGAAGACGACGACTGGGATTTCGGCACCGGGGCCGGCTTCTATGTCGACGCGGTGGCGGAGCCGTGGGCGAAAAACTATCGCATGTACAGCTATGTGACACGCGAGCTGCCGGCGCTGATCGAGGCCAATTTCCCGGCGCTGCCAGGTCGGCGCGGCATTTTCGGCCACTCTATGGGCGGCCACGGGGCGCTGACCATTGCGCTCAAGCAGCCGGACAACTGGCATTCAGTCTCCGCCTTCGCGCCGATCGCGAACCCGGTGGCGGTGCCCTGGGGCGAAAAGGCGTTCAGCAATTATCTAGGGCCTGACCGTTCGTTATGGGCGGAGTATGACGCTAGTATGCTGATGGCGCGCGGTCCCTATCCCGGCCCCATCCTCGTCGACCAGGGCCTGGCCGACAAGTTCCTCGAAATCCAACTCAAGCCCGAGGCGCTGGAGCAGGCCGCGGGCCAGTCCGGGCAGCAGCTGGTGCTCCGCCGGGATCCCGGCTACGATCACTCCTATTGGTTCATCCAGTCCTTCATGGCCGACCACATCGCCTGGCACGCGAAGCGGCTTGGGCCCTAAGCCGGGATAGCACGACCCCTCACCCGTTGGGGCGAGGGATAATTCTCAACCCGGCGGCAGCTTGGCCAACCCCAGCAGCGCGGGGTTCCCGTGCGCAATGACATAGGCCGGGATCGGCGTCAGATAATCCCTGAACCGTCCCTTGGCCTCGAACCGGGCGCGGAAACCTGACTCGGTGAAGCGTCGTCCCAGCCGCGGCACGATCCCGCCGGCAATATAGATTCCGCCCGCCGCACCCAGCGTCAGAGCGAGATTGCCGGCGATCGTGCCCAGCATGCAGCAGAACGTCTCGACGGCTTCGCGGCAGTGCGCATCCTGGGCCGCGATCGCCTCGTCGGTGATCTGTGGCGGCTTGTATTGCGACGCTCGCCTTCCATCCATCTCGCAGAGCGTCTCATAGAGATGGACAAGGCCGTCGCCTGACAGCAGACGCTCGGCCGAGACGTGGTCCAGGCGCTGGCGCAGGATGTCGAGCAGCCGGCTTTCCCGGCTGGTGGCGGGCGGCATGGTCACATGCCCGCCTTCGCCCGGGATCACGATCCAGTCGCTGTGGCCGGTCGGCACCAGTGCCGTAACGCCAAGCCCGGTTCCCGGGCCGAGCACGCCTTTGGGCCGCCTGGGGACCGGCGCCCCCCCGCCGACTTGCTCGATATCGTCGCCGTCCAGATGCGGGATCGCCAGCGCAATCGCCGCGAAATCGTTGAACAGGCGCAAGGTCTCGAAGCCGAACAGGGTCTTGAGCGCCGACTGGCTGAAGCTCCAGTTGTGGTTGGTCAGCGCCACCCTGTCGCCCAAGATCGGCCCGGCGACGGCAAACGCGGCATCCTTGATCGATACGCCCTCTCCCAGGCTGTCCAGAAAGGCGGCGATTGCGGATTCGAATGACGGATAGTCCACCGTCGACAGGTTGGTCAGCGGTCCATATCGGCCGTTTGTGGCGATAGCGAAGCGGGCGTTGGTACCGCCGATGTCGCCGATCAGGCGTTGAGTGTCCGGCATTCTCTCCCTTCCGGTCAGGTTGTACGTCTCGCGCATCCGGACGCGCCGCGCGTACAAGCGGCAGCCGCTGATATAAGGCAACGTCCGATCGGCGCCGCCGGTTGCAAAATGCCGCCCGGCATCGCCTATTAGCATGACGCGACGCGGCAGGAACCGATGAGCCACGAAGACCAGCCCGCCGGCCCGACCGGCGCCCTTATGATCCGCACCATCGCCATGCCGAAGGACACCAATCCCAACGGTGACATCTTTGGCGGCTGGCTGATGAGCCAGATGGACCATGCCGCCGGCACCACCGCCTGGCGTCGGGCTCGTGGCCGGGTGGTGACCGCGGCGGTGGAGGGCATGGCCTTCTTGTCGGCGGTCCATATCGGCGATGAGGTCAGCCTTTATACCGAACTGGTCTCGGTCGGCCGCACCTCGATGAAGATCCTGGTCGAGGCCTGGCGCCGCCCGCGTGAATCGGAGTCCTTCGTCCAGGTTACCAAGGCAATCTTCATCTTCGTCGCCATCGGCGACGACGGCCGCCCCCGCAAGGTGCCGGAGGCCTGACGTGTGGGCCGCGGCCCGCAGCAGCGAGTTCGCCTGATATTTGTTGAATATCCGAACTCCATCGCGCTTCATTCTCCGTTGCGGATACAGCGGGTGAGGGTGACAATGCCGACAATCGTCTTTGCGAGCCCAAAAGGGGGCGCAGGCAAAACCACGTCCGCCGTGATCCTCGCGACTGAGCTTGCGGCGCGGGGCGCCACCCTTACCGTCATCGATGCCGATCCCAACAAGCCGCTGTCCAGGTGGGCCAAGCGTCCGGGCAAGCCGGAGACGCTGACCGTGCTCGACGATGTGACCGAGGACTCGATCATCGACACGATCGAGGCCGTGGCGGCGCAGACCAGTTTCGTGATCGTCGACCTGCAAGGGGCGGCCTCCATGATGGTCGGGTTCGCGATGAGCCGCGCCGACTTGGTGATTATTCCGATGCAAGGCTCTCAGCTCGACGCGGCCGAGGCCGTCAAAGCCATCCGGCTCGTCAGGGCACAGGAGAAGGCATTCAAGCGGGCAATTCCCTTCGCCGTGCTCTTCACGCGCACCAGCGCCGCCATCCGGCCGCGCTCGCTCAAGAGTATCGAAGACATGTTCGCCCAAAGCGAGATCCGGATGTTCGGCACGCAGATCCACGAGCGTGAGGCCTACCGCGCGCTCTTCTCCTTTGGCGGCGGCCTGTCAGGCCTGGACCCGGCCCAGGTCACCAATATTCCCGCCGCCCTTGCCAACGCGCGGGCCTTCGTGGCCGAGGTCGTTTCGATCCTGACAAACGGGCTGGAGGTGACCAAGGCGATAAGGGCTGCGCGATGAGGCCCGAGGAAAGGCATATCTCGAATACTGGATATCTGCCGAGGGCCGGCCGGCGTTCAATAGGGCCAAGGAGCGCGGAAAATCTTGGCTAGAGTCACAGTGAAGAAAAAGCCGGACGATCTCCTTTCCAGTACCCGAAGCGCGCGATTACGAACCGCCAAGACCCGCCGCCGACGGCCACCCGAGATTGCGGAATTGGAGATATTGGACGCGGCGGAGAAGCTTTTGCGGCGCCATTCCTTTCACGAGCTGACGGTCGCCCTCGTCATGGCGGAGACGGGACTCGCCCGGCCATCCTTCTATCAATATTTCTCAGACCTGCATCAGCTGCTCTCCAAACTCACCGAGCGGTACATCGCGGAGGTGATCACGATCGCCGGCGAGAACGCCGAGATGACGATGGCTTCGGAGGACGCCCGGGAGCGGGAGACCGCCATTCTTCGCCGCTCGTACGAGCAAGGCTGCCGGCTGATCCGCAAGCGGCGGCACTTGCACCGCGCGCTCGTCGACGCCGCGTCCAGCGATCCCTCGGTGGAACGCATCCACCGGCGCTATATGAACAGCATGGCGCGCATATTGGAGCGGCAGATCCGATCCGCACAAGCGCTGGGCCATGCCCAGAGACTTGAGCCGGACGAGACTGCGCGGGCGCTCCAGCTCATGGGTGAGCACTATATCATCGAGAAGCTGGTCAAGCGCACGGGCTCCAACGTCGCCGAGGTTGCCAACACGCTGGTCGCGATCATGGAGGTCGTGCTCTTCAGCTAAGTCTAAGAG
>CAZVYC010000036.1:0-15465 GCA_964631425.1 uncultured Rhodospirillales bacterium
CCTGTCCTCCATCAGCCTCAAAGATTATTTGATCGGAACCTGCGCATCGCTTCCTGCGCTCGGGTTCTATATCTTCCTCGGCACACTCGCACACGCCAGCCTCGACACGCTGAGCGCCCGTTCGAACCCTTGGGTTCTCGGTCTTTTCGCGGTCGGAGGGCTGGCGACCGTCCTTCTGGCCATGCGCGTGGGGCAGCTCGCCATGCGGGCAAGCGCAAGGCGTTTGGAAGAAAAGGCATGATTCCAGCCGTACTGGAGCGCCTTGGCCTGGCTCCGCATCTCAGGCGTCAAAATGCTCTCACGCCAGATTGCACGGCGATAGCAAGGGAACCTATTCGCGGGGCCAATGCCGTCACGTTCATAGTGTGGGCAGCCATCGTCGCGACGCTCAGCTTTCGTCATCAGGTCTGGCGCGACGAGATGCGCGCGCTGTCTTTGGCGCTCAGTGGCGATACGCTCCCCCAGATGTTCGCCACGCTGCACGGCGAAGGGCATCCCCTGGTCTGGTACCTGATTCTCCGGCTGGCCTATTTCGCCTTCCACACCGCCGTGGTTCTGAAACTGGCCGCCTTTGCGATTGCGGCGGCGGCGGCATCCCTGTTCCTCTACAGATCGCCGTTTCCTTATGTCCTGAGGGCTTTATTCTTGTTCAGCCCTCTGATGCTGTTCGAATATTCCGTACTCTCCCGGAATTACGGGATCAGTATCGTCTTCATGTTTCTGGTCGCGATGAGCCTGTCTGCCGGTGTAAAGCGTCCGATGCTGATTGGAGCATTGCTGTTCCTGCTTGCGAACACCAACGCTCATTCCGTGGTGTTCGCGGCCGGATATATGGTCGTGCTGCTGGGCGACTGGCTCGTCGGGCCGCGGCGAGCCGGGAACTTCGGGCGGATGGTCGCGATCCCCGGGGCGTTCGCGGTCGCCGGCGCGGTCGTCTGCTTCCTGACCGTCTGGCCGGCAGCAAATGACCTCGCCGCGCACGCTTTTGTCCATGACACGCCCCTGCGATCGCTGCTGGGCGCGCTGATCTCGCCTGGATCGTTCTTCGAAGACGTGTTGCCGTCCGGTTTCCTGGCTAGCCAAGGGATTCCCTTCGACGGGCTGGTCGGAACAATCATCCTCTACGCCATGGTCTTTGGCCTGGCCAGGCATCCAGCGCGGCTCGTCGCTGGGCTCTTGGGAATATTCGGCCTGGCGCTGCTGTTTTCTTACGTTTACCCCGGCTCGGCCCGGCACGAAGGCTTGATCATCCCCTATATCCTGTCGCTGTACTGGATCGGTCTCGGCCGGGGCGAGGTTGGTGCCGACGCCCTGCTGCGTGGGATCAGCCTCGGATATCTCATCCCGATCGCGCTGTTCCTGACGATCTGCATCGGTGCGCCCTTCCTTGTCCGGCAGTTGGATACGCCCTACAGCATGAGCGGCCGCGTGGGTGCCCTTCTGAACGGTGACCCGGCGCTCAAGGATGCCATCGTGATCAGCGATCTCGACTACAATCTCGAGCCGCTGCCGTATTATTGCGGCAACACGACCTATCTGGTGCGCGAAAGCCGTTATGGCAAAGTGCCCATCTTCACCGAGCGTGCGAAGCTGGACTTGAGTCTTAGCAACCTGTTGGCGACGGCGCACCAGCTCAAATCGGACAGCGGCAGGCCGGTGGTCATCCTGGTGACGGCGGACCTCGCGGAGACCGGGTCCGAAACTGTAACCCGCACCGTCTATGGCTGGCTTTTCCGGTATGACGACGCGCAGGTCCGGGCCTTCCGGGAGGCGACGCGCGAAGTCGCCTCACTGCGCGGCGCGGAGACCGAAAATTATGACGTCTACCTGCTGAATTGACCGCGCCCAGCCCCGCCCGACTGAAGGAATGCTGGCTGGTGTTTTCGCGGCGCGCGGACTGGCACTGGATCGCTCTCTGGGCACTGCTCGTCACCGGCGCAGCACTTAGACTGGCGGGGCTGGGCCATGTGCCGGCAGGTCTCAACTCCGACGAGGCGTCGGTCGGCGTCGATGCCCTGGCGTTGGTCAGGACCGGCATGGATCGCTGGGGCAATCGCTGGCCGATCTGGTTCGCCGCCTGGGGATCGGGCATGAATGCGCTCTATGCCTATCTGGCGGTCCCGGTGGTGTGGGCGTTCGGGCTCAACGTGGTCGCGCTCAGGGCGATCGGGGCGGTGTTCGGCGTATTGACGCTGCCGGTCGCGTATATGGCTGCGCGGCTCTATTTCCGACGCGAGGTGGCGCTGGCCACCGTGGCGCTGCTCGCCCTGCTGCCGTGGCACGTGATGGCCAGCCGCTGGGCGCTCGATTCGAATTTGGCGCCGTTCTGGTTCACGCTCGGCCTATACACGATCGGGAAGGCACTGGAGGGCGGCCAGCAATGGCCGATGATGGCGTTCCTGCCTTGGGCGGTCACGATCTATGCCTATCCGGTCTCGGCACTGCCGATCGTGATCTCGGCGGCGGCGATCCTCGTGCTGTTCCGGCACGAAATCCACCCGCGCGCCCGGTGCTGGGTGTTCGGCATTGGGTTCGCGGTGCTGATCGACCTGCCGTTCTTGTTGTTTCTGTCCAAGAACCAGCTTGGCATCGCCCACCTGCCGTTCGAAAGCGCCCTGCCCTTCTCGATCCCCGAGCTGCCGGCGACGCGGTTCAGCCAGATCCGGCATTCGCTGGTTTCAACGTCCGTCGACAATCTGATTTTCATCCTGGGCGGATTCCGCGACGGCGCGATCTGGCACCAGAGCGTCCATTTTCTGCCGCTGACCGGTGCCATACCCTTTCTGATGCTGCTGGGCATCGTCACCCTCGCCTGGCGGCAATTCCGGATGCGCCGGCCGCACGTGATCCTGATCGTGCTGTTGAGTGCAATCGCCCCGATTCTGGTGCTGCCGCTCAATCTGACGCGGTTCAACTGGTTCTACATCCCGGCGATGATGGCCGCGGCGAATTTGCTGCTCAGCGTCGTCCCCGAGGGCATGGTTCCATCGCCAAGGCTGAGGCGGCCGCTTCTGGTCGGCGCGCTGCTTTATTTCGGGACGTTCTCGGTTCTGTTCTACGGTTATTATTTCCGCGGCTACAACCAGGAGATCACGCGACTCGACAGCGGCCTCGGCAACGGTTTCCGGGTCGGGCTCGAGGATGCGCTGAAGGCCGAGATGCGCTCGGCCCGGCCGGACGAGCCGGCACTGGTCGATGTCGGCACTGTGCATCCCTATCTCTACCCACTGTTCTATGGGCTGGCCGACATCGAGAACTTTCAGGTGACGCGGCAGGTCCGGATCGAGGATGGAATCTATCGCGTGTCGCGCTTCGGCCGGTTCTACTTCGCGCGCGAGGCTTTGCCGGTAGGGCGGCCGTTCGTCTTCGTCACGCGGGCGAACGACCTGCCGTGCGGAAGGCCGGAGATCGTGCGCGCCGACCCCCTGTGGGCGGCGGGACGTTGCCCTGCATCATCGCCGGACCAACGCAGCGGGCCGGGGTGAGCCGATCGTACGCCGGTAATAGTAGAGCACGCCCAGGGTCGCGGGCACCACGGCCAAAGCGCCGACAAGAGCGGCCGGATGCAGGTCCCACGGGACATCATGGTCGATCGCCATGAAGTACGAATAGGCGAGCGCGGAGCCAAGCTGGAAGAGAATCGCGACCCACCACGCGCGCGGCACCAGAATCAGGAAGACGAAGGCAAAGACATCGCCACCGAAGAAATAACGGTCATGCATCTTGGGCAGGATGGAGGGCTCCAGCGCCAGCCAAAGCAACATCGCCGCCAGGATGAAGCGCGGCTGAAGCGGTTTGCGCTGACCGAAATGGGTCCACAGCACAATAAGGGTGATCGCGCCGGCGGCGAGAATGCCGATGGCTGTCGCCGCCGGAAACAGGGACGGCGGCAGGAAATGCTGGATGACGACATAGATGTTGGGCGCGCGTGCCGACAGCTTGTTGGCGATGCCGGCCTGGTCGGCATAGATGGCGAGGAGGCCGAGGACCGGCCGCCCAGCCAGCGCCGGCGGCAGGATGAACAGGCCGTAGATCAGCGGCGGCACGATGACCGCGAACAAGGGAATGATTTCGGCGAGCAACAGGTAGAGCACGAAAGGCGCGAGGAAGATCGCCTGCACCTTGATCGACAGCGCAATGCCGAACATTGCCATCGCCAGCACCGGCCTTCCACGGATCAGGCTGAGGGCGAAAGCCAGCAAGAACGTAACGTAGATGACATCGCACTGGCCCCAGAACGCGCCGTTGAGGATGAGCGTCGGCAGATTGAGGAAGATGAGCCCGAACAGGATCGCCCGCCGCCGGTCGGCCGTGATCGCTATCGCGATCCGGGAGATGAGGAAAGCGGCGATGCCATCGAACAGGAAGGAGATCGACTTGATGAGCACGACCCGGTCGGCGATACCGTCCAGGTACGACGCCAGGGTCATCAAATAGATGTAGGGCGGGGTATAGTTATAGAAGCTGTCCGAAAGGGCAGCGAAGCGGCCATGCGTCACGATATAATCGAACCACGGCAGCAGGAAATCTTGCATGTCGTGGGTGAGGAACGCCAATCCGGCCCAGCGGAGCGCGAGTGCTGAAAGGATCAGCAGGGCGCAGAGCGGGTAAAACGCGGCCGATCGCCAGAACGGCGATTCCGTGGATTTCAGGCTTGCCGCTGTCAATCGCGCTTCGTCCCTCGCTCCGCGGGAGTTGTAGGATGGGTAGAGCGAAAAGCGAAACCCATCATCCGCAAACGCGATGGGTTTCGCTTTTCGCTCTGCCCATCCTACATGGCTTTGTTGTCAGCATCCAAAGTCTTCGGCTTTCCCAGTGTCTTGCGCCACTCTGCCCGCAGCACGCCCGGCCGCTCGGGATAGCGCTCGTCCAGATACTCAGCCGCGGCGACGCGGTCGGTGCGGAAGTGGCGGAAGCCTTGGCGGAGTTCGCACCAGGCGGCGACGATGCGGGTGGTCTCGAAATAAGCGACCTGCACCGGCCAAATAGTGCGCAGGGTGGAACGGCCCTGCTCGTCACAATAATCGAGCCTGATCTTGCGGCCGGCGCGAATCTGGTCGCGCACGCGGGCCATGTCCAGCTGGTCGGTCACCACGTTGCGGGCCGGCGGCATGCCGCTCGCCGGCTCGAGCACGATCGGGCGCAAGCGCTCGGGTACGGTGGCGGCGATCTTGGCGATCAGGTCGCGGGCCGCCTTTGCCAGCGTCGGGTCGGCGCGTGCGGCCACCCAGTGGGCTCCCAGGACCGCCGCCTCGATCTCGTCGGCAGTCAGCATGAGGGGCGGCAGGTCGAAGCCGCGGTCGAGCACATAACCGATCCCGGCCTCGCCACGGATCGGCACGCGCTGGGCCATCAGTGCAGCGATGTCGCGATAGATGGTGCGCTTGGAGGTTTCGAGTTCGGCCGCGATCGCATCAGCCGTCAGCGGCGCCCGCGCCCGGCGCAGAACTTGGATGATCTCGAAAAGACGGTCGCCGCGCCGCATCGCTGTCCCCCTCCGATGCGATCCTAGCCGATCGCTGCTGACAGCACGATGGCAGCAGGGCGGGCGTAGGACTGGGCCCGCCACCAATCAAGGAGACGGCAGATGATCACGCTTTTCGGCTTCGGCCCGGGACTGGGTGTCCCCGAGGCCAGCCCCTATGTCACCAAGACCGAGGTCCAGCTCAAGATGGCGGGCCTCGATTATCGCAAGGATATGACCACCGGCTTCGCCCGCGCGCCCAAGGGCAAGCTGCCCTATATCGACGACAACGGCGAGATGGTTGCCGATTCCACCTTTATCCGCGCCCATATCGAACGGAAATACGGCTTCGATTTCGACGCCGGGCTGACGGAAAGGCAGCGCGGCGAGGCTTGGGCCGTCGAGCGGATGCTGGAAGACCAGCTCGGCTGGGCGGCGATGGTGGCCTTCTGGCTGATGCCTGAGAATTTCGCGAAGGGGCCGGCGCATTTCTTCGATACTGCGCCGGAGGCGACGCGGCCGATGCTGCGCGAACAGGCGCTGGCGAAGGTCACGGCCGCCGCCCACGCACACGGCATCGGGCGGCATAGCCAGCCGGAAATCTGGGAGCTGGGCCGGCGCTCCCTCACCGCGCTGGCGGACATGCTGGGCGACCGGCCTTTCCTCACCGGCGAGAAACAGTGCGGCGCGGATGCCACCGTGTTCGCCTTCACCGCGCGAATATTGGCGCCGTTCATCGAATCACCGCTGCGGCAGGCCGCGCTAGGGCACCAGAACCTGGTCGACTATGCCGGGCGGATGATGCGGGCCTATTACCCGCACCATCCGTGGCGGATCGAACCGGCGCGGGCGCAGGCGGCTTAGGGATGACGGCCGATGGATTCGTAGTAAGAGTCCTTTTCGGATAGGTCGGCGCACTCACCAAGGGGGAGGCCAATCAGAAAGCCCTCCCCCTCGATGGGGCCCTTGATGGGGGAGGGTTGGAGTGGGGGTGATGCCGGGTCAACGCGACCGGGAAATACTCAGGCGATTTTCGGCCGGTAACCGATCTCGAAGGTCACGGTCAGCAGCGCCATCAGGGAAACTATGCGGCGGTTCAGCCCGCCGCGACGATTTCGTCGGCGTCGACCCTGAGCAGGATGCCGGCCGCAACCGCCCGGTCTGCAGCCGCTGCGAGCCTTTCTTTGTACGCCGACGGCGTTGGATAGAGCGACCTCAGGACATCGTCCGGGAACGGCGTCGTCGTGCCGAACATCTCGAGCACGCCGTCGGCATCGACGCCGGTGTGGCGGGCAGTGGGAACCTCGATTTGCGGGATGCGAACACCGCCGACGGCGATGCCCAGCGCATCGCGCTTCAAGCGCGGCGGCGTGCCGGCGAATTCGAGGCGTGGCTGGATCGGCGGCGGGACGCCCTCCCTGAGCCAGCGCTGAAAATGGGTGAGCGCGGCGGAATTGACCGGCTCGTGCGTCAGCACGTTGTTGCCGGAGGGCGGCGCCATCTCCTGCCGCATGATGCCGAGGTCGCGCGGCTCGGACGAGGTGAGCCAGACGCTGCCCGCAGCGTAGCCATGGCCGACGCCAGCGATCTCCCAGAATCGGAACGTCGGGGTGTCGGGCTGCCGCACCGGGTAGTAGTTGGTCGACTCGGTTTCCGAGTTCATGACGAAGACAGGCACGCCGAGATCGTCGCGCAACCGGTGGGACCCCGGCGGCATCTTCTTGGCTGCCGGCATGATATCCTCCACGCGCCCGATGACCGGCCGGTCGCGATAGGGGTCCTCCAGCGGCGCGCCGTTGCCGAAATAGATCAGGATATAGAACCCGTCGAAGGTCTTCTCGGTCGGCTGGATGGCGTTGAGATACGTTGCGAGGCGAACGGCGGATTGCGAGGCGCCGGCGGCGATCATCCTCTCGACCTTGAGGCCGCCGATCGGGTCGATTCGCGTCTTGGGCCGGTCCGGCCCGATGAGGCGCGCCGCCTGGGTGAAGATGTCGAAAGAATAGTCGTCGTTCTCGATCGTGAGCGAGCCGTAGCGCGCCTGGTCCCAGCCGATCAGCCCGCGCTCGGGCTTCAGCGGAAAGCCATGAACGCCGACGCGCTGGGCTGTGATGAGAGCGATGGCGTAGCCGCCGCGATAGATCTCCGGGCTTTCGCCAACGAAGATGTCGAAGCCGCGCGAGACGTTGTTCCACAGCGCGACGACAGTGCCGTTGAATTTTGCGGGATCGGCCGGGCGGCGGATGAGCAACCGGCTTTTGAACGGCGCGCTGCCCGCCACCTCCGCCGCCCAGTGCCCGTCAAAGCTGCGCCCCGTCCCCGCCGCATGGCGGTAGCAGGCGGCGTCGCCTTCGAAGAAATACTCCTCCTCGACATAGCCCAGGCGTGCAAGGTCGAACGCCGCCGCGCCGAACGGCCAGCCATTCTCGCCGCCGGTGATCGGGCCCGCTATTGAGGCCATCGCGTTCTCCCTTCTCGCGCAGTTCCCTCGCCCTGCTTGCGCGGCGAGGGCCTTAAGGCAGCCGCGCCACGATCTCGTCCGACACCTCCCACAGCTTCTTCGCCAGTGCCGGGTCGTCGGCGTCGGAACGCGGTTTGGAAACGTTGCAATCGGCCAAATAGGCGCCGTTGACCGACGCGGCCTTGGGATTGACCGCGACATAGCATTCGGTCGCCGCCCCCTGGGGCGTGGTCTTGAAGAACAGGATATCGGCGAGGCCGAACACGGCTTGGCGCAAGATCGGGGCCCAGCCCATGTTGCGGGACAGGTTGGTGTTGATCACCCCGGGATGGACCGCGTTCGCCGTGCGCGCCGTGCCGGCGAAGCGCCGGGCGAGCTCCTTGGCGAACAAGAGGTTGGCCATCTTGGACTGGCCGTAGGCAACCCAGCCCTTGTAGTTGCGCTCACCGGACAAATTGTCGAACTCGATCCCGCCCTTGGGCGCCATCATGTGCGCGCCGCTCGAGAGCATCACCACGCGGCCGTTCTCGGCCAGCGCATCGAGCAGGCCGGTCACCAGCATGAAATGACCGATATGGTTGGTGAAGAATTGCAGCTCGATGCCGAAAGCCTGCTTGAGCTTGGGCAGCGCCATGATGCCCGCATTGGCGATGACAGCGTCGAGCTTGACGCCCATCGCCTTGACCGCGGCTACGCAGGCGCGGACCGATGCCGGGTCCGCCAGCTCGCACGCAACGGGGTCGGCCATGATGCCGACTGCGTCCGCGGCGGCCTCGGCTTTCTCTTTAGTGCGGGCGGCGGCGATAACGCGGGCGCCGCGCTTGGCCAGCACCCGCGTCGCCTCCAGCCCCAGGCCGGAATTGCAGCCGGTGATGAGGATAGTCTTGCCGGAGAGAGACAGCCCCTCTGTCACGTCCTCGGCGGTCGAGCCGTAGCCGAAGCCGTTCGGACCCTTTCCCCTCATCATCGACACCAGCGACATTCAGCTCTCCTTCAAGCACGAGGCAAACCCATGATCTTCGCCGCTGTCGTGGGATCGGCGACCGGGCGGCCGACCTCGCGCGCGATTGCCACCACCTGCTCCACCAGCGCGCGGTTGGTGGGCGGCGTGCCGTCGCCGGCATGGTCTTCCAAGCCGACGCGGACGTGGCCGCCTTGCTCGATCGCCATGCGGGTGAGGCCAGTGGCGGTCACGTCGCCGCCGGGCACCGCGACCGACCAGAGCAGGTCGCTGCCCTCCATCATCTCGACATAGGCGTCCAAGCCCTTACGGGTGGGGTTCAGGCCGAAGTACTTGAAGCCGCCTTTGACGAAGTCGCCGAAGTTGTGGTCACCGGCGAAATAGAGCTTGACCATGGCACCGGGCGGCATGCGGCCGGCGCGATGATAGGCGAGCGTAGTATGGAGGTAAGACGGGTCGTAGATCGCGATCGACGGGCCGAGGTGATGGCGCCCCAGCAGGTCGAGCAGATATTCGATCTCCTCGAACGGCACGGAATAGACGCCGCGATAGCTGCCGGGCAGACCGTTCCCGCCGGAATTGGCGACGTTGATCGACCCCGGATCGAGCACGCTCATGCGGATGAGCCCGGAGTCGGCCATAAGCTCCGTATGCTTCCAGCGCTCCTCAAGCGTGCCGCCGACGCCGGCTGTGGGGCAGAGGATGGCGTCGGGCCGCTCCGCTGCGATCAGGCGGTAGGCTTCGATGTAGCGGTCGGCGGCCGGTTGGCCCAGCACCCGCAGATCCTCGATGTGGCTGTGGATCACGGCTGCCCCGGCAGCGATGCAATCGAGCGCGTCGGCGGCGACCTCCTCCGGCGTCTTGGGGACGTGCGGGTTGTGCGACCGAAGCGTGCTGCCGTTGATCGCAGCTTCGATGATCAGCGGATCCATGCCTCTCCTCCCCAATTTGCGCGGTTCACGCGCCATTTCGTTTGTCTTAGCAGACGCGCCGCGCCTTCGCCATGGCGGCGATTCCAGTCAGCCGATTTCTGATTGATGTACGCGCATTTCAGTGCCAATCCTGGCATAGAAGAACCGAGCTAAAGTAAAAGGACCGCCATGAACAAGAGACGGCTCGCGCTCGTTTTCATCTTCTTGCTGTCAGGTTGCTCTTCGACACAGAAAGGCGCTTCGACGAACTGCACGATCGTGCGGATCGCGTCGCTGCCTGCGACCGTCACGCCAACGCATCAGATCCTCATCCCGGTCGGGATCAAGGGCAGCACAGTCATGTTCCAGCTGGATACCGGCGCAGGACAGTCGGTGATGCTCGAGAGCGCAGCCCTCAGGCTGGGGCTTAGGCCGGCAACATTTGGCGCACGTATGAACGGCGTCAACGGCTCGACCGAGCTTTACCGGGTCAATGTCGACCATTTCTCCCTCGGTGAAAACATCCACCCGGATGCTTCATTCCCGATGGCTGTGGTCCAGATGCGCCAGGGACTGAAGGAGAACGAGGCGGACGGCCTTCTGGGTAGCGATTACCTGAAGAATTTCGACCTTGAACTCGATCTGCAGAACAAGACGATCAACCTGTTTGCGCACCATCCCTGCCCCGGCCAAGCCGCGTACTGGCCGCACGACGTGCTGCTCGAGACCGATTTCTCCTTGACGCCCGACAACCATATCTACGTGCCGGTTGCGATCAACGGCCGCGAAGGCGAAGCGATATTCGATACCGGCGCCGGCAGGACGTCGATGACATGGGGCTATGCAAGGCACTTCGGAATTACGCGGGAGACGGCGGGGATCAAGGCGGTGGGAGCGCTGCATGGCATAGGCGACCGCGCAGCCCAGGCCTCCGGCTACATTATTCCGGCGCTGACTCTCGGCGACGAGACGATCCAGAATGTTCCGATCCTGCTGTTCCCGGTCATTCGGACCGATCGCGTTGGCGAGTCGACCAAGGACGTGGTGCTGCTCGGCGAAGACTTCGACGCCGGCAATCGCGTCTACATCGCCTATGACGAGCGGAAGATCTACTTCACGCCTTACCGGTACCGTGTCGCCCCGGAGCAGCCGCCTCCCGAGTCGCAATAGGACGGGTCGGCGGCGGGTCGAAGATGCCGACCTGCGGCGCCTCCCTGTCCCAGCGCTCGATTTCGATCAGCGCGCTTTGCGCGATCGGACCTTGGGCCAGGCGGGAGGTCGGGCGGTCGGCGGTCAGCAGGTTCGGGTTGCCGTGGCGGTCGAGGCTGCCGATCTGGCCGGGCTCCGCCGGATCATACCAGGCGCCGGTAGCGAGCTGGACCACGCCCGGACGAATCTCGTCCCGCACCACGGCGCCCGCGAGGCAGGCGCCGCGGTCGTTGAACAGGCGGACGATGTCGCCGTCGGCAATGCCGCGCGAAGCTGCGTCATCGGGGTGAATCAGCACCGGCTCGCGGCCGGCGACCTTGGCAGCCTGGCTGCAGGCGCCGTGGTCGAGTTGGCTGTGGAGCCGCGTCGCCGGCTGGTTGGAGACGAGATGCAGCGGGAATTTCGCGGCGCGGGGCGCCAGCAGATATTCCTCGGGACCGATCCAGGTCGGGTGCGGCGGGCAATCGTCATAGCCAAACCCGGCGATGCGGTCGGAGTAGATCTCGATCTTGCCCGAAGGCGTCGGAAGTTTCGCGCCTACGGGATCACGGCGGAAGGGTTCGAGCAGGATCGCGGGCTTATCCGGCGGCGGGAATTCGACCTGGCCGTCAGCCCAGAAAACCTCGAAATCCGGCATGGTGACGCCCTGCCGCGACGCGCCCTGCCGTGCCACGTCGTACAGGTGGCGGAGCCATTCGCGCGGCGTGCGCCCTTCGGTAAATTTTTCGCCGCAGCCGAGGCGGTCGGCGAGCGCGGAGAAGATCGCATAATCGTCGCGCGCCTGCCCGGGCGGCGCGACCGCGCGATGCATGGCGATGAAGAAATTGTCGCCCGAGGACGAGCCGATATCCTCCCGTTCGAGCGAGGTGGTCACCGGCAGCACGATATCGGCATGGCGGGCCGAAGCGTTCCACCACGGCTCATGCACGACGATCGTTTCCGGCTCGGCCCAGGCCTTGACCAGGCGATTGATGTCCTGATGATGATGGAACGGGTTGCCGCCGACCCAATACACCATGCGCGTGTCGGGATAGGTGCGCGTGCGGCCATTATACTCGAACGACGTGCCGGGATTGAGCAGCAGGTCGGCGATGCGGGCGACCGGGATGAAATCCTCGACAGGGTTGATGCCCTGAGGAAAGCGGATTCCGGTCACGCGGCGAACGACGTTGCCGCCGCTGTTGGTCGCGCCGTAGCCATAGCCGATGCCGCCGCCGGGCAGACCGATCTGCCCCAGCATGGCAGCCAGCACGGTCGCCATCCAGAAGGTCTGCTCGCCATGCTCGGCGCGCTGCAGCGACCAGCTGACATTGATCATGGTGCGGCTCGCGGCCATGCGCCGGGCCAGCGCGCGAATAGTGTCGGCGGGCAGCTCGCAGATGGCGGACGCCCAATCGGCAGTCCTGGCCACGCCGTCCGCGGCGCCCATGAGGTAGGGCTCGAAGCGTTCATAACCGGAGCAGTAGCGCGCCAGGAAGCCGCGATCGTGCAACCCCTCGACAAGCAGCGTATGCGCCAGCCCCAGCATCAGCGCTACGTCCGTATTGGGCCGTGGCGCCAGCCATTCCGGATCGAGGAACGCGGCCGTGTCGCCGCGCACGGGGCTGATCGAGACGAACTGGCAACCATTGCCGCGGGCTTCGCGCAGCCACCCGGCTGTGGTGTGCCGGCCGATGCCGCCGGCCGAGACCTGCGCATTCTTGAGCGGCACGCCGCCGAAGCAGACCATCAGCCTTGTGTGCTCGGCGATGACGGACCAGTCGGTCAGTGCGGCGGCCAGCTCAGCGAACGGATAGCCGAGCACGTGCGGCATGATCACCTCGGCCGCCGCCAGGCTATAGGTGTTGACCGAGCGGGTGAACCCGCCGGCGAGGTTCATGAAGCGATGAATCTGGCTTTGGGCATGATGGAACCGTCCGGCGCTGGCCCAGCCATAGGAACCGGCGAAGATCGCCCTGTTGCCGTGGTCGCGCCTGATCCGATCGATCTCGCCCGCGACCAGGTCGAGCGCGAGGTCCCACGACACCGGCACGAACGGCTCTGCGCCCCGTCGGTTGCCGCCCTTGCGCGGGCCGTCCTCCAGCCAACCGGCGCGCACCATCGGCCGGACGATGCGATTGGCGGCATTCAGCGTATTGACCAGCGAAGCGCCGATCGGCGAGGGATCGGGGTCGACCGGCACCGGGTGGATGGCCACAACCGCGCCGTCGCGCGTCTCGACGTCGTAAGCGCCCCAATGGGTCGAGGTGCGGGTCAGTGTCCCCGTGCCAGTCATATCGATTCCTTCAAAATGGCGCCACGCGCCCCGACTGCGTCAATCATGATCATCCCGTTAACCCGGTCGAGCGCGCTTTCATCATCTGGTCTGGGAGGTGACCTCATCGCCGGCGGAATAGTCGCTAACTCAAGTGTCTTTCTCTTGCCCAGCAACACTCCCACGGCCCGCGCGCGGCCGCAATTCGCGATCAAGGAAGCTCGCGGAAGGCGCGGTCCTGGAGCACGAGCAGGAAATTCAGTCATTCGGAATCCGGACGATCGGCGGCGAACAATCCAGGCGGCAAGGAGCCCTGTAAGTCACGACAATTATTGAAGAGGGTAAGTAAAATCACGCCCTTTGCGGGGCGGAATTTCCAGCGGTTATGCAGGGGGACGCGCCGATGTAAAGTTATGCTGTCAATTGTCGTATCGGCGGAGTACTGTATGTGGCGTTGCGTGCTACACTTGGCCGGAGGCTGAGATGCGCCCGTTGCGACACCGCCGATTACAGAAGCACCTCACGAGCCTAACCGCCGCCGCCTTGCTGTTGGGCGTGTCGGGTTGCGCGACACACGCGCCGGTCCGCACGGCGGGGCCGCGGCCCCATTACACGCCGTCTGGCCGCCAGTATCCGCCGCCGGGCCCGCCGGAGGATCCGTGGGGACCCTACATTCGGACAGCTGCCGCGCGCTTCGCCGTCCCGGAACCCTGGATTCGCGCGGTAATGCGACAGGAATCGAGCGGCCTGCTCTACCAGAACGGACTGCTCACCACGTCGTCGGTCGGCGCTATGGGCCTGATGCAGGTCATGCCCGACACCTATGCCGCCCTTAGCGTGCGCTACGGCCTGGGCGGCGATCCGTACGAGCCGCACGACAACATCCTCGCCGGGACGGCCTATATCCGCGAGATGTATGATTCGTACGGCTTCCCTGCCTTCCTTGCAGCCTACAATGCCGGACCGCACACGCTCGACGCCTGCCTGATCGCCGGCGCGGCACTGCCGCAGCAAACCATATCCTATCTGTCGTCCGTGGCGCCGCGGCTGAGACCCTATGCCCGCCCCTCCGGGCCGCTCGCAGCCTATGCCGAGGTCGCCAACACCCCGGCGGACGATTTGAACGCCCGCATGCTGATGGGTCAGGCGCTGCCGACGCCGGTCGCGATGCCCGTGCTGCCCTGCATGCCGCCGGCTTCGGATCGATCGGCCGACCGGCTCAATGCCCAAGCGCTGACGGCCGCCGGCGGCGGGTCGGTGGTCCCAGTGGCAGCGCCGGGTTCGGACCGGTCGGCCGACCGGCTTAACGCTCAAGCGCTGATGACCACCGGCGGCGCGCCGGTGGTCCCGGTGGCAGCCAATACCTCGGATTCAATCGCCGATCTCCTGAACCGGCAGCTGCTGTCGCGCTGATCTGGCGAGGAACCCTTATCGGTTCGCCCGTGCCATGTGGCGAGCGACCCGGCGGCCGGAGAAGACGCAGTCGGCGAAGGACAAGCCGCTGACATAGGTCTTGGACGCGACGCCCACCGCCGTACGGCCGGCGGCATAGAGGCCGGGAATCGGCCGGCCCGCCTCGTCCAGCACCAGGCCGGAGCCTTCCTCGACGCGCAGGCCGCCAAATGTGATGACCGGCAGCGGCAGCAGCTTGCTGGAGGACGAGATATCCATGGCATAGAAGGGCGGCTCGGCAATCGGCGCCATGTCCGCGGGCTGCTTGCCGAATGGGTCGGGCTCCTCGCCCTTGGCCGCGCGGTTGTAGTGCGCGACGGTGTCGATGAGAGCGGCCTTGTCGATGCCGACTTTCTCGGCCAGCGCCTCCAGCGTGTCGGCCTTCTTATAGTTGAACAGCAGGTTGAGGAGCGTCACGTCGCGCTGGAACGGCACCAGGATCGGGTCCATCGCCTGCTTGAACGCCTTCTTGCGGGATGCCTTGTCGTAGATGATGTAGCCGATGCCGTCATTGTAATCGCCGATCTGCTCGCCCAGGCTGGCGCCGTAGACGGTTTCGTCGATCATGCGGTGGCCGTGACGGTTGACGACGATGGCGTCGGACCACGCCTTGGGCGGATTGATGAAGCGCCAGGCGCTGATCTTGTCCATGAGCGCCAGCTGGCCACCCGTGCCGGCACCCATCATGATTCCCTGCCCCTGGTCGCCGAGGGTGCCGTTCGGCATGCCGACGGCATATTTGGGCGCGAAATG
>CAZVYC010000036.1:15565-29051 GCA_964631425.1 uncultured Rhodospirillales bacterium
AGGACCTTGACGCCAATGACCCGGCCGGTCTGGTCGCGCACCAACTGCCGTGCTTCGGAGTAACGGTGGAAACTGAGGCCCTTCGCCAGGGCCGAATCCCTGAGCGGCGCCCAGATGCCGACGCCAAGGCCCCAGGCCTTCTTGCCGTTGCGCGTATAGGCGCGGTGGCCACGCGCTGCCGGCTTGGCCCGGGCGGCATACGAGGCGACCAGCGAATTGTCCGGGTGATAGAGGAAGTAATCGAGCGGCGGGTAGGAAGCCTTCTTCTTCCAGACCTTGCTGTTGAGCTTGCCGCCATGCCCCAGGATCCAATCAACCGTCGGCACGCTCTCCTCGACGAAACGGCGGAGCGTCTCATCCGACACCACGTCGCCGACCTCGATCTTGAGGTACTTGTACATCTCCTCCGGCGGATCGTCCTCGCCCGCTTCCTTCTGGATCCTGGTGCCGCCGCCGGCATAGTAGATGCCGCCGTTGGCCGCCGTGGAACCGCCGCCCTCGTAACGATCGACCGCGATCACGCTCAAGCCCCGCTCCAGCCCCTCGAGCGCCGCCGCGACTCCGGCGCCGCCCAGCCCGATCACCACCAGGTCGGCAGTCTCGTTCCACGGGATGGTGTCAGGGTCGGCGACGACCAGCGGGTCCTCGATCGCAACCCCGATCTTCGCGGCTTCGGCTGCGCTGTATTTCATGGTCCCCCCGGTCTCAGCGATGACCCAACGCGTAATTAGCGACCTGATCGATTACGCAATCGAGCCCGCTCGTGCGTGATTGCTAGCCAGAGCTACGCAGAAGCGCAACTGGCTTTGTGCATCCCGGCAAACTAGACGAGGACGCAAAGCGGCGGAGTGCTCGTAGAAGCGTTGTTGGATGGGTAGAGCGCAGCGAAACTCATCTTTTCCGGCCAATCTCTTGGTCCGACCGATGGGTTTCGCTGTCGCTCGACCCATCCTGCAAGGCGTTTGAGTTGACGACGAGATGAGACCGGAATTCCTGCCGGATAAACGTTCCGGCACGATGGTTCACACGACCGGGTCGCCCAGCATGCGGCGGTAGATGCGCTTGAGCGGGCGCTTGAGGCCGAGCTTGTCCGCCACCCGCCGCAGTCGGTCGATGACGCCTTCCAGCCGCTGCTCGGCGTGCCATTCCAGGTAGCCCAGGGGATTGCGCAGGAAATAACGCAAGCGAAAACGCCGCCATTCGGCGAAGGTGCGCACGCGGGCGCTGCCCCGGAGCTTCGCGACGATCGGGGTGAAATGCGGATAAAGACCCACATTGTGCAGCCGCGTGCGCATGTAATTGCCGATCAGCATGTCGTCAAAATAGCCGAGCCCGATCGATTTCATGAGCGACCGGCACGGCGCCTCGAAGGCGATGCCGCGCAGCGCGGCCTCGTCCGCGTTCCGCTTCGCCGGATTGATCCAGATGCGGCGGGTTTCGCCGCCGACGGCGAAATCGAGCCAGTCGACATAGGGCCGCAAGATCTCGATTTCGGTGAAGTAGGCCTCAAGCTTGCTCCACTCCTCCACAGTGAGCGGCTCACTCCAGTCGTCGCCATAGAGGTCGCCCACGATCTGGCTCTCGTCGGAGGCGCTCGACGGGTGCTTGCGCTCATAGGCTCCCGTCTCGAGGTCGAGTACGACGAACGGCTCGATGGTGCGGATGTCGGGCTGGCTCCAGCTGGTGATGAAGTCGCGCCAGCCAACGCGGTAGGGGTTGGCCCATACGCTGTCGCTGCGCGCATACACATGCTGCGAGGCCGAGCAGACATAGGCGCCGACGCCCAGCCGGCGAGCGATGCGCCCACGCTCCCAAACCATGCCGGGCTTGCGCCTCTGCGGCGGATCGATGGTCAGCGTGCCGCCGTTATCGACCAGGTGCAGCATGTCGGCGTCATTCGAGCACAAAGCAGCCATATAGGTGCTGGCCCGGTCATGGCGTGCGACCTGCCGGCGGATGAAAGCGGCGTCGCCGCATAGCGGCGAATCGTTGAGATTGACGACCAGACTGTCGCCCGCCTCGATCAGGAGGATCGCGTCCTGGTTTTCATTGTCGAGACAGAGACAGCGGATGTTCGGCGAGAGGCGGCGCCATTTGCGATAGACCATGATCTCGACGTCGAACCCCCGCCCGACCAGGAAATCATGGATGTCCCGGGCGTAATGGTCGGGAAGCAGGATTTTCTTGCCTCGGGGCAGCAGCGCCAGCGACGGGATATGGAAATGATCGGGGTGGCCGTGGGAGATCCAGATGAACTCGGCCGCCTTGACCGATTCCAGCTCGGCCTCGGTCAGCTTGCGCTCCAGCGCCCAGGAACCCGAATAGCAGCGCCCCTCGAGCCATGGATCGGTGGCGAGCACGGGCCGCCCGTCCTCATGGAAGACGAGCGTCGCATTGCCGAGGGTTTCGAGGCCGAGATGCATGGACCGGGCATGCTCCAGTGGGGTCAAAAAGGCCTGGAGCGGAAGTAGGGGATCACGAACTTGCCGATGTTGCGGATCGTCTCCAGCTGCGCCCATTGCGGCACCGTGCCCATCTGGCAAATGAACAGGATCTCGTCCGCCCCGGCATCGATCAGTCGCTGGACGTAGCCGATGCAGTCCTTGACCGTGCCATAGGCGTGGTTAGGGTTCATCAGCGCCATCGAAGAATCGCTGAAATCGACGGTGATCTCTTCCGACGCCCAGCGTGATCTGATGACTGTTTCACCGGTGGTGGACTGGGTCAGGTCGTCCTGCCATTTGGTGTGGTCCGGCCGCTCCCCGCCCGAATACCAATAGGCGAGCGATTCCATGAAATAGCGCTGGCCGCGCACGCCGATTTTACGCGCCGCGTCGTTGTCGTCGAGGACGATCGCCGGGCAGAGGGCGGCAAGATGCTGGGTCGGCCGGAATCCGACCTGGTCCTCCGGCTTCCGGTTGGCCCACGCGTTGCGATAGACCGCGTTCTTCTTGGCGACTTCCTCCGGTCCGCCAAAGCCCAGCACCAGGGCGCCGATGCCGCGACCGCCGGCACGGTTCAGCGTGTCGGTGTTGGTACAGGCAAGGTAGATCGGCGGATGCGGGTCCTGGTAGGGCTTCGGATGGATCGGCCGGCGCGGGATGTCGATGTACTTGCCGTGATGCTCGATCTCCTCCTCCACGAAGATCTTTGGGATCAGGTACATCGATTCGTCGATCATCGGCTGCAGCGCGTTCAGGTCGTAACCAAAGGTTCCAGCTTCCTGCTGTGTGCCGCCCTTACCGACGCCGAAATGCACGCGGCCTTTGGACAGGATGTCGAGCAGCGCCACGCGCTCGGCGACCTTGACCGGGTGATTCATCGCCGGCGGCAGGCAAACCACGCCATGACCAAGGCCGATCCGGCTGGTGCACCCGGCCAGATAGGCCAGGAAGGTCTCGGGCACGCTCATGTGCGCGTAATTGGTGAGCGCCGTGTGCTCGACCGCCCAGATCACGTCGAAGCCCATCTCCTCGGCCAGCACGGATTGCTCGACCATTTCCTCGAACACCCGGCGATCACCGGCGCGGGTGGCATCGGTGGTCTGGGCTTCGTAGATCAATGAAAAGCGCATGTCGTCCTGTCCCCGGTTGATGAGCGATCGCTCGTGCGTGAACCGTCTTCGACCCGGAACCCGGGCTCATTGACCTGGGTCAATCTGGTTGCGCTTGACGCAAATCAAGGATGCCCCCGCTGTGATCGGCGATGGTGCAGCGCCAATCGAGTTAGGAGACCAAGCCATGGCGACGGGAACCCACGCAGTCGTCTGGATCGACCATCGCGAAGCCAAGGTCGTCTTCGTCGATCATGACGGGACCAAGGAGGTCATCGTGCACCCGGAGCACGAACGGCACCATCTGCGCTCCAAGGCCGGCAGCCAGGACGGCTATCGGGCCACGGCGGACCACGTCTTCTATCAAAAGGTCGCCAACGATCTGGTGGACGTGCGCGAATTCCTGGTCGTCGGGCCCGCCCAGGCCAAGATGGAGTTCATCAAGCACCTGCACCGCTATGATCCGCGGCTGTTCCCCCGCCTTTCGGCGATCGAATCGATGGACCACCTGACCGACGGCGACCTGACCGCGATGGCGCGGCGATATTTCAGGGGGGTCGATCGGATGGTCCCGCGTCCAAGCGCGATATGACGCGCCGGGCGCAACCCGCGGCGTCTTCGATCGATCCGGAAACGTCGACCAGGGTCCAGTCGATTGGACCGAGATCGTAATCCAGCTGGCGGCGAAGGACCGCCATATCGGCATCCGAGGCATCGCCGGTCCGGTCCCCGACGCGGTGCTCCAGGATCGCCCTCGGCGCCTCCAGCCAAAGCCCGGTGAACGGCACCCCCGCGGCTTCGGCCATCGCCCTGAGGGCAGACCGCTCCTCCGGACGTGCGGAAACGGCATCGACAATCACGGCCTGCCCGGACTCCAGCAGCCTGCGCGCTTCTCTGATCAAGCTGTTATAGACCTTCCGGGTCACCTCTTGCGTGTAGCCTTCCGAGCCGAGCCGCTGTTCCGGCGGCAAGCCGAACAACCGCTTGCGGACGACGTCGCTTCTCAGCACGCGGGCGCCGGGCGCGCGGCCGGTTTCGGGAGCGAGCCGGTAGGCCAGCGTCGACTTGCCGGTGCCGCTCAGTCCGCCGATCGCGATCAAGCTGGGCGAAGCCGGCTCCAGCAGATCGAGCGCCAGGTCGAGATAGGATCGCGCCTCAGTCAGGCGGGACGCTTTCCCGCCGGTCGCGGTCACGTGCGCCCGGATGGCGGCGCGCAACGCCATGAACAGCGGCAGAGCCGACAGGCCGTCGGCTTCATCGGCGCGGTCGAGATACCGGTTGAAGACCAGGTTGGCCTCGGCCGAAAGGCCGCGCTGCCATAGATCCATCAGCACGAAGGCAAGGTCGTAAAGCACGTCGATAACGGCCAGGTCGTCACTGAATTCGATGCAGTCGAACAGCACCGGCCGGCCGCCGATCAGGCAGATATTGCCGAGGTGAAGGTCGCCGTGGCAGCGCCGCACCCTGCCCTGGGCCCGCCGTCGATCCAGCAGAGGCGCAACCGTGCGCAGGCTTGCGGCGCAGCTTGTTTGCAGGCGATCGACCGCCCCCGGCGCGAATACGTCGCGCGGGCAGGCTGCGAATGCCTCCCCGTTGCTGCGAATAACGCGTTCCAGTGCGGCGGCGGCGCCGGCACCCATCACAGGTTCGGCCGAAGCATGAGCCTGGGCGACAACGTCGCCCAGCGCGCGCAGCAGGCTCGGCGCCAGCCCGCCCTGCTCGGCGATCCGGTCGAGCAGGCAATCCTGGTCGAAGCGGCGCATCCGCACCACCCAATCGGCTGCTTCGCCCGAACCGCCTAGGGCATAGCCGCCCGCGGCACGCGTGACCGGCACCACCGCCTCATAAAGCTCGGGCGCCAAGCGGCGGTTGAGCGCCAGTTCGCGCTCGCAGGCGGCGTGCCTTAGCGCCACGGTCGAAAAATCGACATAGGGCAGCCGAACCGCGCGCTTCAGCTTGTAGGCGCGCTCGCCCGCCAGGAAGAGGTGCGAGATGTGGGTCGTGATGCGGTCGACCGGAAGCGCAGGGTCGCCATAGGCAGCGCCTCGCGACAGGAAGGCGACAATCTCAGCCTGTTCTGGCTCGGCCAGCACGGTTCGTCCCCCAACATTCGGACGGCGAACCTTACTATCGCCATCCCGATCAGTGGATCATCAGAACCGGGATGGCAGTGTTGCGAATTACATGCCGCGTGACACCGCCCAGCAGCGTCTCCCGGAGCCGGCTGTGCGAGTAGGCGCCCATGACGATCATCGAGGCGCGATTGATCGCCGCGCGATCGAGCAGCGCCGGCCCAACCGCCGCGCCCTCCGCATTCACCAACAGCATCTCGGGCTGGATGCCGTGCTGCGCAAGATACTCGACCACGCCGTGCGTCCGCAGCAGGTCGTCGCGGTCGGCGATAAAAACCGACACGCGGCCGGCCTGGCGCAGCAGCGGCAAGGCGCTGCCGACAGCGCGCGCCGATTCCAGGCTGCCGTTCCAGGCGACCATGACGTGGTCGAGCACTCCCGGCCCCACCTCCTTGGGCACGAGGATCGCCGGACGGCCGGTCTCGAAGACGGCGGCGGTAAAGGCCCGCTCCGTCACGGTTTCACTGGGGTCGGGGCGATTGATGACCACGAGGTCGCTGACCCGGCCGGGCGCGACGATTTCGGCCTCGACCACGCCGATCCGTTCATTCAATTGCGCCGTGGCAAACACGGCCGAAGGATTATCGGTAGGCGGGACCAGGTTATTGGCCGCTCGCCACGTCTCGAACTTGGCCCGCGCCGCGGCGCCGGCCACCTTGCCGTCGCGCTCGATCGCCTCGATCACGACGCCGGCGGCGACCAGCATGTCGGGCACCGCGGCCGCGACCGTGGCCGGGTCCGGCCGGATGAAGACCGCGTCGACCCTGGCGCCGAAGCGCCGCGCCAACTGGGCGGCAATGTCGAGCTGCGCGTCAAACTGAATGCCTGGAAACATCGGCACGAGAATGTCCCGAACGGTCATGTGGGACCTCGGAGCGGGCTGGTTTCGCGCGAGCGGCATCAGGCGTCGCCGGAAAGGTCCTCAAGGGCGGCATGATCGAGGATGGCGACGCGGTGGGCGCTCGGCAGGGCGATCACCCGGTGCTGCTTCAGAGCGGAAAAAGTCCGCGAGACCGTCTCGATCGTGAGCCCGAGATAGTCGGCGATGTCGGTGCGCGACATCGGCAGGTCGATCGATCCTGCGGCCGATGACCGCTCCAGCATTTCCAGGAGGAACGAGGCGACGCGCTCTTCGGCGGTCTTGCGGCCGAGCAGCATGAAACGCTCGTGCGCCCTGTCCAGCTGGCCGAGCATGATCTGGAACAGCCGCGCGCCCAGGCGGGGATCGTCCAAGGTCGCGGTGTCGAGCCGGGAACGGCCGTAGCGAATTACCGTGGCGGCGCTGACCGCCTCGGCGGCAAAGCTGTGCTCGGCTCCGATTTCGAGGCCGAAATAGTCGCCTGGAAAGAGGAAATTATCGATCTGCCGGCGACCGTCGCACATCAGCTTGCAAGTCCGCAGCACGCCCGAGCGGACCCGGTACCAGTGGTGCGCGCTATCGCCTTCGGCGTAGAGCGCACCACCCTGACGCACCGTGACGACGGTTCCCAAGGGTGCGAAAAGGTCGGGCTCGGCCTCGAAGCCCACTGCCGGCAACGTCGAACGGAGGTTCGGCGCGCGAAATTCTGAAACAGTCCTTGCGGTCTGCGGTTGCATCAGCATCACCTGTGTTCAACGTGGTGGACGCTGCTGGTTTAGATCGCCGGACCTTTCTCCATAATTCGGAATGGTCCCTAGGGGATCTTACGGATGGGCGATCGTTGGCTGCGGTCAATCGACCGGCACGACGCCGGCCGCGAGCGCCATCCTGACGAGCGCCGAGAGGCTTCTGACCTGCATCTTCTCCATCACACGGGCGCGATGGATCTCCACCGTGCGCGCGCTGATCCCGAGGTCATATCCGATCGTCTTGTTTGGCAGGCCGGCGACGACCCATTGGAGCACTTCGCGCTCGCGTGGGGTCAGCAGTTCCAGGCGCGCGGCCGCAGCCGTGGAATCGGCGCCGTGCCGCTGCGTGTGCGCCGCCTGCTCCAGCGCCCGGCGTACCGCGCCGACGATCGTTTCCTCGTCAAACGGCTTCTCAATGAAATCGTTGGCCCCGGCCTTCATCGCCCGGACGGCGATCGGCACGTCACCGTGGCCAGTGATGATGATGACCGCGAGGTCCGGGAATTCGGCAGCCACCCTTTCCTGAAGCTCCAGCCCATCCATCTCGGGCATGCGGACGTCGGCCAGCAGACAGCCGTTGGCGCGCCGGTCGCAGCGTGCCAGGAAATGCAATGCAGATGGAAACGTCAGGGTCGTGAAGCCGTTCGACTCCAGCAACGCCGACAGTGATTCGCGCACCGCATCGTCGTCGTCGACGATGAACACAGTCTGATCAGCCGACATCCTCCTCGCCTTCGATCGATTCGACCGGAACGCCGAAGCAGAAGATCACGCCACCGTCCGGATTGGGGGTCGCCTTGAGCCGCCCGCCCAGATTATCGATGATCGAGCGGCTGATCGAAAGCCCCAACCCCATGCCCTTCTCCTTGGTCGTGACAAAGGGCTGGAAAAGCTGGGCGGCAACCTCGGGCGCCAAGCCCGGCCCGGTATCGGCGACCGAGACCTCGATCATGCCTTCGTCGAGCGCGGTCGAGATGACGAGCTCGCGGCGAGGCGCCGAGGACATCGCTTCGATCGCGTTGCGGACCAGGTTCATCACCACCTGCTGGACCTGGACCTTGTCGATCATGAGCTGCGGCAGCCCGGCGGTGAACCGGAAGAGCACGCGCACGCCGATCTCCTTGGCGCCGACGAGCGCGAGCGCGGCCGCTTCCTCGACAACCTTGTTGATGTCCTCGGCCTGGCGGTCGGTTTCGCCGCGCTCGATGAAGTTGCGCAGACGCCGGATGATCTGGCCCGCCCGATTGGCCTGGGAGATCGTGTTATCAAGGAATTCGAGCGCCTTGGGGGAAACGCTGTTCTGTGTCTGCAAAAGGCGTCTGGCCGCCTGGGCCCAGTTGACCACCGCAGTCAGGGGCTGGTTGAGCTCATGCGCCAGCGCCGAGGCCATCTGCCCCATGTCGGACAGGCGGGCGACATGGAGCAGCTCGCTCTGCAACTCCTGCAGCCGCTTGTCTGCCTCCTGCCGCTCGCTGAGGTCGCGGACGAAGCCGGTGAAAAAGCGGCCCGATGGCCGGTTCATCTCACCGACGGCGAGCTCCATCGGGAACGTCGAGCCGTCGCGGCGCTGCCCCACCACCACGCGACCGATGCCGATGATCCGCCGCTCCCCGGTCCGCCGATAGCGGGCGAGATAGCCATCATGCTGCGCATGATAGGGCGAGGGCATCAGGATGTTGACGTTCTGGCCTATGACCTCCGCGGCCTTCCAGCCGAACAGCCGTTCCGCCGCCGGGCTGAAAGATTCGATCAGCCCGTTATCGTCGATGACGATGATCGCGTCGGGCACCGTCTCAAGGATCGAGCGCAGCCGTTCCGCCTGCTCGCGCAGCGTCTCCTCGAAAGCGTGCTGCTCGGTCGTGTCGCGCACGATGCCGACGAACAGCCGCTCGCCGTCATCCTGCACGAATTCGCCGACCGAGAGATACATCGGGAAGACCGAACCATCGGCGCGGCGGCCCCGGACATGGCGGCCGATGCCAATGATGCGCCGTTCGCCCGTCTCACGGTAATGCGCGAGGTAGCCGTCATGCTCGCCCTGGTAGGGCTCGGGCATCAGCATCTTGACATTCTGCCCGATGACATCCGCTGCAGCGTAACCGAACAGCCGTTCGCAACCGCGATTATAGAGCCTGACGAGGCCCTGCTCGCTGATGATGACAATGCCGTCGACCGCTATGTCGATCACGGCGCGGAGCCACGCATTGCTTTCTGGCATGCAGGTCGCGGAAGCCCAATTCTCGAGGCCGGAATTCCGCGAAATTGAGCAAAACGCTGAAGCGAAAGCAATCCCGCTGCCAATACCGGCGTCGGCTTACCCGCCCATAGCCGGCAATTCGTCAACGGTGCGCGGGTGCGCTGCCCGAAATGGCGCCACCCTTCTTGGCGGCTGCCTGGCTGGCGCGGGCCTTGCGTATCCACTCGTCCTTCGCGTCGAGCCAACTCAGGACGGCCATCAGGACCATGAAGCCAACGAACATGAACAGGATCGTCGCAAGATACACTTTTTCTCCTAGCGACATCGCCTTGCTCTCCTCACATAGGCACCGGCCCTTGAAGGCCGCAGTAATTAAGGAGACGCCATTGCCGACTTGGCGGCCTTGACCTGAATCAAAATCAAATCGTGAGGATCACGCCCTTGCGGGGACGAGCACGGCGGCGCCGCTCAACCGGCCTTCGCGGAGCATGGACAAGGCCTCGTTCGCCTGGCCGAGCGGCATCGCGCTTGTATGTGTTACGACGTCCGCCTTGGGTGCCAACGCGAGGAATTCCTCGGCGTCGCGCCGCGTCAGGTTGGCGACTGAGCGCAGCGTGCGTTCCTCCCAAAGGACGCTGTAAGGAAAGGATGGGATGTCGCTCATGTGGATGCCGCCGCACACCACGGTTCCGCCCTTGTCCACGGCCTTGAGCGCCGCCGGTACCAACGGGCCCACGGGCGCGAAGATGAGCGCGGCATCGAGAGGCGCCGGAGACGGCGCGTCCGACCCACCCGCCCAGACAGCCCCCAGCCCGCGCGCGAAATCCTGCGCGACGACATCGCCCGGGCTGGTGAAAGCATAGATCTCGCGTCCCTGGTATCGCGCGACCTGGGCCACGATGTGCGCGGCGGCGCCGAAGCCATAGATGCCGACCCGCCGCGCATCGCCGGCCATCTTGAGGGTGCGGTAGCCGATCAGCCCGGCGCAGAGCAGCGGCGCAGCCTCGACATCAGAATAGGACGGGGGCAGCGGGAAACAGTAGCGGTGGTCGGCGACGGTATAGCCGGCATAGCCGCCATCGATATCGTAGCCCGTGAAGCGCGCCCGCGGACACAGATTCTCGCGGCCGCCAAGGCAATAGTCGCATTGCCCGCAGGTCCAGCCGAGCCACGGCACGCCGACGCGGTCGCCGATATGGAACCGATCGACATCGCGGCCCAGCGCCACGACCCGGCCGACAATCTCGTGGCCGGGCACCAGCGGCAGCTTCGGATGCGTAAGCTCGCCGTCGACGACGTGGAGATCGGTGCGGCAGACGCCACAGGCGGCAACGCGGATCACGATCTCAGTCGGCCCCGGATCGCGTGGCGTGATCGAGGCCGGGCGCAAAGGCCGGCCCGGGCCGTCGAACATCATCGCGGTCGCGGGCTGGAGCTTGGTTTCCTTCACCGCTCGCCATCCTGGTGAATACGACTAGGCCTTATTTAGTATCTTTCTCCTGCGCCGCATGGGCTCGGTCTATCCAAGTCTCACGACAACGGGGTTTTCGCGCCGGCACGGCCGGCCATCTCCGAGTCGCGGTCCAGTTCGTACCACATCGCATTCAGGATCGCGGCGGCACAGGCGAACCCCAATCCCAGGATCCAGGCGAAATACCACATTGCACCCTCGCTAATAATAATGATCGGACGAGGCGACCGCGGCGGCGGTAACCTTGCCGCGGATGACTCGATAGACGAAGCCGGTATAGGCCAGCACGATCGGCAGGAAGACCACCACCAGACCGAGCATGATGGCCAGCGTCAGCCGACTGGACGAAGCGTCCCAGATCGTCAGGCTCATGTCCG
The DNA here is from genome assembly GCA_964631425.1 of uncultured Rhodospirillales bacterium. Taxonomy (GTDB): domain Bacteria; phylum Pseudomonadota; class Alphaproteobacteria; order BOG-932; family Roseiterribacteraceae; genus BOG-932. Next base: position 26,904 of record CAZVYC010000036.1, read on the forward strand.
GCGCGCTGTTCGACGGCAGCAGGAACGGAAACAGGCTGATCCCGGCCGTGGCGATCACCAACGCGCAAATGAGACCCGTCAGCACGAAGCTGACGATTGGCCGTCGACGCGTCCGGAATATGGCGAGCGTGGTCAGCGGGAACACGGCGATCGGGACGGCCAGCAACAGCGGATTGCCGGCATAATTCGCCATCCAGCCGCCGGCCTGCCGGACGACCTGCTTGATCAGCGGATTGGAGGGCCCGTCATAGGCGGCCGGCTGGACCAGGGCATAGCCGTCGAGCCCCTGCCAGAGCCATACGCCGGCGAGCGCGAACAGCACCATCAGGGCGAGGCCGCCGACGACCGTCACCCGTCGCGCCTGCGCCGCCATGTCGCCTTCGGTCTTGACCGCGAGGTAAGCCGATCCGTGCAACGCGAACATGGCGACGGACACGAGGCCGCAGACGAGCGCGAACGGCCGGAGCAGCCCGAAAAAGCCGCCTTCGTAGGTGAAGCGCAGGTCGTCGTCGAAACGGAACGGCGTACCGAGGAACAGATTGCCGAAGGCGACACCGAAGATCAGCGGCGGGACCCAGCCGCCTGCGGTCAGGCCCCAGTCCCATGCGCGGCGCCAGGCGGCGCCCGGCATCTTCGAGCGAAAGGTGAACCCCACCGGCCGGATGATCAGCGACGCCAGCACCAGCAGCATCGCGAAATAAAAGCCGGAGAAGGCGGCGGCGTAGAGCAGCGGCCACGCCGCAAAGATGGCGCCTCCGCCCAGGATGAACCAGACTTGGTTGCCCTCCCACACCGGTCCGACGGTGTTCAGCATGACCCGGCGGTCGATATCGCGCCGGCCGACGATCGGCAGCAGCATAGCGACGCCGAGATCGAAGCCGTCCGTGACCGTGAACCCCACGAGCAAGACGCCCAGCAGCAGCCACCAGATGACGCGCAGGATTTCGTAATCGAACATCTCCGTCTCCTAGGCAACTTGCAACGGCACGGCCGGCGGCGCATCCACCGCCACGGGTGCGGCCTTGGGGCCAAGACCGATATATTTGAGCATCAGGAAAACGTCGGCGACGAGCAGCGTCGTGTAGAACAGCACGAAGCCGATCAGGCTGGCCGCGACGCTGGATGCGGGCAGGCTCGACACCGCGAGATAGGTCGGCAGCACGCCCTCGATTGTCCAGGGCTGACGGCCGTATTCGGCAACGATCCAGCCGAGCTCCGCCGCGATCCAGGGCAAGGGCCAGGACCACAGCGCCAAGGTCAGCACCGTGCGGCTGGTCGCAATCCGGCGCCGCCAGGTGAGGTAGAAAACCGCAGCGAACAGCAGGATGAACCAGAAGCCCAGCGCGACCATCACGCGGAAGCTCCAGAACAGCTTCGGCACGTCCGGCACGGTGCCGAGCGCCGCCGCCCTGATTTGTTCGTCGGTAGCATCTACGACGTTGGGGGTGAAGCGCTTCAGCAGCAGCGCGTAGCCCAAGTCGCCCGCGTGCGCGTCCAGCGTCGCGCGCAGTTCGGCGTTTCCGCGGTCGGTCTTGAGCTTCTTGAGCGCGTCGTAGGCGATCATGCCGCGCCGGATGCGAACCTCGGCGGAAACCACCAGCTCCTTGATCCCGGGGACGGTTTCGTCGACCGACCGGGTCGCAATCAGCCCGAGCGCCCAGGGGACGCGGACGGCAAAATGCGTGGATTCATTGCTGAGGTCAGGCAGACCCACGATCGTGAAGCTCGCGGGCGGCGCTTCGGTCTCCCACATCGCCTCGATCGCGGCGATCTTCATCTTCTGATTCTCGCCGGCGGTGTAGCCGCTCTCGTCGCCCAGGACGACGACGGACAGCGCCGAGGCGAGCCCGAAGGCGGCGGCCACCGCGACCGAGCGCCGGGCGAGTTCGAGGTTACGGCCGCGCAGCAGGTAAAATGCGCTGACCGACAGCACGAACATGGCGCCGGTGACATAGCCGGCGCTGACCGTATGGACGAATTTCGCCTGCGCCACCGGGTTCAGCAGCACCTGGGTGAAATCCGTCACCTCCATGCGCATGGTGTCGAAATTGAAGCGCGCGCCGACTGGATGCTGCATCCAGGCATTGGCGATCAGGATCCAGAGCGCCGACTGGTTGCTGCCGAGCGCCACCGCCCAGGTCGCGGCCA
>CAZVYC010000037.1:0-10531 GCA_964631425.1 uncultured Rhodospirillales bacterium
CTGACCGCCGATTTCGTTTTCCGTCATCCCCGCGCTCCCCGCGCAAACCTCCGCGTTAATTCAGGACATGTCGAGTCGACCGCGCAAATCTGTAGGAGAAGCGCACGGCGGGCGTATAAGGTCGATCGGGTAGACCTCAATCCCTGGGGACCGTTCCTGTTCGGCGCAACGCTCTTCGTCGCTGCTTTCCTACTGTTCTGGATCGAGCCGCTGGCAGCCAAAGTGCTGCTGCCCCTCCTGGGCGGCAGCCCCACCGTCTGGGTGGTTAGCCTCGCCTTCTTCCAGACTGCTCTGCTCGCGGGCTATGCCTACGCCCATCTGACGGCCCGATGGCTGGCGCCGCGCTGGCAGGCCCTGCTGCATCTCAGCCTCATGCTCGCGGCCGGATCGACGTTGCCGATCGCTTTTCCAACAAGCACCGTCGCCCCCGGCGAGAACCCGCGCCTGTGGCTCGTGACGGCGCTGCTGCGCTCGGTCGGTCCGGCCTTCGTGGTGATCGCAGGCACCGCGCCGATGGCGCAGCGCTGGTTCGCCGCATCGCGCGCCGAGGGCTCGCGCGACCCGTATTTCCTCTATGCGGCGAGCAATGCCGGAAGCTTCTTTGCGCTGCTCGCTTTCCCTTTCATCCTCGAGCCATCGCTGCGCCTCACGGACCAGGAGCGGCTGTGGTCCTTCGGGTTCGCGCTCCTCGGCCTGCTGATCCTGGCCTGCGCGACCGTCGCCGTCCGCCATGCCGCGCGAAAACCGGCGGCTCCGGCCGCCGTGCCAAGCGAGGCGGTCTCCTGGCGCGACCGGTTCCGCTGGCTGGCGCTGTCGGCCCTTCCGTCCAGCCTGCTGCTCGGCGTCACGACCTATATTTCGACCGACGTCGCGGCCGTGCCGCTGTTGTGGGTGGTGCCGCTCGCGCTCTATCTGCTGACCTTCGTCGTCGCGTTCGGCACCAGGCCGCCGGTGAAGGCCGCGCTCTGGGCCCAGCTCGTGCTCATCGCAGCCGTGGGCGCGATCGGGCTGTGGAGCATGGACGTCCCATGGATCGTCCTGGTTATCATCAACCTGGCGGCGTTCACCGCAACCGCGCTCACCTGCCACGGAATGCTTGCGGTATCGCGGCCGGCGCCGGCCCACCTGACCGAGTTCTATCTTTGGGTCGCCCTGGGCGGCGCGCTGGGCGGCTGGTTCAATGCGCTGTTGAGCCCGATGATCTTCGACAGCGCGGCAGAATATCCGCTGGCGCTGGTGCTCGCCTGCCTCCTGCGGCCGGGCGTCTGGCCATCGTGGAAACGCCGCGGCGCGGCGGCCCTCGACCTGGTGCTGCCCGTTCTACTGTTCCTTTTTCTTGCGGACCCGATGAGCCTTTACGTGCCATGGCTGAGAGAACAGTCGAACTGGCTGCAGCTGGATGCGGCGGGCGTGGTCGCAGCCGCTGCATGCCTCACCATGCGCCGTCCGCTCCGGCTGGCGATGGCCGTCATGGTGCTGCTGCTGGTCTCGATCGTCATCCCCGATCTCAAGGATTCGCTGCACCAGGAGCGCAACTTCTTCGGCATCCTCAAGGTCACCGACGAGCCCCTGACGGGCAATCGCACGCGCTTCCACGTTCTGTACAACGGCAGCACGGTGCATGGCGCGCAGAGTCTCGACCCGCATTGGCGACTGCAGCCCATCACCTATTACCATCCGCTGGGGCCACTCGGACGCCTGTTCGCGCGGCTCGACGGCACCGGGCGCACCGAGCATATCGCCGTCGTCGGGCTCGGCGCCGGCAGCATCGCCTGCTACGGCCACGATGGCGAGGACTGGACCTATTTCGAGATCAATCCGGCGGTCGAGCGCATCGCCCAGACGCGGCGCTGGTTCACCTTGCTCAGCGACTGTCCCGCCCATCCCGGCATCGTCACCGGCGACGCAAGGCTGATGCTCCGGCAGCAGCCGGACCAGCGTTATAACCTGATCATCCTGGACGCCTTCAGCTCGGATGCGATCCCGATCCACCTGTTGACCCGGGAAGCGATGGCGCTCTACGCCGAGAAGCTGGCGCCGGGCGGCATCATCGTGTTCCACATCTCCAACCGTTACCTGACGCTGGGCCCGGTCATCGCGGCGACGGCGGGGAGTGTCGGCCTGACTGCCCGCCTGGCGTCGGACGAGGACGAAACCGCGCTTGGCCGAGGCGACCAAAAATGGGCGTCGGAGTGGATGGTGGTCGCGAGAAACAGTGACGATCTGGCCGTGCTGGGGAACGAAGAGCTGTGGAAACCCGTCGCGCCGACAAGCCGTCCCTGGACCGACGATTATTCGAACATCCTGGCCGTCATTAATTGGTGACGTTAACCCTTGTTACCGCCGCGGAAGGGCGTTTAAAGCTGGGGACTCATAAATTGAAGCTCGTGGGCCGGATTCGTCCGAATCCGCGAGATTGAAAGGGGGGAACCGCGCGATGCAAATCCAAGCCGACGCGCTTATCAGCGCCGCCTGCGAACGGACGGGCCTCAGCGATTTCGGCGATGACAGCTTCCGCGAAGGACTGCAGGTCTATTGCGACTCTGCATCGTCGGAGGCCGCGCTCAACCCATTCGGTGCGGCCGCCATTCCGGGCGCGATCCTCTCCGCCCTTGCCAACCGCTTGCGGGTCGTCGATTGGGTAAAACGCCATCCGGGAGTCGCGGACGAGCGCATCGAGGCGCCGTTCGTCGTGATCGGCATGTTCCGGGCCGGCACCACCCTCCTGACCTATCTGCTGGAAAAGGACGAACGGCATCGGCCGCTGTTCCGGTGGGAAGCCGGGGACAGCATTCCACCGCCCACGCCGGAGACGCTCGCGACCGATCCGCGTATCGAGGCGACGCGGGCCACCATGGCCATGATGGACCAGATCAATCCGCGCATGCGCGTCGTGCAGAGCGAAGAGCCGGACGGGCCGACGGAATGCATCTCAATCCTGAACCAGGACTTCAAGAGCCTGACCTGGGAAGCGATGGCGAACGTTCCGACCTATGCCGACTGGCTGCACGGCACCGACCATCGGTCGGCCTATGAGTATCACAAGCGCGTGCTGCAGGTGCTGCAGAGCGGCGGCGTGCGCCGCCAGCGCTGGTCCCTCAAGACCCCGCATCACGCGCTGCACCTGGATGCGCTGACCGCCGTCTATCCCGATGCGCGTCTGGTGCTGATGCATCGCGATCCGGTCGTCTTGTGCACCTCGGTCTGCAGTCTGATCACGACGCTGACCCGGACGTTCTCGGATGCGGATCATCGCCGCTACATCGCTGACCACTGGACGGACATGCTGGCAAGGTCGATCGCGAAGGTCGATGCGTTCCGCGACGCCAATCCCGGCACGCGGATCGTCGATGTGCAATATGCCGACCTGGCCCGCGACCCGATCGCCACGATGCGACGGGTCTACGCGGCATTCGGCGATGCGTTGGAAGGCCAAGCCCTGCGCGCGATGACCGCCCACATCGAATCGCATCCCAAGGGCCGCTTCGGCCGCCATGGCTACGACCCGCAGGAATTCGGTTTGGACGAAGCCGCCATCGCCGAACGGTTCCGCCCATACGTCGAGCGCTATGACATTCCGCTGGAGACTTTGCGAGCGGGTTGATGGGAGTGCCTCCGCGCCGACGAGCGGATGATGATGCCGCGCCTCAGCTGCTCTTGTTGCCGGGCTCGTGGTAGCGCGTGTCGAACTGGTCGTTGCCGCAATTCGCGCACTTCGGAATCGTGTGCCCCTTGGTCACATGCACCTGGTGGTGGCAGCGCTCGCAGCGGAAATCGCCGGTCTGCCGCGCCGTCTCTCCGGAATGGGCTGACATGCCTTGAGCCTCCTTACGCCATAGCAGGGCTTCGCCCTGCAAACGCCTGCCGCAGATCGCTGTTCCGAGACTCGCAAATGAATCGCCAGCCCCAGCGTTTGCAACGATTACTGCTTAGAATGCGTGGCGGATGCCGTCTTCTCGTCAGACAAATCGAATGCGACTCCGGAACCGGGCAGCGGTCTTGCGGTTGAAAAAATAGGCGGGCGTCGCGTCAGGTGGGCATTGCCCCGATCCCTCAGGCATCACCGAGTTCTTCGGCCAAGGTCGCGACCAGCTTCGCCGCGGGCATCGCCCGGGCCAGCGGTGCGCCCTGGCCTGCCCATTGCGCGCCGAAGCCGAATTCGCCCTTGGCCTTGCCGGCGGCGTGGAGTGCCTTGCCCAGGTCGTAGGCGATCGGATAGGCGGGAATGTCCTGAGGTGCAACACCCGCCCCGAACCGGGTGAAGCGGTTGGCGAGGCTGCGCGCCGGCCGGCCGGATATCGCACGTGTCATAATCGTATGATGCGCGGCCTCACTGAACAAAGCGGCGCGATAGCCACTGTCGGCAAGGCTTTCGTCGCAGCCGACGAAGGCGGTTCCAAGCTGCGCGGCTGCCGCGCCGAGCCTGAGCGCCGCGGCGATGCCCGCGCCGTCCATGATACCGCCGGCCGCGATGACCGGAAGATTGATCTCCCGCGCGAGGATCCGGGTCAGCGCCATCGTGCCGAGCCGGTCGTCGGCCGCGTCGGGATCGAAGACCCCGCGATGACCGCCGGCCTCATAACCCTGGGCGACGATGGCATCGACGCCGCCCGCCGCCGCGATCCGCGCCTCAGCCGGGCTGGTCGCCGATGCCATAAGCACGATCCCGGCATTGCGCAGCGCGGAAATCCGCTCCGGCGCGGGCAGGCCGAAATGTAAGCTGACGACCTTGGGTCGCTCGGCGATGAGCGCGGCCAGCATCGCGTCATCCTCGACGAAGCTGCGGTAGATTTCGCCGAGCGTCTGCGGAGGCGTCGCGCCCAGCGACCGGAATTCCGGGCGCAGCCGTTCGATCCATGCGGCTTCGGTCTGCCGGTCGGCCTTTGCCGGCTGATGGCAGAACACGTTGACGTTCAGCGATCTGTTTGTGCGCTCCCGCACCGCCGCGATCATGGCGCGGGCGCCCCCGGCATCGGTGGCGCCCACGCCGATCGAGCCGAGTGCCCCAGCATTCGCGACAGCCGCCGCCATGGCCGGCGACGATACGCCGGCCATCGGGGCCTGGATGATGGGCAAGTCGATTCCGAGCAGATCGAGCAGTGGATTGCGCGTGGTGGTTGACATCGTGTGCCTCCTTCTCGTTTGCCTGTAGTTGGTTCAGCCAGCTTTGCTTTGCAGCCGCTTGCGGTACTCAGCGACCGGCATGCCGCCCCAGCCCCAGTTCTCCATCTCGACTTCCTGGAAGACCACCCAGGTCCATTCGGGTGGCTTCTTCAGGACGTCGAGCAGGACCTGGCTGACGCCCTTGTAGATGGCGGCTTTCTGCTGGGGCGTGACATGGTCGACGCCGGGTTCGGTTCCCTCGCGGGTCAGCTGGATCGATACGAAAGGCATGATCTTGTCTCCGACTGGGATGGATTAGCCTTGACGGATTCACGCGATCAGGTTGATCGCGATTCGCTCTAATGCCCGGCGCTCTGGCCGCCATCGACGTGAAGGATCTCGCCCGTCACGAAGCCGGCAGTTTCGAGATAGAGGATCGCGCCGACGATGTCGGAGATGTCCCCCATGCGTCCGACCGGATGCAGATTGCTCAAGAACTCGTAGGTTTCGGGCTGGTGCATCGGGGTCTTGATGACGCCCGGGGCGACGGCGTTCACGCGGATGCCTCGCTTGGCATATTCGATCGCCAGCGACCGGGTGGCCGCGTCGAGCCCGCCTTTGGTCAGCGACGCCAGGACCGACGGCACGTTCGAATTGGCGTGATCGACCAGGCTGGTCGTGATGTTCACGATGTGGCCGCGGCCCTGCCGTTCCATCGCCTCGACGGCGCGCTGGGTCACATGGAAGAAGCCGGCGAGATTCGTGGCAACCACCGAGGCGAACTGGTCAGCGGTGTATCGGGTGAACGGGCTGGCGATGAAGATGCCGGCATTGTTCACCAGCGTGTCGACACGGCCGAACCGAGCGAGCGCTTCGGATATCAAACGTTCCGCGGGTGCCGGGTCGGCGATATCGCCGGCAATCGTCAGCACGTCCGGATCGCTATCCGGCTTGATGGAGCGGGAATTGGCGGCCACGCGGTAGTTGCGATCCCGGAAGGCCTTGACCAGCGCAGCGCCGATCCCTTGGGATGCGCCGGTGATGACGGCGACCTTCTGCTCGATACCCATGATTGAACCTCGACATTGTTGTCGTCGAGCGCGGTATGCGCCGGACGGTCAAGACGTAAACTCGACCAGGTACCGAGTGAATGCGCGCTATTCGGCAGACACTCTTCCGACAACCGGTTGAATACTCGTGCCGCCGGGGTCGGCCTCACGCGAGAGCCTGGCGAAATGCCCCTTCAGCCGCGGAACGGCGAAATCGACGAACGCCCGCACCTTCGGCACCTGCATTCGCCCGTGCGGCGCGAGCAGGTGGACGGGAAGCGGCGCATGCTCGTCGCCGGCGAGCAGGATCCGGAGCGACCCTTCCCTGATCTGATCGGCAATATGATAGGAGAACATCCGGGTCACGCCGCGCCCGCCGACGGCACTGGCGACCGCGCCCCTGATGCTGTTGACGATGAAGCGCGGGGTGAAGTGGACCGTGCGCGGCACCGAGGAGCCATTGAGCGGGGGAAAGCTCCAGCTGTCGATCCCGAAATGGGTCATGGCCACGATCTGATGCTTGGCCAAATCCGTCGGCTGCTCGATCACCGGGTTCTGCGCCAGATAGCGCGGCGAGGCAGCGACGACGCGTCGGACTTCGCCGAGCCGGACGGCGATCAGCGTGGAATCGGCCAGATGCGCGAAGCGCAGCGCCAGATCGATTCCCTCGTCGATCAGGTTGGCGGGCCGATCCAGAAAATAAAGGCGGACATTCACCGCGGAATATTCGTCCATGAAATCATCGATGATCGGCCGCAGAATATCTTCGCCGGCAGCGACCGGCGCGGTGATCGTCAAAAGTCCACGCGGCGCCGAGCGCTCGCCCGCCGCGATGATGTCCGCCTCCTCAAGGTCGGTGAGTACGCGCCGGCAGGCGGCGGCGTAACGTTCTCCGGCTTCGCTGAGCTTCATCGACCGCGTTGTCCGGTGAAGCAGTTCGGCGCCGACATGCGCCTCGAGAAAGGCGACCGCGCGGCTGACCGCCGCCGGCGACCTGCCGAGCTTGCGGGCCGCCCCTGCGAGGCTTCCCTCGTCGAGAGCCGCGACGAACACCTTCATGGCGTCGATCCGGTCCATCGGCCGTTCCGGCTGGCGGTATAATGGGGCTCAGAGAGTACGGATACTGCCGGCTGGCGGCAAGCCATGGAACTATGTTGGACGGGCTGCTTCAGCGGCCATCCCTGAGCGCGGCGAGCGCCTCGGCGACTTGCGCCATTACCCCCGGCCAGTCGCCGCGTGCGGTCTGGCGGAACAGCCGCATCGAGGGGTACCAGGGCGTGTCGGAGCGCGCCATCAGCCAGCGCCAGTCGGGGATGTAGGGCAAGAGTACCCACACCGGCCGGCCCATCGCGCCGGCCAGGTGGATCGGCGAGCTGTCCACCGATATGAGCAGATCGACGATGCTGAAGATCGCCGCCGTATCCTCGAAATCGTCGATCTCGGGACCGAGATCGATGAAGTTCATGCCGGCGGGTGGCGCCTTCGCCTCCTCGACGCGGAACCCTTTCTGGACGGACAGGAAGGTCACGCCCGCCATACCCAAGGGCGCAAACATCGCCAGGTTCATGGAGCGGTTGCGGTCGTTGAAATGGTTGGACCGCCCGGCCCACACCACCGATACTTTAAGTCCTTCGATCTCGGCGAGTCGCTTCTTCCAGCGGCGAACCCGTGCCGGCAGCGGCCGGATGTAGGGCATGCGGCCCGGCAGCTGGCTCATCTTGAGCTTGGTCGCCATGGGCAGGCTCATCATCTCGCAGTGCCAGTCGAAAGGCGGCGGCAGCTGCCCGCGCAGAACGATCTCGTCGATGCCGTCCAGCCGCTCGGCAAAGGGCAGAAGCTCCTTGACGATCTGCAGGACGACATGCGCCTGGCTCTGCTCCTTGGCCCAAGGCACCATCCGCATGAACTGAATCGTGTCGCCGAAACCCTGCTCATCATGGATGAGCAAGGTCTTGCCCGGCAGCGGCCGGCCGTCCCAGCGCGGCTTTTGGACCTTACGCTCCAGATGGGTGGTGTGGGACAGGTTGTACCGGTAGTGATACTCCTTCCAGCCGCGGTCGAAATCGCCCAGGAGCAGCAGGGTCTCGGCCAAATCGAAGCGCAGCTCCAGGTTGGCGGGCGAGTTCTCCACCAGCATTTCCTGGATCTGCCGCGCCTCCTCGATCCGCCCCTGCCGGCGGAGCGCGGTGGCGAGCAGCTGCCAATAGCGCAGCAGGCCGCTGCCGTTCGGCAGCAGGGCGCGAGCGAGCACCTCCGCCCTCTCCGGCTGGTCGGCATCGAGCGCGGCGCGGGCTTGCCGCTCCGCCTCGTCGGCTGTGAGTGCGTTCATGAAGTGGACTGAGCGATCTCAAGCGCCGCCAGCAGCGGTTGAAGATGGGCGGCGTGGCTTTGCCAACCGGCACCCGGAACGGCCGGTTCGGGTGCATCCCGGAAGAGCTCGAGGCAGACATCGTCCCACGCCAGGCCGCAGAAATCCGTCAGCTTTCCAAGCCCGTCCTCCGGCGCCGCGCACAGGGCCTCGTAATCGACCTCGATGTACCGGTCGGCAGGCAGCACTGCCCGCCAATGATCCATCAAGCCTTCGTAAGCCCGGTGGAACAGGCCCAGCTCGCGGAGGTCATAGGAGAATTTCTGCTCGTCATGGAAGAGCTTGGTATAGCAGGCGAGGCAGGTATCAACCGGATCGCGCCGGCAGCGGATGATCCTGGCATTGGGCAACATCAGATGGATCAGGCCGGCATGGAGGAAATTGGCCGGCAGTTCGTCGATGGTGCGTGCCGGTCCCGCCGCCGGGGTGCGGGCTTGTTCGGCGTAGTACTGTCCCAGCCGGTTGAGATCGTTCGGCAGCAGCGCATCGACCATCGTCGGGTAGCCGGCCGGGCGGCCGTCGGGGCCCAGAAGCTGCTCCACCATGGTCGGCAAGACCTTGAGCTCGCCTGCGCGGTAGAGCGCGGGATGGCTGCCGAGGCTGCGCGCCAGCAGGGCAGTCCCCGCGCGTGGCATACCGACGACGAACAGCGGCGCCTCGGCCGAGTGTCCGGCGCCGGCGAGGCGCGCGAACACCGCAGGGGTGAAGCGCTCCGCGATCGAGGCGATCCAATGCCCGATCGCCTCCGCGTCATAGGCGAAGGTCGCCCGTTTGAGGCGGTTGCCCTCTGCGAAATGGGCGAACGCCTTGTCCGGATCCCCGGCGTCCAGCCATGCTTTGCCGAGCGCGAAGCTGAGCGCGATGCGGGCCGCGAGGCCAAGCTCGGGCCCCTCCCCTTCGGCCAGCAGGCGTTCCATCCGCGCGATGTCGGGATCGTTCGCGGCGAAAACCTTGAGATCGGCGCGATAGAGCCAGGCGTCAGCGGAACGCGGGTTGACGGCGAGCGCCTGGTCGCAGGCGGCAAGCGCCTCCGCCCTTCGTCCGCGCTCCAGCAGCAGGGCGGCGCGCCCGGCGAGCGCACCGTCCTTCCCCGCCATCGGCAGGGACAGGGCGCGGTCGTAGGCGGCAAGCGCCTCGGCGTCGCGCCCCTGTGCGTGGAGAATCTGGCCGAGAACGGCATAGGCCTCGCCGTTCTCGCCGGTCGCCGCCATCCGGGCCGCCCGCTCGGCGCCGGCGAAGTCGCCGGCCTCCCTGAGAATGCGCGCGCGAGCCATCTGCCCGCCGGCATGGCTGGGCGCGAAGCCGAACAGATGGTCGAGCCAGCGCAGGGCTTCCGCCGGCTGGCCGCGCGCCTGGGCAATCACGGCGGCGGTAATGTAGGCGTCGGCATTGCGCGGATCGGCTTCGATCGCCTCGCGCGCCGTCGCCGCCGCTTGTTCCGGCTCGCCGAGCTCGTTCACCAGGCTGGCGAGATTGCTGCGCGCCTCCGAATAGTTGGGCCTGAGCTCGAGCGCGGTCTCGTAATGCCGGCGAGCTTCGGCCAAGCGCCCGAGCCGTCTCAGCGTGTTGGCCAGGTTGTTGTGGCTCTCCGGACTGTCCGGATCCAGGCTGATGACCCGTCGCAGGCAATCCAGGCTTTCGTCCAGCTGGCCCATCTCTTGAAGCAGGATGCCGAGGTTGTTCCAGGCGGGGACCGAGTGCCCGTCCATCTCCACCGCCCGGCGCCCGGCCGACAGGGCTTCCTCCCGCCGCCCGTCCTGCCGGCACATCTCGGCCAGATTGCTGAAATATTGCGCCGACGCGCGCGGGGAGGCGCAGGCCCGCTTCACGTACTCGATGGCGAGAGACCGGTTGCCGTGCGTATAGGCCAACAGCCCGAGGAGATGCAGCGCGTCGGGATATTCGGGCACAGCCGCCAGCACCCGCTGGCAAAGCTGCTCGGCTTGGGCTGCCTGCCCGGCGTTCCAATGGGCGTAGGCCATGGCCATGGCCTGTTCGATGCTCATCGCCT
>CAZVYC010000037.1:10541-29020 GCA_964631425.1 uncultured Rhodospirillales bacterium
TCATCGCCTCCGGCGGCGGGACGACGGGCTTTTTGGGGCGCGAAGGCATGCGGATCAGGTGGTGAGTTGCTTCAGGGCCGTCGCGAGGGAGTCCAGCTTGACCGGGAGGTCGACCGCCTTGTGGTCTCCGGTCAGGTAGCGAACCGAAAGGACGCTGCCCTTGCGGAACTGGTCCAGCGCCTGGTCGTCCATGTCGACCACCGCCCGGCACGCACCGGGCTGGCAGGCCTGCAACGGCACCATCATAGGCTGCCGCGTATCGACGGTGAGAACAAGCCCGGACTGGATGAGGATGCCCTCCGGGGCCTCAATGATCATCCTGGGCTTATTATCCGGTCCCAGATAGCCGAACATGACCTTCAGCAACACCGTGTTCTGCGGCGCCGCGATGACAAATTGCTGAACGAAGCAAGCCTGCTTCTGGCCGTCCGGGCTCGCCACGCACTGCTTGCTCCAGGCAGGCGTACCCTTCTCGGCGGGCGGCGCGGCCTTGTCGGCGGGAGGAAGGTTTCGGGCGGTCATCATGCCGGCCAGGAACGGCACATCTCCCGTCTTCAACACGAACGCAGCGGCGCCGATAACGGCCAGAACCGCGACACCGGCGATCAGGCGCAACGGCGTAAGGCGGGATCGACTCGATTCAGGAGCAGACATGTCCTCAACTCGTTCGCGTTATTGATGAAACGATCATAGCCCGCTCGATAACATCGCGCGAGGCCGCAGGGCCACCAAAGCTGCACTACGGCGTGATCTGCCACTTGAGCTTGACATCATTCAATGTCTCATCACCGGCATGGATTGCCAGCAGATTGATGCCGGTTACCATAACCGCGTAGCCGCGATCGATCAGCCATCGCTGAAGGCGCTCCGAATCAGACTTGATCGCCTCTACCAGGACGATCGGGTGGCTCCGCTCGACGATTTGCCGGGCCCCCTCGAGCGCTTCCAGTTCCATTCCTTCGATATCGATCTTGATGAGGTCTACGCGCGGGATCTTGAAATCATCCAGCGCGACCTTCGGTATTTCGACAGTTCTCTCGACCGAATAGTCGATCGTCTGGCCGATGAACTCATTGCCGGACCGTTGCCTCAACTCGAGGCTGCCGAAGCTCGACGCGGTGAGATAATCCGGATTGGGAACCCGCATGACGCCGTTCTCGGAAGAGACCGCGGCATGCCGGACGACGGCGTTGAAGCAGTTGTTGAGCGCTACATTTCCGGCCAGCGCATAGAAAATCCGCTCCTGCGCCTCGATCGCCAGCACTGAGCCCCAGCCGGTCATCGCGACCGCCCATTCAACCGCGTGCACGCCGATATTGGCGCCGCAATCGATCGCCACGACGCCATCGCCATGATGACGGCGGCGGATCGCCAGCAATTCAAGCGCCATTTCAACCTCGTCCGGGTCGAAGCAGGCCGAATCGAGGATCTGGAATCCGACGCCGTAACCTTGATCGGGCCCCACCATCCGGTAGTCGAACCGGTTCACGATCATCGATCCATGGTTGGACGCAGCAAGAACGAAGGCGAGCTTGCGCTTCACGTTGCGCATCGCGTGTCTCCTCGAGGCTCTGCCTCGTTCGCACGGTTTCAGCCGGGATCGATCTCCAGCGCCGCCAGCAACGGCGTGAGATGGGCGGCGTGCTTGCGCCAGCGCCCGACGGATGAGGCATAAAGCGGCCGGCGCACCTGGGTAAGGCTGGCCGTACGGACCGGGCGCCTTGTTTCGTGGAAGCGCAGGCAGGTTTCGTCCCAGGGCAGGCCGAGGAAGCCGATCAGGCGGCGAGCTTGGCCTTCCAGGTCATCGACCACCGCCTCGTAATCAACCTCGGTCAGGACTTTTGCCGGCAGAACCGTGCGCCAATACGCCATCAGATCGCGATAGCTGCGATAGAACCGCCCGAGTTCGCCCAGATCGTAGGCGAAAGCCTGCTCGGCGGTGAACAGCTTGGTATAGCAGGACAGGCAGGTATCGACCGGGTCGCGCCGGCTGTGAATGATCCGTGCGTTCGGCAGGATCAGGCGGATGAGCCCGGCATGGAGAAAATTGGCCGGCATCTTGTCGACGACGAACGGCCGGCCCTTGGCGAGCGGTGCCACTTCGGCCAGGTAGTCGCGCCCCAGCCGGGCAAAGTCCTCGCGCTGCATCTCGGCGATGCGCCCGGGATAGCCACCCGTCGCGTCGACCAGACGCTGCAGCGTCACGAGCTCGCCCGCACCGGTGATTTCGGGATGGGAGGCGAGGATCTGCTCGATCAACGTCGTGCCGGAACGCGGCAGGCCCACGACGAAGATGGGAGTGGGCGCGGAGGTGTCGGCCTTTGCCGCGTTCCGCTTCAACAGGTCGCGCGAGAACAGCTCGGCGATCTGGCGCAGCCAGTTCGCGGTCGCCGCGGCATCGTATTCGATCGTGCTGCGCTTCATGCGGTTGCCGACCTCCAGGTACTGGAAGGCACGCGCGTCGTCCCCTGCGTCGAGCCAGGCCTTGCCGAGCGCAAACTGCATCGACATGCGATCGTTGAAGGACTGGACGGCGCCGTCGCGCAGCAGCGCCTCCATCTGCGCGATATCGGGATCGCCCGCGGCGAAGGTCTTGAGCTCCGCCCGGACAAACCAGGCCGACGCCGAGGTTGGATACGTTTCGAGCACGGCGTCGAACGCCGCCAGCCCGTCGCTCGCGCGCCCGGCTTCCATCAGCAAGGTCGCGCGGTTGACGAGGGCCCGTTCCGCCGCCGTTCCGGGCAGGCTGGCGGCCTTGGCATAGCTTGCCATCGCCTCATCGAATTGGTCCATCTCCTGCAGGACCTGGCCCAGCGTATTGTGTGCATCGGCGCTGCCTGGAACCATGGCCACCGCCTTGCGGGCCAGCGCCAGCGCCTCATCCAGCCGATTGAGCTCCTTGAGCGCCATGGCCTTTGTCGCCAGCCCGGCGGGATGGTTGGGAGCCAAGGCCAGGAGCGCCTCCAGCCATTGCAGGGCATCGGGGAAACGGCGGCGTGCATACTCGATGGCGGCGAGGTTGATATAAGCGTCCGCCAGCCGGGGCGAGAGCTCGACCGCGCGACGCCCCTCGGCAATCGCCCGGTCGAAATGGCCGAGGTCGGTGAGCAGCGACGCCAAATTGCTGTGCGCCTCGGCATAGCGCGGATTGAGCCTCAGCGCCTGGGCGTATCCCCGCTCGGCCCATTCGAGCTTGCCCATGCGCTTGTAAGTATTCGCGAGGTTGTTGTGCGCCTCGGGATTGTCCCGCTGCATGGCGACAACGCGCTCCAGGCACTCCGCGCTTTCGGCAAACTTGCCGGATTCCTGGAGGATGATTCCGAGATTGTTCCAGCCGGCGGCGAGGTTCGGGTTGAGCGCCACCGACTGACGGCCCGCCCGTTCCGCTTCGTCCAGCAGCCCCTTCTGGCGGCACATCTCGGCGAGGTTGCTGAAATACTGCGCCGAAGCCCGAGGCGCCAGGCAGGCCTGGCGGATATAGTGCAGCGCCAGGTCGAGATTGCCGGCGCTATGCGCCATCAGCCCCAGGAGATGCAGCGCATCGGCCTGGCCGGGCCACACCTCCAGCACCTTGCGACAGTAGAACTCCGCCTGACTCGCCTGGCCCGCGTTCCAGTGGGCGTGAGCGCGGGCGATCGCTTCCTCGATGCTCAGTTCCTGTGCCGACGGGGAAGCGGACTGTGTCTTTGCGATCATCGTGGGAGTCTAGAAGCCAAAGATGACCTTCACAATGCCGCTGTGGCTTTGGTAATCGGAGCGGACGTCGCTGCGGCCCTCGATGCGGATGGACATGTTGTCGTCGCGATTGAGGGTGACGCCGTAGGTAATGAGCGCCCCGTCGTGCGCGGGCCTGGCGGTGCCGACGGTGAAGGGCTGGTCGCCGAAGATGCCGCTGGTCGGGAACAGGCCCTGGGTATAGTCGTGCAGCCACTCGCCGCGCAGCTCGAGCACCAGCGTGCCGAACGAGGTCTTGAACGCCGAGTTGAGCTTGACGCCGATATCCTGCTCGATCGTGCCGACCCCGTGCCCGTCGACCGAGAGGTTGGCAAGCCTGGCGGCCCCGGTTTCCGTGTAAGCATCCGTCCACGACCGCTGCCAGGTAAAGCCCGCCATCGGCGTCAGCGTCACGCTGCCCAGGCGGACGTCATAGCCTGTGCTGGCACGGCCGAGGATCTGCTCGCCCGAGTAGTTGGCCGAGGCCCGGGCGCCGAGGAAGTTGATCGGCCGTTCCTGGTGGAAGTCGTCCCACCCGCCGGTGACCTGGGCGTTGACGAACATCGGGCCGTTCCGCCAGGTGCCATAGAGGCTCATCAGGTAGCTGTCGGCATTGAGCTTCTGGCCGCTTTGCGCCGCGGTCGCGTTCGCCCAGCTGTGGACCCAGCCGAACGATGCGCCGGCGAAGATGTTCGCGGTGAACTGGTGGTCGAGGCCGGCCGCCACTCCGAAGTTGGTGGTGTCGTAACCTTCCGCGTCGGTGGTGGCCGAACGGCTGGTGCCGCCGCCCAGCATCTGGCCCCACGCCGCCGAGTCGTAGCCGCCCGAGCCCACCTCGAGATTATCGCCGGGATAGAGATAGGCGGTCGTCAGCTGGTGCTGCTCGACCGCGCCGCTCGCCAGCACTGCGTTGCCGGCCGCCAGCGCCGCCGGTGCGATCTGGACGGGCGCCAGCTGCCGGATGGCGGCGCCCTGCGCCTCGGTCGTGGGCAGGTTGTTGATATCGTAGAGGATGCTGTTCTGGATCGAGACCCCCGTCGGCGTGGTCTCGACCGCGATGCGGTCGAGGGTCGCGCCGATATTGCCGGCGACGGGGTCGTAGGCGGCGCCGATCTGCTGGTAGGTCAGGCCGGGGAACTCGACATAGAGGATGTCCGGCGTAACCAGGATCGCCGGCGTCAAGCCGCTGCTCGGGCCAGTGATCGTGGCGGTGTCGTTCAGGTAGGTGCCGCCGCCCCGCGCGTCGACGATCGCGTATTTCTGGCCGCGGGCGAAGCCCCCGCCCACCAGGTCGATCATCGTGTTAGACACATTCGCCGTGCCGCTTACCGTGAACGAGCCATAGTTCGCCGCGTTGGTGACGCCGATCACCAGCGAGCCGCCCGACTGCGCATAGTTCCCGCTGATGGTCTGTGGCCTCACCAGCTGCACGTTGGCGCCCGTGACCGACAATGCCTTGCTGCCGACCGCAACGTTGTCCTCCAAGAGGATGTTGCCGCCCGAGAACACGAACCCGCTCGGGCTCGACAGCGTGGCCGAGCCGCCGTTTGCGCCCACGAACGTGCCCCAGGCGTTGCCCGACGCGCCGGAGATGGTAAGCGCACTGGCCGCGCTGTTGACCACGTTGCCGATGACCAGTCCGGTGTTGCCGATCCCGCCGATGCTGCCGCTGTTGTTGACCGCGGTCGCGCCGGTCAGCGTGCCGCTGTTGAGCAGCGTGCCGATTATGCCGCTGTTGGCGAGCGCGGTCGCGGTGCTCGAGACCGTCCCGGGGTTATTGAACACTGCGATGCTGCCGGTGTTGTTCACGCCGGCATTGGGCGGATCGATCAGGCCCGCGTTCAGGAGGGTGCCGATCGTGCCCGCATTGTTGAGGCCGATGTTGCTGCCGGTGATCGTGCCGGTGTTGGACAAGGTCCCGATCGTGCTGCCAGCGAAGTTGCCAATCCCGGTCGGCGCCTGACTGCTGATCGTCGAGCTGTTGCTGAGTCCGCCCAGCGAGCCCTGGTTCTGCACCGCCGCGGTCATGCCCGACAGCACCCCGCCGCCGCTGTTGCTGAGGCTGCCCAGCGTATTGCCGTTCAGAAGACCGATACCGCCGATCGTCGCCCCGCCTGTGCCCGAGATGAACCCGCTGTTGCTGAGCGAGCCGATGCTGCCGCCCTTGTTCACGATCGCGGCGTCGTTGCCGTTCACCGTGCCGCCGCCCGTCCCGGTGATCGTGCCGGTATTGGAAAGCGACGAGAGCGAGCCGGAGTTGTTGAGCCCGATCAGGTTGCCGGAGATGGTGCCGCTGTTGGTCACCGTGCCGATCGTGCCACCCGTGGCGTTGTGGATGCCGGTCGGCGCCTGGCTGGTCAGGGTCGAGCTGTTGCTGAGCCCGCCCAGGGTGCCCTGGTTCTGCACCGCCGCGGTCTGACCGGAGATCATCCCGCCCGTGCCATTGCCCAGCGTGCCGACCGTGCCGCTATTGAGCACGCCGACACCGCCGATCGTCGCCCCGCCCGTGCCCGAGATATTCCCGGTGTTGGTGAGCGAGCTGATGCTGCCGGTATTGGCGACGGCGCCGCCGTTGCCGGTCACCGTGCCACCGCCGGTGCTCGAAATCGTCCCGGTATTGTCGAGTGCGAGCAGGGTGCTGCCCGAACCGACATGCACGCCCGCGATCGAACCACTGATCGAGCCCTGGTTGGTCAACGTGGTAGACGAGCCGCTCACCGTCACGCCCGTCGACCCGCCCGAGATCGTCCCCGACGGCGTGACCGTGCCTCCACTCGGCGGCAGGACGTGCTCTCCGGGAACCGGCGTCACGACAGGCCAAGCCGAGCCGGAGGTGGACGCAATGGTTACCACCAGGTCCTGGCCAATGAGGGTCGTGGTATCGGTAAAGCCTGTCGGAACCGATACCGACACGCCGCTTGCCGACAGCACACCGCCGGCCGCCGCGATGGTCAGGATCTCGTCATTGCTGAGCGTCCCGCCATTGATCGGCGTAATGGAAATGCTGTCGCCCGCCAGGTTGATGTTGCCGCTGGCCACCAACTCGCCATAACTGGTCGACGACGTAACCCCGATCACCAGCGCACCCAAGGTGCTTTGCGTGTAATTGCCGGTGATCGTAACAGGGTTGGCCAGCCCCAACGTCTCGGCCACGTTGGTGACCGAACCGGCGCCGCCATTGACCGTGATATTGTCGTTCATCACCAGCACGCCGGTGCTGAAGGTCACGCCATGCGCGGTAATATTGCCGACGCCGGCGGCGTTGATCGAGCCGCTGGCCCCTGTCAGCGTGCTAAACTGGCTGCCAGGGCCGCCGGCGATGGTCAGGTCCTGCGGGCTCGTCACCGTGACGTTGCCGGCGATCAGCCCGCTGTTGGTGATCGGACCGAGGCTGCCGCCGCTGGCAATCGCGTTCGCCGACCCGGAGATGGTGCCGCTGTTGACAATCGAGGTCAGGATTCCGGCATTCTTGACACCGGTGGCACCCGCGATCGTTCCGCTGTTATTGAGCCCGCCCAGGCTGCCGGCCGAACTGATGCTGACGCCGGCACCGGACACCGTGATCAGGCCCTGGTTGGTCAGGCTGGAGGCCTGGCCGGTAACCAGCACGCCCGTCGGCCCGCCCGCGATCTTGCCCGTCGGCGCGATCAGGCCGGTGCCGCCGTTTAGCGTGGCGGCACTCGTGATCGTCGTGGCCAGAGTCGGCCACGGACCTTCGTACAAGGTTACCACCAGGTCGTTGCCGATGATGCTGGCGCTCTCGGTGAACCCGGCCGGGACCGCGACCGACACGCCGGCCGCCGACAGCGAGCCGGCCGCTACGATGGTCAGCACCTCGTCATTGACCAGCGATCCGCCATTGATCGGGACGATCGAGACGCTGTCGCCTGCCAGATTGATGTTGCCGGTTGCCACCAACTCGCCATAGCTGGTCGGCGAGGTCACGCCGAGCACCAGTTGGCCGAGCGTGCTTTGAGTGTAGTTCCCGGTGATCGTCACCGGATTGGCCAGGCCCAAGGTCTCGCCGGTGTTGAAGACCGTGCCGGAACCGCCGTTGACGACGATATTGTCGTTCATTACCAGCGTGCCGGTGTTGAACGTCACACCGTGCGCCGTGATCGTGCCTTCGTCGGCCGCGCTGATCGAGCCGGTCGAGCCGGTCAGTGTACCGAACGAGCTGAAATTGCCGACAGTGCCACTCGCGCCGGCGATCGTGAGGTCCTGCGGCGTCGCCGTGATATTGCCGGCGATGAGTCCGCTGTTAGTGATCGGCCCCAGGCTGCCGGTGCTGGCGATCGCGTTCGCCGAGCCGGAGATGGTGCCGCTATTGACGATCGAGGTCAGAGTCCCGGCATTGTTGACACCGGTGGCGCCCGCGATCATGCCGCTGTTGTTGAGACCGCCCAGGCTGCCGGCCGGAGCAATGCTTATGCCGGCGCCGGTCGCGCTGATCAGGCCCTGGTTGGTCAGGCTGGAGGCTGGGGCAACCACCGCGACGCCGGTCGGGCCGCCGGTGATCGCGCCCGTCCCCGTGACTAGCCCGCTGGCGCCGTTCAAGGTCGCTGGGCCGGTGATAGAGCTCGACAATGTCGGCCAGGGCCCTTCCTTGACCGTCACGACCAGGTCGTTGCCGATGATGCTCGTGGTGTCAGTGAAGCCGGTGGGAACCGTCACCGACACGCCGCTCGCCGACAGCGTGCCGGCGGCGACGATGGTCAGGACTTCACCGTTGGCCAGCGCGCCGCCGCTGGTCGGGATGATCGAGACGGTGTCACCCGCCAGGTTGACGCTGCCACTGGCCACAAGCTCGCCGTAGCTCGTCGGCGAGGTGACGCCGATCACCAGCGCGCCCAAGGTGCTCTGCGTATAGCTGCCGGTGATCGACACCGGGTTGTTCACCTGCAATCTCTCGCCGGTGTTGCTGACCGAGCCCGCCCCGCCATTGACGACGATGTTGTCGTTCACCAACAGCGTGCCGGTGTTGAAGGTCACGCCGTGCGCGGTGATCGTGCCCTCGCTGGGCAACCCGATCGAGCCCGTCGAGCCCGTGAGCGTTCCCATCGTGCCGGTGCCGCCGGCGATTGTCAGATCCTGCGGGCTCGCCACCGTGACGTTGCCGGCGATCAGCCCGCTGTTGGTGATCGGACCGAGACTGCCGGCGCTGGCGATCGCGTTCGCCGAACCGGAGATCGTGCCGCTGTTGACGATCGAAGTCAGAGTTCCGCCGTTGTTCACGCCCGTCGAGCCGCCCGCGATCGTTCCGCTGTTGTTGAGGCCGCCCAGGCTGCCCGCCGACGTGATGCTGACGCCGGCACCGGTCGCACTGATCAGGCCTTGGTTGGTCAGGCTGGAGGCCGGACCGTTCACCAGGACGCCCGTCGGTCCACCCGTGATCGTGCCGTGGGGCGTGACTAGCCCGCTGCCCCCGTTCAAGGTCGCCGGGCCGGTCACCGACGTGGAGAGTGTCGGCCACGGCGCGTCGTAAACGGTCAGGATCAAATCCTGGCTGGTGAGGCTGACGGTGTCGTTGAAGCCGGCCGGCATCGTCACCGAAACTCCGCTCGCCGACAGCGTGCCGGCGGCAACGAGGGTCAGGACCTCGCCGTTGGTCAGCGTGCCGCCGGTCAGCGTCGTGAGGGCGATGTTGTCGCCCGCAAGATTGACGTTGCCGCTGCCCACCAGTTCGCCATAGCTGGACGGCGAGGCGTAGCCGAACACCAGCAAGGCGTTGCTGCTCTGCGCATACTTGCCAGTGATCGACAGCGGATTGTTGACCTGCAGGGTCCCGGCGTTGGTGAAAACGGCCGAGCCGACATTGACGTTGTCGTTGAGCAGCATCGCGCCGGACGCGAGCGTCAGGCCGTTGCTGCTGGTAATCGTCGCCTCGTCGGCGGTGCCGATCGACCCGTCATACCCGGTCAAGGTGCCGACCGTGCCGCCGGTTCCGCCAGCAAAGGTCAGCGCCTGCCCCGAGGCGATGTTACCCGCGATCAGCCCGCTGTTGGTGATCGTCCCCAGGATCGTGCCGGTGTTGTTGATGGCGAAATTGCTGCCAGAGATCGTGCCGGCATTACTGAGCGAGCCGACCGGGTTCGCATTGAAAAGGCCGGTTGCTCCGGTGATCGTACCCGTGTTGGACAGCAGACTGAGCGGGCCATAGTTGGACAGGCCTGCGGTGCGGCCAATGATGATCCCGCTGTTGGTCAGCGTGCCCATGGAACTGTTGTTGCTGACACCGGTGCTGCCGCCGCTGATCGTGCCGCTATTGGTCAGCAAACCGATCGTCCCGGTGTTGCGCAGGCCGCTGTTGCTACCGCCGTGGATGAGGCCGCCGACCGTGTTCGTTAACGTGTTGATCGTGCCGTTATTGTAGATGCCGTAATTGCCGCCGATGATGCTGCCGCTGTTGCTGAGCGACCCGATGCTGCCACCATTGTTGAAGAGGCCGTCGCGGACCCGGCTGCCAAGCCCGCCGCCGGTGATCGTGCCGCTGTTGATCAAAACGCCGATGGTGCCGGTACTGTTATTGTCAACGCCATAGAGGCTCTTGCCGCTGATCGTCCCGGTGCTGGCGTTGGTCAGTGTGCCGATGCTGCCCGAATTGGAGATGCCGGTGCCCCCTGCCGAGACGGTCGCGCTGTTGCTGAGCGTGGGCAAGCCGGCCCCGGAGCCGACGGTCACGCCGACGCCTGTCACGCTGACCAGGCCAGAGTTGGTGAGCGCCGTGGCCGAAGTGCCGATCACGAGCACGCCCGTGGTCCCGCTGATGGTGCCGGTGGGGCTGATCGAGCCCGTGCCCGAGGAGAGCGTATGTGGCGCGGTGATCGAGTTGATCACCGGCCAATAGCTGAGCGTCACCACCAGGTCCTGGCCGATAATGCTGACGCTGTCGTTGTAGCCGGCTGGCACCGTCACCGAAACGCCGCCGGCCGACAGCGAGCCGCCGGCAGCCGCGACGGTCAGGACTTCATTCGCCGGGGGCCCGGCCAGGGGCGCGATGGTGATGTTATCACCCGCGAGGTTGATATTGCCGCTGGCCACCAGCTCGCCATAGCTCGTCGGCAACGTGACCCCGATCACGAGCGTGGCGGTGCTGTTCTGGGTGTAGTTGCCGGTGATGGACACCGGGTTGTTGAGCTGCAGGGTCTCGGCGACGTTGGTGACCAGGCCAGTGCCGCTATTGACGGCGATGTTGTCGTTCATCAGCAGCGTACCGGTCGAGAACGTCACACCGTGCGCCGTAATCGCGCCTGCATCGGCCGCGCCGATCGAACGGTCGGAGCCCGTCAGCGTGCCCATCCTGCCGGTGCCCCCGGCGATCGTCAGGTCCCGCGTACCCCCCACCGTCAAGTTGCCGGCGATCAGGCCGCTGTTGGTGATCGGACCCAGGCTGCCGGCACTGGCGATCGCATTCGCGGTGCCGGAAATGGTGCCGCTGTTGACGATCGAAGTCAGCGTCCCGGCATTGTTGACACCTGTCGTGCCCGAAATCGTCCCGCTGTTGTTGAGGCCACCTAGGCTGCCCGACGCCCCGACACTCACGCCCTTGCTCGACCCGCTGATCAGGCCCTGGTTGGTCAGCGTGCCCGCGGCTCCGGCCACCGGCACGCCCGTTGCGCCGCCGGTGATCGCGCCGCTGGTGCCGACCGAGCCGTTGCCCGACCACAAGGTCACCGCGCCGGTGAGCGACGTGGTGACCGGCCAGGCGACGACGGTCAGCAGCAGGTCGTTGCTGACGATGCTGGTGATGTCGCCGAAACCGGACGGCACCACGACTGACACCCCGGACGCTGTCAAAGAGCCCCCGGCCGCCAGCGTGTAGACCTGGCCGGTGGTCGGCGTGAAGGTGCCCAGCGGGTCGAAGTCGATCTTGTCGCCCGCCAGGTTGATGGCACCGCTGCCCACCAGTTCGCCGTAGCTGGCGGCCGAGCTCGCCCCCACCGCCAGCAGGCCCAAGGTGCTCTGCGTGTAGTTGCCGGTGATCGAGATCGCGTTGTTGATCTGGACGTTCGCCCCCGTGTTGGCGAACGTGCCCGAGCCGACCGAGACATTGTCGTTGAACAGGATGTTGCCGGACGCGAGCGTGAGCCCCGGCGCCGTGATGAGGCCTTCCGCGACGGAGGTGAGCGCACCGGTGGAGCCGGTGAACGTGCCGACCGCTCTTCTTATGATCGTGCCGATCGTACGCGTGGCGCCGCCGGCGAAGGTCAGCCCCTGAGAGGGCGAGCTGATGGCGCCTTCGATCACCCCGCTGTTGACGATCGTTCCCTGGATCGCGCCGTTGTTGAGAATGGCGAAGCTGGTGCCGGCGATCGTGGCGCTGTTGGTCAGCGCGCCGATCGTGCCGCCCGCGGTGTTGTCGATGCCGGTCGCACCCGTGCCGATCGTGCCGCCGTTGCCGATCGCGCTGATCGAGCCGCTGTTGTTCAGGATCCCGATGCTGCCGTTGTTATAAACACCGGACCCTAGACTACCGGTGATGACACCGAAGTTGGTCAAACTGCCCAGGCTGCCGCTGACGTAAACGCCGTTGTTACGACCGGTGATGGTGCCCGTGTTGTTCAGCGTGCCCAGACTCCCCTCGGTATCGACACCCATGCCCGTCTGCGAGCTGATCATCCCGTTGTTGATCAGCGCACCCATGGTGCCGGCGCTAGAGACACCGAAGTAGACGCCGCTGATCGTGCCGCCGACCGTGTTGGTCAAAAGGCCGATGGAGCTTGTAGAGAGAGGGTCGAATATCCCCACGCCGAGGCCCGTGATCGTGCCGCTGTTGAAGAGCGTGCCGATCGCGCCTTGGTTGTAGACGCCGGAATTGCCCCCGATGGAGCCGGCATTGCTCAGCATGCCGATGCTGCTGCCGGTAAAGTTGAAAATGGCGCCGTCGGTGCTGAACGGGGTGGTCGCCGTATTGGCGATCTTGCCTCCGGCCAGATTGCTCAGCGTGGCGATCGTGCCGTTATTGTATATGCCGTCCGTCCCGCCCGTGATCGTGCCGCTGTTGGAGAGCGTGCCGACCGCGCCGGTGTCCTTGATCGCGGTGGCGCCGCCGCCGATAATGCCGAGGTTTGCGAGCGCGCTGATCGAGCCGCTGTTGCCCAGCGTGCCGATGGTGCCGTTGCTGGCGTTGTAGACGCCATTGCCCCCGCCGGTGATGGTGCCCGCATTGGTCAGCGTGCCCAGATCGCCGCGATTGACGACGCCGGCGAAGCTTGCAGCGCTGATGACGCCGCTGTTGCTGAGCGTGCCGAGCGTGCCGCCATTGGCGAGGCCGGTGGCATAGCCGCTGATCAGGCCGCCAACCGTGTTGGTCAAGACACCGATGCTGCCGCCGCCGCTTTTGTTGCTGATGCCCGGACCGCCGCTGCTGGTGATCGTGCCGCTGTTGGTCAGCGCCCCGACGGTGCCGGTATTATTGATGGCGATGGCGTTCGTCGCGGGGATGGTTCCGGCGACCGTGCCGCTGATCGTGTTGTTCAGCATGCCGATGCTGCCGGCATTGCTGACGCCGTAAGCCGTGCCGTTGATCGTGCCGCTGTTGGTCAGCGTGCCGACCGTGCCCGTGTCGTAGATCGCAGTCGGGCCGCCTATGCTGCCGCCGACCGCATTATTGATCGTGACGATCGTGCCGACGTTCTTGATGCCATAGATGGTGCCGCTGATCTTGCCGCTGTTGGTCAGCGTGCCGATATTGCTCCCGCTCCCATTGCCGATCGCCGTGCGGCCGAGGATCACGCCGCCGACGGTGTTGTTGATCGTGCTGATCGTGCCGCTATTCAGAATGGCATAGGTGGCGCCGGTGATTGTGCCGCTGTTCGACAGCAGGCCGATGCTGTGGCCGGCGAAGGCGTTGTAGATGCCGGTGTCCGCGCCGGTGATCGTGCCGCCGCCGTTGTTGACGATCGTGCCGATGGTGCCGGTGCTGATGATGCCGCCGGTGCCGTTGGGACCACCACTGCCGTTGCCATCTATGTAGCCGCTGTTGCTGATCGAGCCGATCGAACCGCCATTGTTCCAGATGCCGTCGTTCGCACCGACGATCGAACCGCCGCTGTTGTTGACGATCGTGCCGATGTTGCTGCCGGGATTGTAGATGCCGCCAGTATTGCCGCCGCCGCCGCCGTAAATCAGACCGCTATTGATGACCGCGGTGATGGTATTGGCGTTGTGGATGCCGCTGGCGCCGCCGCTGATCGTACCGCCGCTGGCGATGGTGACGGTGCCGATGCTGCCGCTGTTATTGGCGCCGATGGCGACGGCGGTGCCCCCGATAAGTCCGGCGTCGTATACCACGTTGATCGAGCCGCTGTTGCCGAGCGTGCCGATCGTGCCGGTGCTGGCGTCGTAGAGACCGTAATTCGTCCCGGTGATGGTGCCCGTGTTGGTCAGCGTACCCAGGTCGCCGCGATTGACAACGCCGGCGTAGCTCGCGGCGCTGATGGTGCCGCTGTTGGACAGAGTGCCGATCGTGCCGCCGTTGGCGACGCCGGTGGCATAGCCGCTGATGAGGCCGCCGACCGTGTTGGTCAGAACGCCGATGCTGCCGCCGCCGCTTTTGTTGCTGATGGCTGGAGCGCCGCTGCCGGCGATCGTGCCGCTATTCGTCAGGGTGCCGATCGTGGCGGTGTTGGCGATGGCGCTGTTGTTCGTCCCGCGAATCGTGCCGTTGTTGGTCAGCGTGTTGACGATGCTGCCGTTGACGATGCCGAAACGGGATGGGCTGCTGATCATGCCGCCGATCGTGTTGATCAGGGCATCGATGCTGCCAGTGTTGTAGATACCGCCTTGCAGGGTGTTGATTGTAGCGTTGCCTGAGATCGTGCCGCTGTTGATCAGGGTGCCAATAGTGCCACTGTTTATGAGGCCGGTTTTCGCGCCGATGATCGCGCCGCTGTTGGAGAGGGTGGTGACCGTCCCGGCATTGTTGATGCCAGTGGCTCCCGCGATTGTCGTGTTGTTGGTGATCGTCGGCAGGCTGACGCCCGTGCCCAGGGTCACGCCGACCCCGGTCACGCTGATGAGGCCGGAGTTGATGAGCGCGGTGGCCGACGTGCCGCTCACGATGACGCCGGTCGTGCCGGTGATTGTGCCCGACGAGGTAATCGAGCCCACGCCCGAGGGCGCGTTCGAGCCGGTGAGCGTGACCGGCCCGGTCGTCCCGATGGTCACGGGCCAGTCGGGCTGTGTGATGGTCAGAATCAGATCATTGCCGGTGACGCTGACGGTGTCGCCGAAGCCGGATGGCAGCGTGACCGTGACCCCACTCGCCGACAGGCTGCCCGTGGCTGCAGCCAGGGTGTAAACTTGGCCCGTCGTCAGCGTGAAGCCGTTCAGCGGGTTGAAGGCGATCGTGTCGTTGGTCAGCGTGATGTTGCTGCTGGCCACAAGCTCGCCATAACTGGCGGCGGAAGTGACCCCGACCACCAGCTCCGCACTGGTGCTTTGCGTGTAATTGCCGGTGACGGTTACCCGGTTGTTGATCTGCACCGTCGCGGCGCTGTTGGTGACGGTGTTCGAGCCGACATTGACGTTATCGTTGAGCAAGACGGCGCCCGAGGCGAAGTTTACCCCGTTGCTGCTGTTGATGTTGCCGACTGAGCCCGACAGCCCGGCGAAGGTGCCGACCGTGCCGCCGGTACCGCCGGCGAAGGTCAGCGCCTGGGACGAAGAGATCGACCCGATAATCACGCCGCTGTTGGTGATCGTGCCGCCGATGGAGCCGGTGTTGAGCAGGGCGTAGGTGCTGCCGGTGAGAGTGCCGCTGTTGCTGAACGAATCGATCACCGCGCTGTTGTTGATACCATCCCTGGTGCCGCTGATGAGACCGGCATTGGTCAGCGTCTGAATCGTGGCACCACCGCCGTTCGATATGGCGGTGTTGCCCGTGATGGCGCCGCCGCCGTTGTTGGTCAGCGTGGCGACCGTCACGCCGCCGAACCCGATCCCGAGGTTGGCGTTGCCGATGCTGCCGCTGTTGCTGAGGTCGGTAAGCTGACCGCCGGTCACCAGGATGCCGACGTTCCGGCCCAGGCCGGAGATCGTGCCGGTGCTGCTGTTGACGATCGTGCCGATCGAACCGCTGGGCATGTAAATGCCGTCAAAGCCCTGGATGAGGCCGTTGTTGGTCAGCGTGCCGACGCTGCCGCCGCTGACTAGGAAGGCCCTCTGCCAGGTTTGGCCGCCGGGCGACGTGATCGTGCCGTCATTGATCACGGTGGCGATAGTGCCGCCGGTCGTGACGTTGACGCCGTAATAGTTCGTGCTGCTGATCGTCCCGCTGTTGGTCAGCGTGCTGATGGAGCTGCCGCTTTTAAGACCGGTATT
The DNA here is from genome assembly GCA_964631425.1 of uncultured Rhodospirillales bacterium. Lineage (GTDB taxonomy): Bacteria > Pseudomonadota > Alphaproteobacteria > BOG-932 > Roseiterribacteraceae > BOG-932. The sequence goes on from CAZVYC010000037.1 coordinate 26,580, forward strand.
GACGCCGCTGATCGTGCCGGTGTTGACCAGCGTCGTGATCGTGCCGCCGACGTCGTTGAAGATGCCGGTAGTTCCGCCGATGCTGCCGCCGATACTGCCGCTGATCGTGTTAAAATAGCGCGTTGATGGTGCCGTAGTTATAGACGCCGATCGGACCACTGATGACGCCCGAATTGGTCAGCGTGCCCAAATTGACAGAGTTGTAGACTCCGGCAGCCGTCGAGGTGGCGCTGGTGCCCTTGATTGTGCCGCTGTTGGTCAGCGTCGTGATTGTGCCGCTATTGTAGATGCCGGAGCGGCCGCTCATGGTGCCGCTATTGGAAAGCACGCCCAGGCTGCCAAGGTTACTGACGCCCTGATAGCTCACGCCTGTAATGGCGCCGCTATTGGTCAGCGTCGCGATCGTGCCGACGCCGTCATTCTCAATGCCGAAATTGCCGTGGATGGTGCCGTTGTTGGAAAGCACCCCCACGGTGCCATCGTTATAGATTCCTTGACCGGTCCCGGCCGCGATGGTGCCATTGTTGATGAGGGTCGCGCCGCCGCCGGGCGAATTGACGCCCACGGAGCCGCCCGAAATAGTGCCGGTGTTGGTGATGGTGACGGAACCCGAGTTCCAGGTGGCCGGCCCCGTGCAGGCGGCGGAGATCGCCCCCGTAATGGTTCCGCAGCCGGCCGCGGAGGCCTGGTGCGAGAACCCTATGGCAAGGCCCGTTTCCAGGGCCAGGACTGACACGCGCGCAAGCAAGCTGACACGTTTGCTCACAATCACCCCCGCTGCCTTGAGTATTCAGGCAGATGTTATTCAGGCCACGCAGCACATTTCATCGTCTATCGGCCCTCCCTTTTCGGGATGAAGGCAGGAGATAGTTACAGTTTTAGATAAATCATTCGTTACTTGATATTCTTGATTAACTCTTTCGGACGATCTGTTAAAGGATTCAGTGCCTTTTTGGCAAGGAGAATCGCATCCCAATACGCGACCGCGGAAGGGGAAGAACACTTTAAGGTTGTTGAGAAATCCCGCCTAAGTGACAGGGTCCGGCCCTTGGGAACCTCAGCGGCCGTCGCGGAGGGCGGCCAGGCTCGCGGCGCCCCGTCGCCGCGGTTGGTCTGGCGGGAATGCGCCATCAGCCGCCGCCAGTGGGGATGAAGGGGCAGTGGCTAGGTCACGGCGCAGGCCGGCTTCACATCGTCAATCGCGAGCGCCCGATTGGCCATGTGCGCCGGAAAGCTCACGAGATGCAGCGCATCGGGATATCGGCAGTATGACTGGATTCGCTGACAGTGCTGTTCGGTCTAGAGACGGAGAATCACGCAAAGGCCAACCGTCATTGCTGGGGTGGACGGCCCCCGACGGCATCGAATGTGCCAGATTGAGGCTGTTGTAGGTCTCAAAGAGGGAGCCGTCCACCCCAGCAATGACGATGGCGATAAAAAGAAAGCGCCGATCCGACCCGGGGGCAGATCCTTGAACTCACCACGAAGACAGAAAGAACACGAAGGATTTCTTATTCATAACTTCGTGTCCCGTTCAACTCTTATCAGCCGCCAATTTCCCGCATAGCGATTGCCCTAATCCGGGGCGGTGGCAGGACGGTGGGCGTCTACGACGGGGACGGAATTGCCGTCAGGATTTGAGCTGCTTTAGCGCTGCGGACAACGATTCCAATTTGACCGGCAGGTCTATAGTCTTGTGATCCGCGGTGACGTAGCGCACCGTCAGCACGTTCCCCTTGGTGAACTGGTCCAACGCCTGATCGTCCATGTCGACGATGGCCCGGCAGGCGCCCGTTTGGCAGGCCTGCAGCGGCACGTCCAGCGGCTTTCTGGTATCGATGGTCAGGACGAGCCCTTGCTGGAGCAGGATGCCCTCCGGCGCCTCGAGGATCATCCGCGGCTTGTTATCGGGCCCGAGGTAGCTGAAGATGACCTTCAGCATCACGGTGTTCTGCGGCGCCGCCAGCACGAATTGCTGGACGAAGCAGGCCTGCTTCTGGCCATCCGGGCTCGGTACGCATTGCTTGCTCCAGGCCGGCGCCTCATTCTCGGCGAGGGGTGGCGCCTTCTCGGCCTTTTTTTCAGCGGCAACCGCGACCTTCACCAGGACCGGAGCGTCTTTCATGCCGAGCAGCACCGAGGCCACGGCGCCCACGACCACCAGCAGGACGGCGCCAATGATCGGACGGACTGATGCGGAGCGCGACATGGTATTCAACTCGATGTTAGCGTTAACCACGCGAAACATTGTAACGCGCCCGATGAGATAGCGCGAGACCACAGGAATATCGACATCAAACTGCGTCCGAGGCTACCGCTTCTTCAGTGGGGCGAGCCTCAGTGTCCGCCTGCAGGCGGAGACTGTGGCGGGCACGGCGGCCTGCGTGGGGCTTGACATTTTGTTCTTTTTATGTTCTTGTACCGCCGTGAACACGAACCAA
>CAZVYC010000038.1:0-9402 GCA_964631425.1 uncultured Rhodospirillales bacterium
CGGGTCGACCGGTGCGCCGCCCATCGAGCCCACCACGAAGAATCGCCCGTCAATCTCGAAATAGGGCAGCACCGAGGCACGCTTCTTCCCACTCTTACGACCCTTGACCACCAGCAAGAGCGGCGGCCGCGCCCCGTCGGGATAATTGTTCTGCTTCGCAAACAGGATGCACAGCGGCGAAATGCCGGTCCAGCGCACCATAAAGCGATCGAACGCCATCCCCCGTGGGCTCATCATCAGCTTCAACAGCATCGCTTTCCTCCCGCATCTTGCGCTTTGTCATCCAGCTTACCGGACATTCCGGGCTGGCGCGCGCCCATTCTCGGCGTACCATCACGGTCTTTAGTGTGAGGGACAGCATCATGGATATCTGGATCGGCAGCCTGCTCGAAGGCGCTCAGCAGGCGGAGGGCGCGGTTGCGGTCATCGACGTGTTCCGCGCCTTCACCACGGCGGCCGTCGCCTTCGCCAACGGTGCGTCGAAAATCACCATGGTCGGGTCGGTCGACGAAGCCCTGGCGCTGCGCGCGGCCGGCATCGGTCAGATCTGCATGGGTGAAGTCGGCGGCATCGCCCTCCCGGAATTCGATTTCGGCAACTCGCCCTACGAGTTGCTGAATGTCGATCTCGAGGGCAAGACGATCATCCAGCGCACGAGCGCCGGAACGCAGGGCATCGTCGCTGCGGCCGGGCGCGCCGAGCGGCTCTACGCCGCCGCGCTGGTGACCGCCCGCGCGACCGCCCGCGCGCTCGGTGACGGTCCGGCCGGTCGCGTCTCCCTGGTCGCAATGGGCAATAACGCGAAGACGCGAACCGATGAAGATGAGCTTTGCGCGCTTCATCTGCGCAACCTGCTTGAGCATCGGCCCGGTGACTCCGACGCCCTTCGCCGGCTGATCCTGGCCAGCCGCGAGGCGGCGCGATCCGAGTTGCGTGCCGGCGATGTGGAAATCGCGCTGGATATTGACCGCTACGATTTCGCCATCCGGGTCCAGCTGGAGTATGGAAGACCGGTCGCGCGAATGGAGCGGGTGTGAGCAAGGAGGTTTCCTTAACCTGTCATCCCGACGAATATGCGGAAGAACAAGGACCAAACGAGAGCGGGAAGTCATGACGAAAGACCTCGACGCGCGGCGGCAACGCCTCAAGGACGAATTTACCCTGGCGCGAGGTTATTGGAGCGCTCTGTGGGACCAGGTGCTCGACCTCGCGCCCGACTTCTTCGAAGCCTACATGAACTTCTCGTCCGTCCCGTGGAAGACCGGCACGCTCGAGCCCAAGGTCAAGGAGCTGATCTATATCGCGATCGACGCCTCGACCACGCATCTCTACGATCCCGGCTTGCGTGTCCACATCCAGAACGCGCTTCGCTACGGTGCAACCAAGGACGAGATAATGGAGGTCTATCAGCTGACCTCCGTACTCGGCATCCATACTTTGACCTTGGGCGTGCCGGCGCTGCTGGATGAGATGGCGAAGGCCGGCGTGGACGGCGAGATCGGCCGGGCGCCGCTCAGCCCCTACCAGGAAGCGCTGAAGGCCAAGTTCGTCGAGAATCGGGGCTACTGGTCCGACCTTTGGGAAGGCGTCATCAGGCTGTCGCCCGAGTTCTTCGAAGCCTATCTCAACTTTTCGTCGGTGCCTTGGCAGACCGGTACCCTCGAGCCCAAGGTCAAGGAGCTGATCTATATCGCCATTGACGCCGCGACGACCCACCTCTATGAGCCCGGCCTGCGCGTCCACATCCAGAACGCGCTTCGCTACGGCGCCACCGTTTCCGAGATCATGGAGGTCTATCAGCTGACCTCGGTGCTAGGAATCCACACGGTGACGCTCGGCGTTCCGGCGCTGATCGATGAGTTGGCAAAGGCCGGGAACGGCTAGCTCAGCGCGGCTGCGACTTCGAAAGCCAATGCACGAAGAAGAGCGCGATGGCGGCGATCCCGACGGCCCAGTGGGCGATGGCGACAGAGTTCAGCCAATCGGGATCGCCGACATAATAGATCGCTGCCCCGGTCAGGATCAGGAAGATCACCGTCCCCGCCAGCCATCCGCCCGACCGCCGGCGCCAGCGCATGTCCCAGCCCACGACGACATGCGACCGCCACAGCACGCCCAGGAGAAAGGTAGCACCGACCGCGAACAGCCCGTGGCTGATCAGCCACCATTCCTCCAGCGGGTTGCTCTTGAAGCCGAAGCGCCCTTTCACCTTCAGGAAATAGTGGAAAACCACCCACAGCAGGCCGGTCAGCCAGATACCCCAGCCCACGCTATAGACAGCGACCCCGTAGGTTCGGCCGAGTTTCAACGTCTGCCCCGGCAATGCGCGCCGCGCGCTCATGCGCCCACCGTCTGCCATCCGGCGGCCGCGTCGTGCAGATAGGCGACTGCGCCGTACGCTTTCAGCACCGGTTCCGCCGCCGCTCCTTCCGCCAGCACCACCTTCGTCAACGCATCTGCGATCATACACGGTTCCGCCGCAACCGAGACGAAGCGCCCAGCATCAATACTGCGCCGGCTGGAACCGTCGAGATGTGGCGCCCCTCCAACCATATGTCCGCTGCCGCTGCTGGCCAGGCTGCCGTTCTCGATCTCGACGACCGGGACGGCGCCGCCATCGCCGGGAGGCGCACGCAGCAGCGCGCGCTCCGCCTCGGGACCGGCGACCCGCAAATCGCCGCCGGCATTGACCATGCACTGGACCGACAGGGGCAGGTTCATCGCAGCGATCGCCTGATCGACCGCATAGCCCTTGGCGATCCCGCCCAGATCGACCCAGAGCGGCCGGCGATAACGCACCCGGTCTGGTGGGATCAGTTCGACGTCCCGCCAGCGCGCTTCGGCGACCGGCTGCCGGGTCTCGGGCCGCGGCAGCAAGCCCCGCGCGACCAACTCGGCGCCGACCGTGACGTCGAACGTTTCCCGGGACCGCTCGGCAATCTCGATCGCCGCTCGCAGCACCGAAAATGTGCGCTCGTCGACCACGACCGGCATGTCAACGGCGCCCCGGTTCATCCGGCTGAGGTCGCTGTCGGGTTCATGGAAGCTCATCAGCCGGTGGATGTCGGCGACAGCGGCGAAGCCGCGCTCGATTGCTGCCAGCGCTGTCGCCTCGTCCGTCCCGCGGACATGAATCGCCACATAAGTGCCCAGCAGCGCGCGTGCCCGCTTGATGGTGTGCGTAGTCTCTTCCGAAGCAGGATCGCGCATGGTCGCCAGGAATTTATCCGCAGGTTACGCAAGATTAGAAAGAATTAAACACCAAGAGCACTATGGACACGAAGGAAGAGCAAGAAATTGCCTGCGGCGCTCACGAGCTTCAGAGCGCTGCAGGCATTTCTCAAACTTAGTGTTCTTGCTATCTTTCGTGTTAATTCTTTTTAATCTACGGAAATCTGCGTAATCTGCGGATGAATGATTTCGCTTCAGTCGGCCTTTTCATAGCGGACCGCGGCGAAGCTGGAGGTGAGCCCGCCATCGATTACATGCGCGCCGCCATTGATGAACGCCGCCCGGGGGCTCGCCAGGAACAGCGCGAATTCCGCGATGTGCTGCGACTCGCCATAGCCGCGGAACGGCGGCATCTTGAGTTGGTCGGGCGGGAAATACGTGTCGATCATCTCGCCGAAATTGAGCGGCGTGTTGACCCCGCCCGGCAGGATTGCATTGATCCTGACCCCCTGGTTCGCCAACGGCTCCGCCGCCGAGCGGATCAAACCGATCAGCCCGTGCTTGGAGGCGCTGTAGGCCGGGTTGTTGGCCAGCCCGAGGATGCCGCCGGTCGAGCCCGTGACCACGATCGCGCCGCCGGACCGGATCGCCTTCTTGACCGCGCGTATGCCGAGGAAGCAGCCCCTGAGATTGATCGCGATGATCCGGTCGAAGGCCGACACGTCGTCATCGTCGAAGCTGGTGCCCGGCCCGTAATAACCGGCATTGAGGAAGGCAATGTCGAGCCCGCCGAATGTCTCCACGGTCTCGGCGACCATCCGCTCATTGCCTTCCTGGGATGACACGTCAACCTTGGCCGCGAATGCGTGGCCGCCGGCATCTTTGATCATCTTGACGACCTTCTCGGCACCTTCGGCATTCATGTCGGCGACGCAGACCTTGGCCCCTTCCTCGGCGAAGCGCCAGGCTGCGGCCTTGCCGATCCCCGACGCCGCCCCGGTGATGACGACCGACTTCCCCGCGAATTCCTTGGACAAATTCCTCTCCCTGCCATGAAAACGCCCTCGCCCCGCGAGCGGGGAGAGGGAGGGGCCCGTCGCGAAGCGGTGGGAGGGTGAGGGGATTATCCAGCTGGGCGACACGATCCGGTCGGCCGCAAGCCCGAAGCGCCCCTCACCTCCCCATTGCTCCGCAATGGGCTCCTCCCTCCCCCGCAAGCAGGGCGAGGGATGTCATCGCTTACTCCGCCGCGGCGGCCATCTTGTTCTTGAAATGTGGGATCAAGTGCTTCCCGATGTTGCGGATGGTTTCCATGCTCGCCTCATGCGGCACGGTGCCCATCTGCACCAGGAACAGGATCTCGTCCGCCCCGGCCGCTTCCAGCCGCTCGACATAACGGATCGCCTGGTCGACCGTGCCGTACGCGTCTTCCTCGACATGGTAGTTGCTGGTCGAGGCATCGGTAACCGGGATCTTCTCCTGGCCCAGATAGGCGACGATCCGCTCCTTGGATTTCTCCAGTTCGGCGATCTGCGCGTCGGCGTCCAGATCGTCCACCACCGGCTTCGGCCCGCCAGCGTACCAATACCGGATCGACTCGGCGAAGAAACGCTGCCCGCGCGTGCCGATCCGGCGCGCCTTGTCGCGGTCGTCCAGGATGATGGCGGGGCAGAGCGCCGCCAGGTGCTCGGTCGGCCGATAGCCGACCTGGTCCTCGGCCTTCCGCTCGCGGAAGGCCTTGCGATAGATCGCGTTCTTCTTGGCGATCTCGTCCGGGCCGGAGAAGCCCAGCACCAGCGCGCCGAGGCCGCGGCTGCCGGCGATCGACAGCGCCTCCTCGCGGGTGCACGCCATGTACATCGGCGGGTGCGGGTTCTGGTAGGGCTTGGGGTGGATCGGCCGCGGTGGGATGTTGATCAGGTCGCTGTGATGCTCGAACACATCCTGCATCCACATCTTCGGGATCATGTACATGGATTCGTCGACCTGCGGCGTCACCTGGTCAAGCGGCGTGTCGAACGCCCCGGTCTCCTGTACCGTACCGCCCTTGCCGACGCCGAAATGCAGCCGGCCCCTGGACATGATGTCCAGGGTGGCGACCCGCTCGGCCACCTTGATCGGATGGTTCATCTTGAACGGCAGGCAGATCACGCCATGGCCCACATGGATGCGCTTGGTGGCGCCGGCGACGAAGGCGAGGAAGCTCTCCGGCGCCGACAGATGGGCGTACTGGGTCAGGCTGTGATGCTCGACCGACCAGATTACGTCGAATCCCATCTCCTCGGCCAGCAGGCACTGCTCGAGGATGTCATGGAAGACCTGGGCTTCATTCTGGCGCGAGGTGTCCACCATCTGCGCTTCATAAATGATTGAAAATTTCATCTATCGTTCCCCTTTGCACCAGGCGACAGCCCGTATGATAACGCCCGCCCCCGGCGGAGGGCGCAATCTGATGGTTATAACCGCCCCGCGCATCGTCTGAGCGGACGAGAAACTCCAAGAGCAACGCCATGCCCGGCGGCAGTGCGGTTCCCCGCGCGTCCTGAGCGGCGTTGGTTGTCAATCTTCGTAACCCCCGCCTGCCTGATCGACGCGGTTGCCGGTATTCGTACAGGCAGAGGGCCTGTTCGCGCAATAACTATACACGGCAGCCGCCAATCGACCTTTGCGATTTCGCGGGGCCCAAGGGACTCGCCGGCAGCGATCCACGCCTGCCGATCGTTAGGATGCGCGGCCATGAGGTGGATCAGGTATGCGCTATGAGGCCGGGCATACCTCCGCATTGAGGCGGGGCAGGATGCCGCCGCCGCTCGACGCCGCTAAGTAATGCCTGCGACTATTTCTTCGAAGCGTGCTCGGCCTTACCCTTACGTTTCGTGGACGCCATCTTCTTGAGCTCCTCCTCGCTCATCGAGGCTTCCATCTGCTTCGACGGGCCCTTGAGCTTGCTCTTGGGCGTATCCCCGCGCTTCGCCGAAAGGGCGGCTCCCGCGGCCTTCTGCTGTGCCCCCGATTTTGCCGGCATTGCATCCTCCTCGCATGGTTGGACATGCATGCAACCAGCACGCGAAAGCTCTGTTCCACCTGCTCGGGCACTTCCAATGTTCGATCGACAATCGGCCGTCAACTAGGGCACTCTCAGCCGAATTCGAGCATCGGCTTGGGGGAGGGCCATGCGGAATTCAATGCAGAGCGGCCGGCTCACCGTCGACATTTTCCTGGATCATGCGGCGGCCTGGCACGGCGATCGCGAGGTGGTCAGCCGGTCGAGTGCCGGGCAGGTTCACCGGTCGACGTACAAGGCGTTGCGGCACAGCGCCAAGCAGGTTTCCGCGGCCCTTCTTGCAAGAGATATCCGGCCGGGCGACCGGATCGCGACGCTCGGCTGGAACAGCCACAACCACGTTGCTGCTTGGTACGGCATCGTCGGCATCGGCGCGATCTGCCACACGGTCAATCCGCGGCTGTTCCTCGACCAGCTGATCTACATCGTGAACCATGCCCAGGACCGCCTGATCCTGGCCGACGCAGCCTGCGCCGTCATCCTTGAGGCCCTGCTGTCAGCCTGCCCGTCGGTTAAGCAGATCGTTTTCCTCGATGAAGTGCCCGCCGGCGCGTTCCCGATCCCCGTGACGGATTTCGCCGCCTGGACGGCCGAGCAGTCGGCCGACACCGCCTGGGGCCGGTTCGACGAGCAAACCCCCTGCGGCCTCTGCTACAGCTCCGGCACGACGGGCGACCCCAAGGGCGCGCTCTATACCCACCGCTCGAACTATCTTCACACGCTGTTCACCTTGCAGCCCGACGCGCTCGACCTGTCCGCGAGCGACACGATCCTGCCGGTGGTGCCGTTGTACCACGCCAACGCCTGGGGCCTCGTTTATTCGGCCCCCGCCGTCGGCGCCAAGCTGGTGCTGCCGGGGCAGCGGCTCGACCCCGCGTCCCTGCACGAACTCATCGAGACCGAGCAAGTCACCTGGTCCGCGGGGGTTCCCACGGTCTGGCAGATGCTGCTCCAGTATCTAGAGATGACCGGCGGTACTCTTTCCACCCTGCGCAAGATCGTGATCGGCGGATCGGCCTGTCCCGGCCACCTCATCCATCTCTATCGCGACAAATACGGCATCGAGGTCGGGCACGCCTGGGGCATGACCGAGGCCTCGCCCTTGGTGACGGTGTCCAAGCCCAACGGTGCGGTCGCGAGCATGAGCGATGATGAGCAGCACGCCTTCCGCTGCAAGCAGGGCCGCCTTGTCTGCGGCCTGGATATGAAGCTGGTCAACGATTCGGGCCGTCCGCTGCCGCATGACGGCACGACCTTTGGCCGCGTGATGATCAAAGGCCCCACCGTTATCGCCCGCTACTACGGCCTGGAGACCACCGAAATCCTCGACGAAGACGGCTTCTTCGACACCGGCGACATCGCGACGATCGACCCGTTGGGCTATCTGCAGGTGGTCGACCGCGCCAAGGACGTCATCAAATCCGGCGGCGAATGGATCAGCTCGGTCGAGATCGAGACCAAAATCGCCGCCCACCCCAAGGTAGCGCTCGCCGCCGTGATCGGAGTGCCCCACGAAAAATGGGACGAACGCCCGCTGCTGCTGGTTCAGCTGCGCCCCGGCGAACAGGCTACCGCGGCGGAGCTGCTGGCCTTCCTGGACGGCAAGATCGCCCGCTGGTGGATGCCCGACGCGGTGGAATTCGTGGAGCAGATCCCGCTGGGCGCGACGGGGAAAATCGATAAGAAGGTGATTCGCGCACGGCCGCTCAGTGTTTCGTAGGGCGGAAAAGCGCAAGCGCATTCCGCCTCTTGCTTTCGTAACTCCAGATTTGATCGGTAGATGTCTGAAATGGCGGAATGCGCTTGCGCTTTTCCGCCCTACGCCCGCACTCTCCCAAACATCCCCAGCGCATACGACGCGTCCCCCGCATCGTGCCGCCCGCGCACCGCGCCCGCGGCGAACGTGTCATAATCCGCCGCATTCACGTTTCGCACGTTACACCAATCCATTACCAGCGAGCGGTGGATGAATTTCCACGCGCCGGCCCGCCTTTCGTACCGGTCGAGATAGCGGCCGCCGACCACGATCTCCTTGGCGTCGGGGGCGTGGGTGCGGTGATAGGCGACGGCGTAAAGCTCGCCCTCGGCCTTATCGCCGTCCACCTTGAACAGGCAGTTCGAGAGGCTGTGGACCGTTGCGTCCCACATCTTCATGATCGTGGGCAGCCAGGCGACATACGCGTCCGGGCCGCCCTTGAACATATCGCCGTGATCATCGATCGCGTCGTCGTGGTAGAGCGTGCGGACCAGCGCGAAATCCTGCCGGTCGATCGCCCGGCAATAAGTCAGCACCAGCTCATGAAGCTCCTGCTTATCGAGCAGAATCTGCAGCCGGTCCGGATCCCCCCGATACGACGGCATGATTACACCCCGAAGCCGCCGGAGACGGAGATCTTCTGGCCGGTGATGTACAAGGCCTTGTTGGAGGCCAGGAACACGCAGGCATAGCCGATCTCTTCCGGCTTGCCCCAGCGCTTGAGTGCCAACAGCTTGTGCGTCTCGTCGATCCATTTCTGGTCGAATACGCCCTGTCGGGTCAGCTCCAGGAACATGCCGGCCTCGATCACGCCGACCAGCACCGTGTTGGCGCGGATATTATTCTTGCCCTCTTCCTTGGCCAGCCCCTGGATTACCGCCTCGTTGGCGGCCTTGGGGATGACCGACAGTCCGTCGCGGTCGGGCCACCAGCTATCGCCGGCCGAGCCCAGATGCACATAGGATCCGCCGCCCCACGCCTTCAGCCGCGGCAGCGTTGCATGGACCACGCGGAAGAACCCGTTGACCTCCTGGTCGATCGATTTCTCCCAGCGCTCCAAGGTGAACTCGGAGATGTAAAGCTGCTCGGTCAGGGGCGCCGCGCCATAGACCACGGTGTGGATGCGGCCATGCTCCTTGCCCACCTGATCGATCACCTCGGCCACCTGGGCGGCATCGCTGGTCGACAGCTGGTGGACCGTCACGTTGCGGCCGGTCTTCGCGATCTTCTCCGCGGTCTCCTCGGCCACCTGCTTGTTTTTGTTGTAGGTCAGCGCCACGTCCGTCCCGGCATTGGCGAATTCCTGGCAGACATAACGGCCGATCCCGCCCGACCCGCCGACAATCAGGGCCGCGCCCTGCGGAAACAATGCTTCGGTCATTTTTTATTCCTCATCGAAATTAGTAGGATG
>CAZVYC010000038.1:9412-28352 GCA_964631425.1 uncultured Rhodospirillales bacterium
GGGTAGAGCGAAGCGAAACCCATCTCGGCCTCGAATGATGGGTTTCGCTTCGCTCTACCCATCCTACCGCTCCTAGGCGCTGACCTTCTTCAGCGGCGGGTCGGCCACGGAGTGGCCGGCGACCAGCGCCTCGAGCACGCCTGAGGCGTAGCTGCCGAAGAAGGCGGCCTTGAATTCGCTACGGGTGCGGCGGATTTTCCATTCGCCGTCGATCTTCTCGTACTCGTCGTGGTAGAGCAGAGACAGCAAGGTAAGCGTCTCGTCCTTGGTATCGACCTTGCGGTAATCCAGGCACCATAGGGCCTTGGCGTGGGTGTCGTCGATAATGTCGATCTCGGCATTGCCCCCCTGGTGCTTGTCGAGAACGTGCGGGTGGCAGGCTTGCTCGCGGAACATCTGGCAGAAGCTGTCGGCCGTGTCGTAATTGCCCAGGTGCCCGACGATCACATCGCATTTGCCGTCGGGGGCAAAGGTGGCGCGCACCGCCGGCGGGTCTTGCCGATCACAGGCATTGAGATACCGCGCTTTCAGCCGGCGAATCGCCTCGATGTCTTCCAGGCGCTGGATACGGCGCAAAAGGGCTGATAGATCGTTTCCCGGCTCGGTCACTCTTTGTCTCCCCCTGGCTCGCGGCTTCGCTATCGCGGTTGGGTGGGACCATAATGGGTCGAGCGCGAAGTTTATAGAAAAAATTTCGACGCAAATCGGCAGCTCGGGCGATATAAGGTGGCCTTATTCAGAAATCCGGCCGACGGATATTCTGAATCTGGACGAAGGCTGGGGGAGCAGGACGCATGGATTTCGCATATTCCGCCAGGGCCGAGGCGATGACCGCCCGGATGAACGCCTTCATGGACGACCATGTCGTCCCGGCCAACATCCAATGGCACCGGCAATATCACACAGGCACATACCCGCTCGACCTGCTGCGCGGGCTCCAGGCCAAAGCCAAGGCGGCCGGCCTGTGGAACCTGTTCCTGCCGCATCTGCCGGAGGGTGTGGAGGGCACCGGCCTTTCCAACCTGGATTACGCGCCGCTCGCCGAGATCATGGGCAAGCTGTTCTGGGCCTCCGAGGTCTTCAACTGCAGTCCGCCCGACACCGGCAATATGGAGCTGATGAACCTCGCCGCTACGCCGGCCCAGCGGGAGCAGTGGCTGAACCCGCTCTTCCGCGGTGAAATCCGCTCCTGCTTCGCCATGACCGAGCCCGACGTCGCCTCCTCCGACGCGACCAACATCGCCACGCGCATCGAACGTCAGGGCGACGAATACGTCATCAACGGCCGCAAATGGTTCATCACCGGCGCCACCCATCCCGCGTGCAAGGTTGCGATTGTCATGGGCGTGACCAACCCCGACAACCCGGCCCACACCCGGCAGTCGATGATCCTGGTGCCGATGGATTCCCCCGGCCTGACCATTGTCCGTAACATCCCGTTCATGAATCTGAACGAGATCGAGGGCCATTGCGAACTGGTCTTCAAGGAGGTGCGCGTTCCCGCCACCAACCTGCTGGGGGAGGAGGGTTCAGGCTTCGCGCTTGCCCAGGCGCGCCTTGGCCCCGGCCGCATCCACCATTGCATGCGCTTCATCGGTCAGTGCGAGCTGGCGCTGGACCTGATGGGCGAGCGTGCCTTGGAGCGCGTCGCCTTCGGCAAGCCGCTGGCGGAGCGCGAAATCATCCGCGACTGGATCGCTCAGAGCCGAATCGAGATCGACCAGGCGCGCCTCCTGGTGCTGCGCACCGCCTGGATCATCGACCAGAAGGGCAACAAGGCGGCGCGCAACGAGGTCTCGATGATCAAGGTCATCGTTCCGCGCCTCCAGGTCGCCGTAATGAACCGCGCCATCCAGGTATTCGGCTCGGCCGGCCTCAGCCCCGACACGCCGCTCGCCAATTTCTGGACCTGGGGCCGCTCGCTCCAGCTCGGCGACGGGCCGGACGAGGTGCATCTCATGGGCATCGGCAAGGCCGAGATAGCGCGCATCCGCGCCAACAACCGCCGTGCCTCGCGCTACCTCACCCCCTATGCCGCCGTCCACGGCGACCCGACCCGGGAGTGAGCGCGATGGCCGTTTGGCAGAACAGCCCGCTCAAGCGGTGGGAGGCGCATTACGGCGACCGCATCGTCCGCTGCTTCGCCGATCGCCCCAGGGGCGTCGACCAGGTGCTGCGCGATGCCGTCACCCGCGCGCCTGGAGCCGAGGCGCTGATCGACGGCGATCGCCGCTTCACCTACGCCGAATTCGATCGCGCCGTCGACAATGTCGCCGCCAATCTGGCTCGGCGTGGCTTTCGGCCCGGCGACCGCGCTGCGCTTCTACTCGGCAATCGCGCAGAGTTTGCCTTCGCGCTGTTCGGCGTGATCCGCGGCGTGGTGGTGCCGCTCAATACCCGCGAGCAGAAGCCGGAGATCGAGTTCAACGTCGTCAACAGCGGTGCCTCGGCCCTCATGTTCGAGTCCACCCTGGCCGACCGCATCCCCGACGCCGCCGCGGTGCCAAGCCTTAGCCTCAGCTTCGCGGTCGGCGAGCCGGTCACGGGCGTTACGCCGTTCGGCGACCTGCTGGCAGCTGCCGAACCCACCGCCCCGGTTCCTGTTGACGAGGAAGCGACCGTCGTCATCCTCTACACCTCGGGCACGACCGGAAAGCCCAAGGGCGCCATGCTGACGCAGATGTCGATGGTCATGTCGGCGCTGCATTACGAGTTCTGCCTGGGCCTCCATGCCGGCGACCGCGCGCTAATGGCCGTGCCCGCCACACATGTCACCGGCCTTGTCGCCATTCTGCTGACGATGGTGCGGACCGGCGGCGCCACAATCTTCCAGGCCGTCTTCAAGGCCGCCGATTTCCTGGCGCTCGCCGCCAAGGAGCGGGCGACCTACACCCTCATGGTTCCCGCAATGTACAATCTCTGCCTGCTCCAGGCCTCTTTCGATGATTACGACCTGTCCGCCTGGCGCGTCGGCGGCTATGGCGGGTCGGTGATGCCGATCGCCACCGTGCGCAAGCTGGCCGAGAAGCTGCCCAAGCTGCAGCTCTCGAACATCTACGGCTCGACTGAAACCACCTCACCTTCCACCATAACGCCGCTCGGCATGGTTGAGGAAAAGATCGATTGCGTCGGCCGCCCGGTGCCCTGCGCCGACATCATCGTGGTCGACGACGATGGCAAGGAGGTGCCCGTCGGCGAAACCGGCGAGGTCTGGATCGGCGGCGGCCATGTCGGCGCCGGCTACTGGGGCGATCCGGAAGCCACGGAGGCGAACTTCACCGCCGGCTATTGGCACTCCGGCGACATCGGCGCCTTTACCGAGGACGGCTACCTCAAGATTCTCGACCGCAAGAAGGATATGATCAATCGCGCCGGCTACAAGGTCTATTCGGCCGAGGTCGAGGACGTGCTGTGCCACCACCCTGGCATCGGCGAGGCCGCCGTCGTGGCCGAGCCTGACCCGGTTTTGGGCGAGAAGACCCATGCCTTTGTGCTTCCCAAGGGCGATCCTTTGACGGCCGACGATGTCAGGGCCTTTTGTCGGGCGCGTTTGTCGGACTATAAGGTGCCGGACTTTGTGACGTTCGTAGATCAACCGCTGCCGCGCAACGCGAATGGCAAGATTTTGAAGCGGGCGCTGCGAAAATGTGGCGTTTGATTGGGTGCGAATTGACCGGGGAAGGATCGACGCATGACCGAGAGCACAAGAGTGGCCGTGGTGACCGGCGCCAGCCGCGGCGCCGGCCGGGGTATCGCGATCGCGCTGGGGCAGGCGGGCTATGTCGTCTATGTCACCGGCCGCACGCAAAGGGAAGGTGACGCGGCGCTGCCCGGCACGATCTACGAGACCGCAAACGCGGTCACCGCCGCCGGCGGCCAGGGCATCGCAATGCGCGTCGACCACGCCAACGACACCGAGATCAAGATGCTGTTCGAGCGGGTCGAGCAGGACTATGGCCGCCTCGACATCCTGGTCAACAATGTCGCCTATATCGACGACCAGCTGATTCTGCCCGGGGGCTTCTGGGAAAAGACCCTGGACCTGGTCAAGATCCTCGATGTCGGCCTTCGAAGCCAATACGTCGCCAGCTATTACGCCGCGCCGATGATGGTGCGGGAGAGGCGCGGCCTGATTGTTTTCACCTCGTCCTTCGGCTCGGTCTGCTACATGCACGGCGCCGCCTATGGCGCGCAGAAGGCCGGCGTCGACAAGTTCGCCGCCGACATGGCGGTCGACCTCAAGGACTACAACGTGGCCGCCGTTTCGATCTGGATGGGCATGCTGCTGACCGAGCGCAGCCGGAAGGCGATCGCGGAGCATCCCGAAACCTACGGCAAGCTGGCCGAAATGGCCGAGACCCCCGAATACACTGGCCACGTGATCGCCGCGCTCTACGACGACCCGGAGCTGATGACGCTCACCGGCCAGACTCTGATCGGCGCCGAGATGGCCGACCGCTACGGCCTGACCGACGCCGGCGGCAAGAAACCCATTTCCCACCGCCCCTTTCTCGGCGACCCGCGGGTCCCGCATCCGGCGATTGTCCGCTGACGTAGGGCGGAAAGGCGAAAGCGCATTCCGCCGCTCATAAACGCATCCAAGAGGGAAGAACCATGCTGCTCAAAGACAAAGTCATCGTCATCTCCGGCGTCGGTCCCGGCCTCGGCCGCAAGCTCACGCTCCTCTGCGTCCAGGAAGGCGCCAAGGTCGCCATCGGCTGCCGCAATACCGCGTTCCTCGACAGCCTGACGAACGAGATCAAGCAAGGCGGCGGTCAGGTCGTCTCCTCGCCGACCGACGTCAAGGACGTCGCCCAGTGCAACAAGCTGGTCGAGGCGGCGGCCTCCGCCTTCGGCCGCATCGACGGCCTGGTCAACAGCGCCTACCAGTACGCCCCGGCGGCGTTCGAAGAGGCCGACCTGGCCGTTTGGGCCGGCGCGATGGACGTCACCTGTTTCGGCGCTCTGCGCATGGCGCAGGCGGTGATTCCGCACATGAAAAAGGCGGGCGGCGGCTCGATCGTCAATGTCTCGACCATGGAGACGCGCAAGCCCCGCCAGACTGAGGGCGCCTATGCCATCCCGAAGGCAGCGCTGGAAATGGCGACGCGCCAAATGGCGCTCGAACTTGGCAAATACAAGATCCGCGTCAACTCCACGCTTATGGGCTGGATGTGGGGCGTGCCGGTGGAGAATGCGCTCGAGGGTTTCGCCAAGCAGAGCGGCGCCACCGTGCAGCAGATCGTGGACGGTGTCGTCGCGGGAATTCCGCTGGCGGAGATGCCGACCGATGGCGACTGCGCCAAGTCGGTGGTCTTCTTCCTCTCCGACTATGCCAACGTCGTCACCGGCGCGTTGCTCAACGTCAATGGTGGGGAGTTCATGTCCGCATGAAAGTGTTCTGATGCCCTGCTACAGCTTCGAGGGCTTCGTCCCGGTCGTCGATCCTGCCGCCTTCGTCCATCCCACGGCGGTGCTGATCGGCGACGTGATCGTCGGCGCCGGCTGCTATGTCGGTCCCGGCGCGTCGCTTCGCGGCGATTTCGGGCGCATCATCCTGAAGGCCGGCTCCAACGTGCAGGATAATTGCGTCATGCACAGCTTCCCGGGCCAGGACGCGGTGGTGGAGGAGAATGGCCATATCGGTCACGGGGCCGTCCTGCATGGCTGCGTCGTCGGTCGCGGCGCGCTGATCGGCATGAACGCGGTGGTGATGGACGGCGCGCTGATCGGCGAGGGCAGCTTCGTCGGCGCCATGAGCTTCGTGCGCGCCGGTTTCCAGGTGCCGCCGCGCACGCTCGTCACCGGTGTGCCGGCCAGGATCGTCCGCGAACTGCAGGACAAGGAGATGGCCTGGAAGGCCAACGGCACCCAGGAATACCAGGAGCTGGCGGAGCGTAGCCGCGCCACTATGGCAGAATGCCGGCCGCTGTCGGCGGTCGAGCCGGGCCGGCCGGACAAGAAGCCGATCGTCGCCATTCCGCTCCATAAGCTCAAGGCACAGTCATAGGAAGCTCATAATGCCTGTAACCGACATGGAGGAAACGATGAACGACAGTGAACTTGCCCAACTGAAGCGTGACATTCAGGTCCTGAAGGACATCGAGGCGGTGAAGCGGGTGAAGCATGCCTATTTCCGCTGCATCGATACTGCCAACATCGAGGAACTGCGGGAGCTGCTGCACCCGCAAGTCCACGCCAAGCTGGTGGGCGGCACCTATTCGATCGAGTTCCATTCCCGCGAAGAGTACCTGGAGATGGTCGCCAACTCCTTCCACGCCGAGTTTGTGGGACAGCACACCGGCCATCATCCCGAGATCGATATCGTGAGCGAGACCGAGGCGGTTGGCACCTGGTACCTGACGGACGTCGCGATGGATTTCCGTCGCGGCGACCGCACCACGGGTTCATCGCTTTATCGCGACAAATACCTGAAGACCGACGGCAAGTGGCAGATCGTCGACACCGCGTACCATCGCATCTATGAGATCCTGGAGCACACGGACGAGCGTCCGCCGCTGACGGCCCATTGGCTGGCCGACCATGGCCGCAAGGAGATCACCTTCTCGGTAATGGAGGTCTACAAGAAAGACTGAGTTCGGGCAGGGTCGACGGCCGTGCGCGACGATGTTACATGTTTCGCCGCGCCTCGAGCCGCGGGTGTAGCTCAATGGTAGAGCAGAAGCCTTCCAAGCTTACGACGAGGGTTCGATTCCCTTCACCCGCTCCAAGCGATTTCAATGGCTTACAAGTCTGGCGCCTCTTGATGCCGCCGTTTTTGTGACAAAATGTGACACTCGGCTCGTTGGCGGAGTGTTACATGGCAACGATTTGGAAGCGGGGAGAAAGCCGGTCTGAGGGTTGAGGACATGGTCAAGAGCCGCTGGGTCTATCGCAAGCTGAGGAACTTCCGCGCCGGCATCGAGGCCGGCATCTCGTGCCTGAAGCGCGCTTATGGCTTAGCCCGGTGCACCTGGCGGGGGCTCACCCACTTCACAGCCTCGTCTGGTCCTCGGTTGTCGCCTTCAATCTCGCTCTCTTTACCCGCCTCAGACCAAGCTGAAATCGCAGTCCGCTACGCTGATCCGCCTCGACGACCCCGTCGCCGAGATCACTCGCTCGTTAGCCCTCGACACCTCAGCAACGCCAAATCCAGCCTCTCACCCCCACATCAGCTCCAAATCGTCAGAAATATCGCTAATCAGATTAGCTTCCACACCAAGAACAATAATAAAAACAGTCGTTTGTGGACGGAAACTAGTCTAGCCGAATATGAGCGCCAGCCGATAGGGCGCATTGCTCGCTATTGATGGCCCGTGGCATTGAGCGCGCCGCAGCTCACGGCTGAGTTGAATCAACGCGCGTCATCCCGGAGAACAAAGGGAAGCCAGGAGCAGAGGTCCGGAAGGAACGGCATCCAATCCATGTGCACGAGCCGGACATAGGCCAAATTCTCGGCGGACGCGCGGCCGGCACATCGACGGGCGGGACCACGGCCAAACGCTGGGGGCGCGTCGGCGACAGCCCGATCATCGGGGCGGGCACCTATGCCTCCGACCAGTCCTGCGCCGTCTCCGCCACGGGGACCGGCGAATATTTCATCCGGCTGACCGTGGCGCGCGAGATCTGCGCCTTGGTCCAATATGAGCATATGCCGATTCAGGCTGCCGCCGACGAGGTGATCCAGCACCGGCTGACGGCGCTCGGCGGCGACGGCGGGGTTATCGCCATCCTGCCCGACGGCCAGATCGCCTGGAGTTTCAACACGAAAATCATGTTTCGTGCGAAGGCGGCAGACGGGCAGCCATCGATCGTCTCGATCTTCAAGAGCGATCCTTTATCTCCAACTATCAGCATTTAGTATTAACACATCTGTCTATAAATGACCTGTAATTAATTCTCGCCGATTATTGTGAACCAGCGTAATATTTAACTGCCGGTCGACTTCAATTGCGAGCGAAAGGAGCAGGCGATGAAGAGTGGTGTTGATCGACGGCACTTCGTCGGAAGCCTCCTGATGCTAAGCGTCCTTCCCGGAATTTGCCAAGCGCCGCGGGCCGCCGCTCAGGATGCGTTCGACGACGACGACCAGGGCAAGTTGCAGTCCAATCGCGACCAAGAAGAGTATTATCGGGGGCAAGAGGAACAACGTCGTCAAGGTGAGCTCGACGCGCATCCGGATGACGCGGAACTGCGCGAGCGGCTGGAATATGAGCGTAAGCAGGCCGAGGACGAGCGGCAGGAGCGGTTGCAGCAGCAGGAATACGAGGCCAAGGAGCGATCCGAACAGCGCGAGCGCGAACGCGAAGGGGCCGAGGCGCGCGCACGCGAGCAGAGGGAACAGGAAGAAGAGCAGCGTCGCGAAGCGGAGCAGGCGCGCCGGGAGCAGGAAGCGGAGCAGCGCCGCGAAGCCGACCAGGCGCGCCGGGAGCAGGAGATGGAGGAGCGCCGCCAAGCCGAGCAGGAACGGCGCCAGCAGGAGATGGAGGAGCGTCGCCAGGCCGAGCAGGAGCGCCGCCAGCAGGAGATGGAAGAGCGTCGGCAGCAGCAGGAAGAGGAGCGCCGCGAGGCAGAGCAGGCGCGGCGCGAGCAGGAAGAGGCAGAGCGTCGCCAGGAGAGCGGCGAATAGTATCCGATCGCAGGGGAGCGTTATTCACACGCGACGGCGCGTGAATCGGATATTAGACACGATCGTGATGCGTCGAATTTCGATCAAAGTCCATAATAGTGCGCCGAGTAGAAGTTCTCTTCATGATTAGATGCTATGAAGCCGGGTATTTCGAACGCAGAACGCTCAATACTGAAGGATGTATTAGTCCAGCAGAAGGGCTTGTGCGCGACGTTACGATGTTCGATGAAGCTGCCGATAGCGTTCTCGGTCGATAGCTTGAACGTCTCCATCCGGTGCGGCTGAAAGCCGAACACGCCAGATCCGCAGCACGGTGGACGTCGAAAGCCCGTTGGTCTGCGCCATACCGCGCGAACGCCGGTGCGTTGCATCGGGAGGCACGCTTTCCAGAGTAGCCGTGATCAAGGCTGCGATCCGCTCATCATCAACCGTGCGAGGCGCGCCCCGCAGCGTGCCTCGTCGCGCAAACCTTCAGCCGATGCTCGGCAAAACGCCGACGCCATTTGCCCACCGTGCGCTGACGCGCGCCAAGCTTGACCGCCACGTCCTGGATCTGCCCACCTTCCGCGCAGGCCAGCACGGTCCGTGCCCGCAGAGCCAT
Organism: uncultured Rhodospirillales bacterium; assembly: GCA_964631425.1. Taxonomy (GTDB): domain Bacteria; phylum Pseudomonadota; class Alphaproteobacteria; order BOG-932; family Roseiterribacteraceae; genus BOG-932. The sequence continues at coordinate 18,643 of CAZVYC010000038.1, forward strand.
AGCCTGAGCCGTCGAGCGCCGGGCCGCCAAACCCTGCAGTTCCGTCCGCTCATTATCCGTCAGCACCAACTCAACCGCCCTCGTATGACGCCCCTCATACCAAAATGCGATGCGAGCCAGCGCCACCCGGATCGGCTCCAGGGCCAAATGCAACGAATTCAGGTTCAGGACAGTAGTCGAGGGCGACAATCAAGATCCCCGCCCCTCACCTTGAGCGAGGCGAATATTCGGCCTCAACTTCCCTGCAGATCGATGAATACGATATCGGGATTCGCTGCGGCGAAACTAGGGTCGAGTCCGGTTCGATAGGCGCTGTCCGCGACCGAAGGGGTCGCATTGGTGACCGCCTTCTGGAACTGATTGTTGCGCAGGGCCGTAAGCGCCGTGTTCAAGAACGCGATCTCGTCGGCTGGGAGCGGCCGGAAGGCGGCCATTCTGGCGAGCAGTCCCTCCATGTCCGCCTTGTACTTCGCGAAGTTCGTGGGGTCGGTCAGGGCCGGGACGGATTTGATCGTGCGGCTGTTCGACGGGTATTTGTAGGCCTTGTTGTCGATGAGCCAGACCCGGCCCTGAAACCAGGTCATGATGTCGATCCCCGGCGTAGTCGTACCCTGGATATCGGGCTTGTAATACAGGATCTTGTGCCCTCTCGCCGCCAGCGCGTCGGCGGCTAGGCGCTCCCCGATCAGGCCGCGCACGTGGGGCTGGTAATATGGCGCAGGCGAAGACGACCCCTGCGGCACGTCGAGTCCGCAGATCGCTTTTTCGCCGAGGACGAGCGCCGCGTTGCGCCCGCCCCTCGGGTCGCCCAGTGCATCGTAGTCCAGCAAATCCGGCGAGAACGGATAGGAATTATGGAGATCGAAGGCATGGCCGACATCCGTGCCGATCCAAATCGTGTTGCTCTCGTCCGCCGAGGCAAAATTCGGCAGGACATGGTTGGACATCGTCACAAAAAAATCGCCCCTGATGGCAAAGCGTCGGTAGGGAACGCGTGATTGTCGAAAGCTTTCGAACGTGACCGGGGAGCCGAAGGTCAGGCCTCTGACCGGGTGCCATTTGCGGCCGAACGAGATCTGCGGCGAGAACGGGAGATTCTGCGCCAGCAGTCCGCCGAGACTGTGGCCCGCCAGGATAATATTGGCGCCCAGCGGAATCTCCAGTTCGTCGAGCGCGGTTTGAACCAGGATGCTGTAGCGTCCGAAGCCGTAGAAGCCCTGGGTCAGCGCCTCGACATAGCTGAGTTCGGAAACGCCGGTTTCCGCCTGAACGCCGGAGAGGGCGACGAGATAGGTATTGTACAGGTTGAGCACGGCCGCGACGAAGATCGGCCGAATTCTTCCCGGCTCGTAGTTCGTGAAGACCTGCCGAGCGACATCCTGCGCCGTCCGGAGCTGAGTGATGCTGAGCGGCTGGATCTGGCACTGCCCTGCAACGTCGTTGAGGGGCGGCAATTGGCGTCCGCCCTTGAAGCCACCCTGGTTGGGAATAATCGGTCGCGTGGGGCGCAGGGCTCCCGGCTGCGCGCCTTGCTGACCGGCTGCGCTGGACGGGTCGGGCTCGGGATTGGGACTGAAAGGGTCGTCCTGACCAACGGCCGGCGCCCCGGCGAAAAGAGCGAGACAGACCGCGACCGCCCATGCCGGAAGGCGGCGAGCGCTTCTCACTTCTTGGCCCCCGGGCTGCCTGGCACGTCGAATTCCTTGGCCAGCACCGGCTTGTCGCCCAGTTTGAGCGACCCGGAAGCCTGCTCGGCATGATCCGGGAACTTCACCCGAATATAATAGGTCGTCGGCTCTCCTGAATCCGGCCCCGGATTGCTCTTGAGGTAACGGACATAGACCTTGTAATGGCCCGGCGGCACGCCGCCGTCAGGCCAATAGATGTTTTCGACCGGTGTCGCCGACGGCTGGGTGGCGTTCATGTCGACATCGAGGGTCCCGCCCGTCTTCGATTGCCGATGGCTGAGGTTGATGTGCTCGCCCGACGGCTCGATCATGCCGAGGTCGAGATCATTGACGTTGTTCCACAGCAGGGAGACGGCCAGCCCTCCGGTCTTGGCGTGCTCGCGCTGCAGCCGCGAGTCGAAATCGGCATTGGAAGCAGCCTGACCAGCCGGCGGCTGAGGCTCGGCCGTGGGCGGCCGTGGCGGCGGCGCGCAGTTCGGGGTCACGCTGCCGCCCCCGCACGGGACCACCGGGCTCTGCGACGGCGGTGGGACGGGCTGCGGCGCGGGCGCGGGCTGAGGTGCCGGCTGCGGGAGGGGGTTAGGGGACGGTACCACCGGTCCCGGCTGTGGTCCGTTCGCCTGCTGGATCGCGCATTGCCCGCGCGTCAGCCCATATTGCTTGTTCAGCATGGCGAGCTGCACGCGAAGCTGGGCCTCGGCGGCGCGCGCGTCACGCAAGGCGATGGCGTTGCGCGGATCGTGCCCGCCCGCGAGTATCATCCAGTATCGAGCTGACCACAGGCCGGCCCGGCCACCCAGATAGACCAGGGACAGCAGCAGGGTCATCGTCAGGAGGCCGAGCGCAAACCAGAGCAGGACCCGGCTCCAGAAGCTGCCCCAGGAAAATCCCGAGGCCATGGCAATGGCCGCGGCCCCGCCGCCTGTGGGGAGGACGCCGCCCAATTCATCCACCGGGCCGCGCGGCGATTCGGGGGGGCGCACGACACGACCTCGCTCCAGCGCGATCTTCGAGCGGCTGAGCACCTGCGGCGACTTGGTCGGGTCGGCCGAGGTATGCCCCCATTCGGTGATGACCGGCTGGTCGCCCACAAGGTAGACATTCTCGTTCGAGGGATAGGTCAGCGCCTGCTGCAACAACTTGCCGACCAGCTGCTGGTCCGGGTCCTTGTTGGCGATGAAACTCTCGGCGAGCGCCGCGATATCGGATCCGAACCGCTCCAGCTCGGCCTCGGCCGTCGCGCGTGCCTCCGGGGTCAATTCGGTCAGTCGTCGCGGCCCTGCCCCGTCCGCGGCTGAATACCAGTCGATCCGGTTTGTCGCGGCGTCCGGTACCGGCTCCGCGAACAACAGGGCATGGCGCGGCGAAAGCCGCGTCGAGACAAGCCGCGCCAGTTGCGGATAGTTCTGCACCGGCTGTTGTCCCTGGACCCCGAGCGCGCGCAGCGATGCGAGCGGACTGGAACCGATGCGATGGGGACTGGCCATCGGCTTTATTCCTCCCTTCTGCCGCTCCGCATCCGGGGGCGCTCAGCTCGAGCAGCGGTCATCTGAGATGGTGACCGCGACCTGGTTTCCTTGCAGGAATTTCAGCAGGTCCGAGCTCGCGATGGCGTAATTGCCCTGGCGCGGGGATTCCTTGGCGTTGAAGACGATGAAGGTGTTGATGCCGACGACGCGGCCGCATTGGTCGATCAGCGGGCCGCCGCTATTGCCCTGCGACATGATCGCGGTGTGGGCGATCGCTGGAAGGCCGGTGCTGGCGAGCGTCTGGATCGCAGCGACCTCGCCCCGGGTCGCCACCAGGTCGGGGATGGCGCCGCCGGGCTGGTTCTCGAGCAGCGCCCGGAAGGCTTGGTCCGCTTCGATGATCACTGCCGGATAGCCGGCGGCCACCACCGGGTCGAGCTTGCTGATGGAGGTCGTGAGCGGCAGAACGGCCGTCTGCATCGAAAGATCATCGTGCGAGCGGAGGATGGCATAGTCCTCGCCGTTTCTCGGGTCGGGCGTCACCGCGACGACATCGACCGGGTGCAGCCCGCCGATCGTCTTGCTCGAGATGGTCACAGTCCCGGGCTGCGCACCCTCTACGACGTGGGCATTGGTGGCCAGGACGTTGGGCGCGATGAAGAAGCCCGTGCCGAAGCCAATCCCGTTCGGCTTCCGCACCACGACCAGGACGGCGGCCTTGTCGAGCAGCGTTGCGAGCGAAGGATGCTGAGGCGGCTGCCCGGGCCCGGACTTGCCCGGGCCCTCGGGAATCGTCACCGCCTGTCTGCCGTCGTCCAGGGGTTTGACGGGAGCATTCAGCCCCTCGCTGCCCAAGGGCTGGGTGGCCTTGCACACATCGCCCTGCAAAGCCCCGCGCAGCCGCCCGATCTGCTGCAGCAGCGTGTTGTTTATGTCGTTCTGAAGGGCGAGCTGGTCCGGCGACACATCTTCCGCGCTCCCTAATGGCGCGAACCCCAGCAGCAGAAGCCCGAGCAGCAATCCCAGCAGGAACAAAAGCGTAGAGCCGATGACCCAGGTTCGCCCCCGCTGGTACCAGGGCAGCGCCGCAGCGGCGGCAACCGCGGCCTCAGCGGCAAGGGGCGCAGAGGCGGTGGGCCCGACCCGGACCCGCCGGGGGGAATCGGCAGCCGAATCCGGAGGAGGCGGAACGGTCTGGAGTTCCGGCCGGGCCGGCGAGGGCGGCTCGGCCTGAAGCTCCCAGGGCGCGGGAAAGCTCGCATAAGGACCTAGCGTCGCATCCCAGTGGCGGGACAAGTCGGCCGGATCGTCCGCTACATTGCTTGCAACAGTTGCCCAGTTGACCAGGATGATCCGGCCGTCCGCGACCATGACGCTGTCCAGCGACGGAACGACGATGGCTTTCCCGAGCATGCCGCCGGAAACCGGATCCGTCAGCAGGGGCCGCAGCCTGTGGAGCGTATCGCGGAGCTGCGTCTCCGCAGCCTCTCGCGCCGGACCGTTCAGTTGGGTCAGTGGCTTGGCTTCCCCGTCATACACACCGTACCAGGAGACAAGCCGCGGTCCGTCGGGTCCCTTGCTGCCCATGACCGGCTCGGCAAGCAGGTGACTGAGCTGCTCGCCCTGGCGCGCGAGCAGCGCCGAGATCGTGGGATAGCCGTCCAGCACCAGCACTCCGTTATGCCGGAGCGGACGAAGGTTGCTGAAGTCGCTCTTGGCCAAAAATCGTGGCGCTGCCATCCTATCCTCCTTCGCTCAGCCAGACTGTCACCCCGTCACGAGGTCGCAACGCCGAGTCCGCGCATTTCGTTTTCGCGAACGCTCTCCGATCGCTTCATGTCCTGATCGAGCTGCGCAATATCGGCGACCTGGGAATTGTATTTCTGGTAATTGACCGAAAGCTGCTGTGCGCTTGAGCCCTTCGTGCCGGCAGCGCTCGTGCTGGCCTCGGTTGCGCCGTTGGCCGACGCGTCCTCCGTCTCCTCGGCCTTGTGCCGGGGCTTGGAGGTCTTCGGCGCGGAACTCACCGGATACTTGGCTTCGAGCCTTTCCGGCGTCGTGTTGAGGCGCGCGGCTTCCTGATCGAAGGCCACCTTGTATTCGGCGCTCGATTTCTGGGCCTTCTCCCCGTACGCGGCCAGGATTGCCTCGGCTTCGCGCGTGCCCTGCTGGATCTCGTTGAATCGCGCGGCCGCGACGTCGTTGGAGATCGAATGCTTGCGAACATCGGCTGTCAGTGTACCGAAAGCCCGGTCATAGCATGCGTCGGCTTGGCGCGCGGCGATCACCGCCTTGTGGATCTCGGTGCTGTCATGCCCAAGATCGCCGGCGATCGCGCTCCGACGCAAAGAATCGTTCGGCTGCTGCTGCATCTGGTAGGCCGCATAGGTTCCCGCCGCGGCGACGGCCGCGCCGCCCAGCATGCCCAATACGGCGCTCTTGACGTCCTTGCCGGCCAGAGCCCCAATCGCGGCCCCGCCGGCTGCGCCCAGCGCCACATTCAAGGCCAGCGCATGCTCGAACTCGTTGTCGGCGTCACGCAGAGCCTGCACGGGCTGGTAACATTGGGGATAATAGGTGACCTGCGTCGTCTTGGGCACATTCAATCCGGAGGGAGCACAGCCATCCAAGATGAAAGCAGCGCCAACGATAATCGCGCAGCAACGTTTATGCATTGCCTGCATTGAAATCTCCCTAGTGTAATAGCTGTTTTCGGATTTGCTCTCGATCTATCTTGCCAGAAGACTTTTGATAAGCATCGATATGCTGTTGAAACATTTCCACGCGGTGCGCTAAAACCGGGCCAAACACGCCCTGGTTCTTGCTTTCGTCGAGCACGCTCTGGAATTGTGACGCGATGAGCGGCGGCGCGTAGTTCCTGGAGAGTGCGATCAGCCCGATATAATAGGTGAGGGTCTCGTCCTCGGCCTTCTGCAGGGCGGAGATCGCCTGGTCGAGCCGTCCGATCAGCGCGCGGGCCTCTGCCGCCTTGTCCGCCGGAAGCTTGCTGCCGAGTGCAGCGACGCGGTCCTTTTCGTCCCGGTCCTCGCGAACCACGTCCGCAAGGCGGATGTCGTAATTGAGGCAGGCCTCCGCGGCGAAGGCGGCTGATCGGATCAGGCCCTTGGCCGCCTCCTTGCGCTGCTCCTCCACCTGCGCAAACGTGTCCTTGACCGTGCTCGCGATGCCTTCAAGCGCGGTCTTCATCTGCCGGTCCTGCACGGCGTCGCGCAGCTTGGCGATTTGCTGCAGCGGGTCCTGTTGGGGATCGTAGGTCGGCAGCACACCGGCGATCGTCCCAAACTGCTGCCATTCCTGGCGCAGCTGCTCGATGCGGTCGTCGGTGACGACCACCGACGCCAGCGCGACCCGCAGTCCGGCATCCGGCAGGACATGAGGTTTGCCGTTGAGGAAGTAGCGGTTCTCGGTCCTGCTGCCGGGGCTGATCGCCTCTTCGTGCGAGCGGAAGCTTCCGCCCTTGGTGATAAAGCCGCCGGTGGCACCCTGGGGGTGGCCGGTCGACATCTCGAACGGGTCGAGCACGATCTGCGCCGAGTTGCCGATGATGTCGTAGAGGCCTAGCGGATTCGGGGCGAGCGACCCGATCGAGGCGAAACCCTGCTTCGGAGTCGATCCGCTGGGCGAGTACCAGGCGAAGTCTGTGAGCGGTTTGCCGTTCAGGGGGAACGTCGTCTCCTGGTCGAGCTCGTCCGGATTGACCATGTGGCCGCCGCGGGCGGCATATTCCCATTCCGTTTCGGTCGGCAGCCGCACGAATACATCATCGCTGCCTTCCGCCACCGGCAATGCGGCGCGCTGCTGGGTATAGAGCCAGACTGTGTAGCGTTTGGTGAACTCGATTGCGTCGAACCAGCTCAATCCCGTTTTTGGCAGGCTGTCGTGCTCGCGGTTCGGTGGCCCGGCCGGGCACTGCCCGTCCATCACCGCGGACCATTGGTAGTTCGAGACCGAATATTTGCCGATGAAGTAGAAGAACGGATGGAGCGTCCCGCCCTTGGTTCCGGGCGCAGCCTCCTGCGCGGACGGACAGCGTCCACGCAAATCCGGCTTCGCCTGCGCCGCGTCCACCTGCTTTTGCCAGGCTTCCGGGAACGATGCGTAGGTGAAGCTGCCCGAGATGTGCCCCCCGCGCTTCTGGTCATAGAATCCCTGCGCGGCGTCGGCCGCCGGAACGCCCAGCGTGATCGTCTCGTCGTCCAGTTCGCTGCGCGCCGGAACGCAGACCAGCCGGAGCACCATCTTGAGTCCGCACGGCATCGGCAGGCTGAAATCGCCGGGTGTCGGATCGGGATCGTAGGTTGCTTCCGGACTGACCGGCGTGTCGGCGTGAAGCTCTGCCGCCCCGGTGAAGACCGCGGCGCCGAGCGCAAGCGAGCCGCAGATCAGCCTGGCGCGCTTCCTTTGGTCAGACATTGCGCAACCCTTCGGCCGGCTCGATGCGGCCCGCCCTGATGCCGGCGAACGTCGAGGCGACGATCGCTGCCGCAAGGGTGAGGAGACCAGCCGCTGCCAGATGAACGAGCTTCAGACGACAGACCATCTCGCCGGTGAAGAGCGTCGTGCCGAACCTGAGATTGATCACCGTCTGCGCTGCCTCGTAGAGAAGCGCGGAGACCAGCGTTCCCAGCACGGCGGTCGCGCAGGCTTGCGACATCTGGAAGATCGTGACGCCGAGCGGGGTGAAGCCCACGAGGCGCAACGCGCTCAGCGGCTGCCGTTTGCGTTCCACCGTCGAATAGAGGTTCGCCCCGAAGCCGATGATGAAGCCGGCGCTGCCGAGGCCGGCGACGATCCGGTAGATCAGCGTCAGGTTGCTGTCGAGATGGCGGACATTCTCGATCTCCTCGGCCCGCGTGTCGACATTGAGCCCCTGCCCGGTCAGCTCGTCCCGCAGCGCTGCGACGTCATTGATGCTGCGGGCAAACAGGCGAAAGGACGAGAAGATGCGCGGCTCGTCCGGGGCCGGATCGCCCGGCCAGCCACGCTCGGGCACCGCGCGCCCGTCGCGGAAATCCTCAAAGGAGACAAGCACCGGCAGCGGAACGTAAACAGCCGGCTGCTCGGTCACCGAATCCGGAAGCACCGCCGCCACCGCCAGTTGCAAGTGGCCTTCTTCCGGGTTGCCGTTCCGGATGCGCCCGATGCTTCCGTCGAGTTGGGCGCCGCGCTCGACGCGAAGCCGGTTCGCGACGACCTCGGACACGACGACGGTGTCATTGTCCTTCGGCACCGTCGCCCATTTCTCCAGGATAGGGTCGCCAGGCGCAGTTGGGACGAGATCCGCGCGGACCACCGGCGTGTCCTGAGAGGCCCCAGTCGGGCGCAGATCGATCGAGGCAGCGATCGAGCGCGTGCGCGGCAGCACAAAGGCGACGTCGGGGCGTTTCGCCATCTGGGCAAACCAGGCCGCATCGAACCGGCCGCCCCCGATCGGGATGATCTCCCGGTTGCGCGGGTCCTCCACCAGGCGGCCGACCATGGTCGACACGACGCCGTATTTGAGCCCGAACAGCACGAGCAGCGGGGTCAGCACCGCGCTCAGCGCCAGGACAAAGCTCACCGAGATGAGCCGCTCGTTGGCGTAATCGGCCCAGGCGAGGCGAAGGATGTTGCGCAGGTCGTTCATGGCAGCTGCGCGAAGACGGCGCGGACGGTTCCGGTTGCCACATCCACCCGGATCGAGTGCTGAAGCGGCGTGAGCCCCATCGCCTCGACCCGCTGCCACTCGTGGCTCGCCACAATCGTCGCGATGCCGCGCTCGTCGACCTGCTGCATGAACAGGCTCATGACCGTGTCGGCGGTCGGCGGGTCGAGCGAGGCGGTCGGCTCATCCGCGATCACCACGTCCGGATCATGGGCGAGGGCACGGGCGACGGCGACCCGCTGGCGCTCGCCGACCGAAAGCTCGCCGGGGAGCTTGGCTAGATGCGGGGTCAGCCCGAGCTGATCGGCCAGTCGCTGCACGCAGTCGCGGTCAGGACGCCCGAGCAGCCGCCGCGGCAGGCCGATATTGTCGGCAACGCTGAGATAGGGGAACAGGCCGCCAGTCTGCAGCACGTAGCCGATATGGCGGCGGCGCAGCCCGTCGAGCGAAGAGCCGTTACGATGCTCCCACCTGTCCCCGATATCGGTTTCGCCGTCGCCGGTGTGGAAGACGAACTTGTCGCTTCGGTCCGGCCGCAGGATCAGCGCCAGCATGTCGAGCAGCGTGCTCTTGCCCGATCCGCTGCGGCTCGTGAGCGCGATCTTGTCGCCCGGGCGGATCGCCAGCCGCTCGACCCAGAGCTCGAATGTCGTGTCGCCGGCGGTCCGACGCTTCTCGACGCCTTCAAGCTCGTAAATGGGGCGCAGATCGCGACCGGCCACGCTCATGGCAGGGCGCTCAGCGGCACGCGGAACAGGGCATCGTTCGGATTGTGCGCGCCGAAGCTTTCCCAGCTATCCGAGTGCTTGTCGTACTCGACATAGAGTGCAAGCTTGGATTCCAGCGAATCGATGAACTCCTGCCGCTCTCCCACGCTCATGCTGGCCC
>CAZVYC010000039.1:0-3048 GCA_964631425.1 uncultured Rhodospirillales bacterium
GCACCCGGCCGCTCTTGACTCGCGAAAGCCCGATCTCCGACGCCTGGCGCGAGCGCCTGCGCGCGCTGAAGCCCGGCGACGTCTATCTCAACAAGTTCAGTCCGACCGGCTTCTATTCCTCGGCCGTGGTCAATCCGTTCCTGCGGGAGTTGCAGGAACGGTCCGAGCGGCAGGTTGCCTTCACAGTCGAGCCGGTGGGCGATCACAATATCGAGTTCCCGATCGGCAGGCGCGGTCGGGTCATCTATCTGACCGACCATGACCGCAGCCGGGCCGAGGCCTGGATCGCGCAGGGCTTCACCCAAGGCATGAAGACGCCCGACAGCACGGTGATCTTCGTGACGCCGGAGATGGCGAACGAAATCCTGACGGACCAGATCAACTGCATGGGCTGCCTGTCGGCCTGCCAATTCTCGAACTGGGCACAGAACGAAGCCGGCACCACCGGCAAGAAAGCCGACCCGCGCTCCTATTGCATCCAGAAGACGTTGCAGAACATCAGCCACTCGGACGACGTGCAGCACCAGCTGATGTTCGCCGGCCATAACGCCTATCGTTTTCACGACGACCCGTTCTATGCGAACGGCTTCATCCCGACCGTCGGAGAGCTGGTGGAGCGGATTCAGACAGGGGATTAGGCTAGCCAATCGCTCGCTCTCTATCTCGGCATGGTCTGTGTTGCCGCCGGCCTGCACCGCCGGCGACTGGATCGACGGGCATCCCGGTGGCCGACATCACCGTCATCCTGACCGACGGCGGCGTCGACAGCTCCGAGATGGAATGTTTGGAACTTCCGCTTCAGAACCGCCCTCCCCTCTTCTCGCTTTCTGTCTCGCTGGTTTTCCTATAATAATTTAAGCGCCCAGATGGTCTGATGACGGCGTGTTGGCGGCCGGCATTCTCGAAGCTGTCGTGAGCGACACTTCGAGACGCATTGCAGATCAGGCGCAAGCGCTCTGGAGCGATTCCATCGCGGCGCAGGCTGGGGCAATCGAGCATCCAGATCCGTCTGGTCTCAAGATCGTCCGCAAGCAGTTGACGCGCTGGATACGGAGATTGCCGGAAAGCTTTCGGAGGTCGCCCGTGGTGACCAAGAACAACGAGAACAAACTGTCGCGCGCGGCTGCTCTGGGAAGCGCGGACGGCATTCGTCCCGAGCAGCAGGCTCGAGCCACCCTATGGGAACAGGCCGAGCTGCTGAATCTCCTGCATGAGAGCATTTTCCTGTGCGATCTCAACGGAGCCATCCGATACTGGAATCGTGCCGCGGAGCAGCTGTACGGTTGGACGGCAGAGGAAGCGGCGGGCAGACTTGCTCGAGATCTGCTGAAAACGGTCTTCCCGGCATCGCTTGAGCAACTCCTGGCAGAATTGCCGCGGACGGGCCGCTGGGAAGGCGAGCTTGTGCACACAAAACGGGACGGCAGCCAGATAGTGGTGACGAGCCGCTGGTCCTTGCAGCGCGATAAGCATGGGGCGCCGGTCGCGGTCCTGGCGACGAACAGCGACATCACCAAGCAGAAGCGTGCCGAAAAGGCTGCCCGCCAGAGCGAAAAGGAGCTCCGAGATCTGATCGAAACGATGCCGGCAATGGCCTGGAGCGTCCCGCCTGACGGCGGCGCCGGATTCGTGAGCAGGCGTTGGATCGAATACACGGGCCTCTCCGCGGCCGAGACCGCGGGCTCGGGTTGGCAGGCTGCAGTTCACCCCGAAGATATCGAGCGGCACGAGGACTATTGGTTTCAGTCCGTGACGACCGGCGTAGCCTTCGAGTATGAGGCGCGGTTCCGTCGAGCGGCCGACGGGGTGTATCGCTGGTTCCTGGTTCGCGCGGTCCCGCTTCGAGATGACCACGGAGATATTGTCAAATGGTATGGAATTCTGACGGACATCGAAGATCGCAAACGGACCGAGGCCTATCTGGCGGAGGCCCAGAAGCTGACCCATACGGGCAGCTGGGCGTGGGATCCCTCCACCAGCACGGTGTTTCACCGGTCCGAGGAAATGTTCCGAATTTATGGATGGGACCTGCAGGCAGGTGTCCCGCCTGGTGACACGATCTGGGAGCCCGTGCACCCGGAGGACCGCGACTGGGTTTACAAGAAGGTCCGGACGGCAATCAGCCAGAACGCCGATCACGCTCTGGAGTACAGAATCCTCCTGCGGGACGGGACGGTGAAACATATCCAGACCGTAAGCCATCCGGTGCTCGATGCGGCCGGACGTGTGGTCGAATATGTGGGCACGTCTGTCGACATAACGGAACGGAAGCGTCTCGAGGAGGAGCGGGAAAGGCTGCGCCAGCTGGAGGCGGATCTCGCGCACATCAACCGCGTGAGCATGATGGGAGAGCTGGCGGCGTCGCTGGGCCATGAGATCAAGCAGCCGATCACCGCGATTGCGATCAATGCCAGGGTATGCCAGCGACAGCTGGAGCGCGAGACGCCCGAGATCAAAGAGGCTTGCGATGCCATATCGAAAATTCTCGGCAGTATAGAGCGCATCACCGGCATCATCGATCGGAATCGCTCGCTGTACAGGCGCGGGACGCCTCAGCGCGAGCCGACCGACGTGAACGAGATCATCGAACAGATGGTCGTTCTGCTGCAGGATAGGGCGAGCCGTCATTTTGTGTCGATCCGCACCGATCTCGACGCGGCGCTGCCGACGGCGATGGCGGATCGCGTGCAGCTGCAGCAGGTGCTGATGAACCTCATGCTCAACGGCATCGAGGCGATGAAGGATGAAAGCGGTGAGCTGGGCGTTGTCTCGAGAAAGACCGAAGACGGTCAATTACTGATTTCGGTGAGTGACTCGGGCATCGGCCTTCCGGCAGAGGAACCGGAACGGATTTTCGAGGCGTTCTTTACCACCAAACCCCAGGGAACCGGCATGGGCCTGTCCATCAGCCGGCGAATCATCGAGTCGCATGGCGGACATCTGTGGGCGAACCCCAACCGAGGACGGGGAGCGACCTTTCAGTTCACACTGCCGAGCGAACTCATGGCCTGCTCGCTCAAGGCGGTTTAGGGAGGTGGGCAGGCGATA
>CAZVYC010000039.1:3148-28162 GCA_964631425.1 uncultured Rhodospirillales bacterium
ATGTGTTCGGGCATAATGGCTGATCAACCTGCTGCTTGACCGGCGGCGGGCCGGGCATATGGTGCCCTGAATGCGGCTGCCGCGCCGTTGGGGCCGTCGTGTGTCCCATCAGAGCAGGGAGGCGGTTATGGCCGATAATGCCCGACTGGTACGCCGATGGTTCGAAGAGGTTTGGAACCGGGGCAACGCTTCGGTGATCGATGAGTTGATGGCAGCAGAGGGCGTCGCTCACGGCCTGGTCGGCGAGGATGGCCAGGAACTTGCCGGCACCGCGCCCTTCAAGGAATTCCATCGCAAGTTCATGACCGAATTTCCTGGGCTGAGGATCGAGGTGGCCGACGTCCTGGTCGATGGCGATCGGACCGCCGCGAGATGCCTGGTGAGCGGCAAGCACTGCGCCAGCGGCAAGCCGGTCAGCTTCACCGGGATGACGATCGTGCGCTGGCAGGACGGCAAGATCGTCGAGGCCTGGAACAATTTCGATTTCGACGTCATGCGGCAGCAGCTTGCCTGAGGAAGCGCGCGCCGGATGCGCGAGATTAGGCGATGGCGGGGATGGTGGAGATGATGGGTTTCGCTGGCGCTCTACCCATCCTACCAGGATCAAACCGCCACCTGCACCTGCCGATAGCCCCGCGTCAGCGGCAGGGCGCTGGGCTCGATATCCGGCTCCTCGTCGATCAACCGCGCCTCGGGGAATCGCTCGATGAACCGGCCGATGGCGATCTGGGTCTCCATGCGGGCCATGGCGGCGCCGATGCAGGAATGGATGCCTGAGGCGAAGGCGATCGAGGCGCCCTCGTTGCGGGTGATGTCGAGGCGGTCGGGGTCGGTGAAGCGCGCGGGGTCGCGGTTGGCGCCGCTGATCAGGCCGGCGACCAGCTCGCCGGGGCCGATCGTCACGTCGCCCATGACGATCTCGGTCGTCGTGAGCCGCGGGATCGACATCTGCACGGGCGGATCATAGCGCAGCAATTCGTCGGCCGCGCGGGGCATCAGGCCGGGATCGTTTTGCAGCAGCGCCCGCTGGTCCGGATGGCGCAGCAATTCATAGATGCCGGACGCGATGTGGTTGCGGGTGTTGTGGAAGGCCGCGCCGATGAGGGTGGTGACGGTGCCCTTCAGCTCCTCGGTATCGAGGTTGCCTGACGTGTGCTCGCGCACGAGGCAGCTGACGAGGTCGTCGCCCGTGCCGTCCTTGCCGGCGATGAGGCGCTCGGCATAGGCGCCGAAGGCGACCGCCGCGTCGTCGGCCTTTGCCTGCATGTCCTCAGTGCATTCGGGATGGACGGCCTCGACCAGGCCTTCGGCCCACTCGCGGCACTGAACCTGGTCCGCCTCACCCACGCCGCCCAGCAGATGGCAGACCACGGCGACCGGGATGTCGTTGGCGAAATCATAGACCAGATCGCCGCCGCCCTGGGCCGCCAGGCGGCCGAGCAGGCGGTCGACCAAGTTCTCGGCATAGTGGGCGAGCCCGGCCATCACGCGCGGCGTGAAATAGGGCGCCAGCACACGGCGGATCCGCGTGTGGTCCGGCGGGTCCATGAAGGGCAGCATGCGCTTGAACAGGCGGAGCGAGGGGCTGTCGGCGAAGCGGGGATCCTGATCCCGCCGGACGGTATCGAAGCCGATGCGCAAGGTGGGCGCGCGGTAGACCTGCTCGACCGAGGCGGCGTCGCTGACCAGCCAGAAGCCTCGGTCGGTGCGGTGCACGGGTGCGATGTCGCGCAGGCGGGACGCGACCGGGTAAGGATCGCGGACGAACGGGGGATCGAGCAGCATCGCGACGAGGGCGTCGGCGTCGTCCGGCAACGGGGCAGAGGGCGGTGTCATCGGAGGCTCCGAGTCAGGTTTGGGCGGAGTGATGGATTTTGCTTCGCTCTACTCATTCCACGGAATCGGGTCATCTGAGGACATGGATTGCTTCGTCGCTCCGCTCCTCGCAATGACGGCCCAAGAACCGACATGGGCGTTCAACCTAAACCCATCCCGCTTTAGCGGGCACCCTCCCATCGCTTCTGGCGATGCGCCCCTCCTCCGGATCAAATCCGGGGCAGGCTCTCTCCCGCGGTGCGGGCGAGGGGTTTTGGGTCCGGCTGTAACCGAGCGCCGCGTCGCCTATCCCCGGCCGCCGAAAGATCAGCTCTCGCGTGGATGACAGGATCGAGGCAGGTGCCACGTGGAATGAGCCCGAAAACCTGACAAAAAACGTGAGGCTTCAACTTTTTCCAAAATAGCCCCATATTGGGGGCATGTCGTTCGAATCTCACACGCCCTCGCCCGCCAGGCGGCTGGCGGATGCCGGCCTCAGGCCTACGCGGCAACGCCTTGCGCTGACGTCGCTGGTGTTCGGCCAGGGCGAGCGCCATATCAGCGCCGAGTCGCTGCACGAAGAGGCCATCGCCGCGCGCGTGCCGGTTTCGCTCGCCACCGTCTACAACACGCTCAGGCGCTTTACCGAATGCGGAATGCTGCGCGAAGTGCTGGTGGCGCCGGGCAAGGTCTATTTCGATACCAATGCCGACGATCATCACCATTTCTTTTATGAAGATAGCGGCGAACTGGCCGACATTCCGGCCGACCACGTGACCTTGTCCAAGCTGCCGCCTACCCCCCAGGGCGCAAAGATCGCGCGCGTGGATGTGGTGATCCGGTTGGCCGCAACCAAGCCCTGAGCTCAGGCCGACAGCGCTAGGCTGGGGCGCGCTTTTGCCCAACGGTGCAGGTGGCGGCCGGCCCAATCTTCCAGGATGTGATAGCTCACGTGCGCCACGGGTACCGACGCGGCAAAGCCGATCGTGGCAAACAGCAGCACGATAACCAGATCGTCGACCCGTCCGTGCAGATACCGCTGGATGACGAGCTTCATCGGATAGGTCACGACCGGCGACCAGAGATAGAAGCTGTAGCTGATGGTCCCGAAATATTGCAGGAACCGCGTGCGGAGTACGGCGGAAAGCGGGCACCGCCCCTCCACGATCGCGAGGAAAAAGGCGAATCCTGGAATGAGCGCCCAATAGACCAGTGCGAAATGCCGCGACGGCAGGCCGAGCAGGGTGAGCGTCAGGATCAATGCCGGGATCGACAGCGCGCGGAACCAGCCGGGAAGTGCCAAGACGGTGCGCCGCGACAGGAAGAAGATGCTCACTCCCGGCAGGAAAAATGCCGCCCGCGGATAGAGCGGCAGAACCAAGGCAAGGAGGACTGCCAAGGCGGCAACGACCGGCCGGCTTCCCAGCCGGCCTGCCGCGATGAACGCGAGCGCGCTCAGGAGATAGAACGCCGCCTCATAGCTGAGCGACCAGGCATTGAGCTGGGCCAAGGGCAGGTCGAGGATGCCGGGCAGGAACAGCCCATTGGCCATGAACGCCACCAGCCAGTCGCGAAACCCGATCCCGGTCAGCCACTTGTAGTGCATCACCGGCCCCAGCCCGAACACCAGCAGTTGGATGGTCATGAACACCGGATAAAGCCGGATCGCGCGATCGACAAGGAACCTGGCGGCGCTGCCGTGCCGGACCAGCGAACCCGTGATCAGGTAGCCGCTGATGATAAAGAAGAGTTCGACCCCATGCTGGCCGGTGATGAAGAAACCCTCGACGGGTCGGAGTGCCGCCGGCCAGAAACTCCACAGCGTTCCCATGCCGTAGATGTGATAGACATAGACGGCCAGCGCGGAGAATCCACGAAGGCCATGGATCTGGCGATTGAGTGTCTTGGGATAGGCGCCCGTGCCGGCATCGGAGTGCATTCGCCAGTCATAGCCGCCGGACGCGCCGCATGGAACCGGGAGCGACAGGATGGCCGATCTTTCGCCCTCGACGGCGCCTACTCGTTCACGGCGCTGTTTCAACGAACGGGTTGAGGATTGTGAGCCCGCCGATTAAGCGGCCGTGCTGCAGGTCCTCGGAATAAAGGGGTCGCAGCCGGATTCGACGGCGGCGGCAATAATGAGTGCATCGTGGAACGAAAAGCCGTGATCGGCCGCGAGCGCCCGGGCGGCAATGTGCAGATCGAGCCTCAGCGCCGACGGTGGATCGAACAGCGCGAGCGCGTCCTCGATCGCCTCGGTGATCTCGCGCCAATCCCGCCCTTGCTACCTAATACCGCGCTTCGCTCATCCGACCTACGCTTGCTATTTCTTGTTCCCCATGAACGCCACCAGCCGCTCCAGCGTCGCCGGGTCGGCGCAACGGGCGGCGATCGAGCGGGCTTCGAGGTTCAGCTGGTCGTCGAGGGTGTTGGTCAGGCTGGATCGGAACAGGGCCTTCAGGCCTGCGAGCGCACCCGGGGCGGAATCGGCGAACTGACGGACGATGCGCTCGACCACGTCGGCGAATTTGTCGTCGTCGACGACCTCAGTCACCAGATCGATCTCGGCCGCCTGTTCAGCCGTCAGCATCGGGTTGGTTGCCATGATCCAGAACGCCTTGCGCACGCCGGCGACCCGCGGGAAGAAATAGGTGCCGCCGGCATCGGGTGTCAGGCCCCATTTGGTGAAGGCCGCGTTGAACTTGGCCGAGCGCTTGGCGATCACCACGTCGGCGCCAGCGAGCAGGCTGAAAGCGCCGCCGGCTGCCATGCCGTTCACCGCCATGATGACCGGCGCGGCAGCACGCCGGAGGCTGGCGACGGCGATATGGATCTGCGTCGCCATGTCCAGCACGTGACGATGGACGCGGTCCTTGTTGGCGACGAACTCGCCGATGTCGCCGCCGACACTGAAGACGTCGCCCTCGGCATCCAGCAGGATCACCTTTATGGACGGATCGGTCTCGCACGCGAGTGCCGCTTGGCCGAACTCGTGGCAGAACCGCAGGTCCATCGCGTTGTAGTTGCCGGGATTGGCCATGGTGATCCGCGCGACCTTGTCGGCGACCGAGAATTTGATGCGCTTGTCTGACATGGTGGATCCTCCCTGTGAGCCGTCATTCCCGCGCAGACGGGAATCCAGCTTACGCGCGGCAGCGCGGAAAAGACTCTTGTCGCCGCGGACGCGGCTCTGACTGGGTTCCCGCCTTGGCGGGAATGACGCAGAAAAACATCAATTGAAATCGCGGTGCATCGGCGACAGATGACCCGGCTTGACGATCTTCACCTTGTCGACGGTCTGTTGCAGCACAAGATCGAGCACCTCGTCCCATCGCGCGTCATACTTGCCGCCGCGGATGCCGGCGCAGAGCGTAGCGGTGAGATCGCCCAGCGACCCCTCGGTTCCGAGGAAAGTGGAGAGATGGCCGTGCTCGTCAGTGTCGAAGCCGACCGCAAGGCGAAGCTCGCGCTCGCAGATGCCGAGGAGATAGGACGAGACCTGGGCATGGTACTTCGACTCGCCTTCGAGCTTGGGCCCGAGATCGTCGAGGAATTGCTTCACGGTCAGCAGAATGTCGTTAATCGACGGCCGATCCTGGCTCATCGCGTTTCCCCCTACTTTAGTGCGGCCTTATTGATACTGGCCGGCCAACGTCATCAGCAGTTCATATTCGACGAGGCTGGTATTCCGTCCCATCGCGGCGAAAGCGAGACCACGCCGTCCGCGCGCCACATGGGCGTAAGCCTGCATGACATTATAGATCGCCCAACGAACAAGACCGAAGATTTCCCAGAAGCGCACGGCGTCGGGATCAATCCGGTCGCCGCCAGCCTCCTCGTAGGCCGCGAATACGGGCGCGCGCAAGGCGAAGCCTCCGACCGGGAAGTCGATCTGCCCGAATCGCCAGGAGCGGACGCAGAGCCAGCCGAAATCCTCCACGCCCTGGCCGATATGGGCGCATTCCCAGTCGAGCGCGGCGCGCACGCCGTCGGGCCCGATCATGAAATTACCGGTGCGGAAGTCGCCATGGACGAGACAGCGGCGGCCGGCAGGCGGCCTGTGCCGCTCCAGCCAGCGGAAGCCAAGCTCGATCGCAGGATGGGCCTCGGCATAGGAGTCGTAGAGGCGGAGATAATTGCCGATGACGTCGATGCTGTCGGGAATACCCTGAAGGAAGCGCACCTTGGCGACGTCGATGGCGTGGAGCTTCGCCAGCAGTCGGGCAAGGTCGGTGGCGATCTTGAAGCGCTGGTCCGCCTCGACCGTCCGGAAGATGCGCTGCGGCATGGTCTCGCCGGCAACGAAGGCGGTGACGAAGCCGTTGCCCATTTCGTCCGCCGCGTCATATTCGAAGATCGGCTCCGGCACCGGCACACCCTCGTCGAAGGCGACTTTCATGACCTGGAATTGCAGGGTCGCCGGCAGGAACGGACTGTCCTCTGGCTGGTAGGTCTCCTGCCGCGAAACGAGACGGCGGGTCGTATCGCCCTCGACCAGGTCAAACAGGACGGTGCGGTTCACGCCGCCCAAGGTCGGCACGACGATGTTGGCGATCTCTGCCTTCTCGCCGAACCGCCGCCGAACCGCGCGGCGGACATCATCGTAGGCGTCGGTCATTGCTTCCGGGTCACAACGGATAACCAACCAGCTGCCCGTTCTCGATGCGCTCGATGTACTCCGTCATGCCATAGCCGGTTTCGCCATTCCACGTGAAGCGGGTGAAGCCCTCGGCGATGCGGGAGACCAGGATTTCCTCGCCGGCCTGGCGGCGGTTGCGCAACGGCGCCATGGTCAGGATCTCGCCGTCGATGATTTCGCGGCGGTTGGCAGTGCGGACGCCGAGGCGGACCCGGGTCGGGTCCTGCTTGTCGGACCATTCGGTGGTAACATCCATGTCGACGATATCTTCATAGACACCGTCGACCAGCAGCACGCCGACGCGGCGCGAACGCCCTTCCTTGTCGGTGATCTTGAGCAGCATGAGGGCGCGGCCCGAGGCGAAATTGGCGATGAAGAGCCGATACCAGTAGATCACTTGCCAGTAGCGCGGGCCCCAGGAATGGTCGCGCCAGCCGAGCGCCTGGGTGAAGTCCCACCGCTGCCCGCCGACCTCGATCAGGCCGGTAACTTTGGTGTGCTGGTTGAAATGGTTCAGCGAGAAATCGCGGCCATACATGGTCTGCTGGTCGCGCAGAGCCGGCACGCCGCCATGGATCGGCGAGATACCGGTATGTTCGAACACCAGCTTGCCAGGCACGCGCGGCGCCTGGCCCAGCTTCTTGGGCTCCCGCAGGATTTCCGGATCGTCGAGCAGCATCAGCTCGCCGTCATAGCGCATAGTGAGCCGCTTCAGCGGCTCGACCGCCTCGACCGACAAGCCGTCGGCGACGAACTTGTCGTTAACGGAAATGGCGGGACGGCCGAACTGGCAGGCGACGCGGCCATCGGGCAGGTAGAGCACGACCGACAGCTCAGCATAGCCCTCGTTCACCCGGTTGCCGATGCGCGCCCAGCCGCCGATGCCGGCGACCGGGTCGAAGGCGTTGGTATAGACGCTTTCGTTGAAGTTCGGCGACGCATCCGGCTGATGCGGATATTCGTCTTTGCCCTCGATGTAGAATTTGCCTTCCATGGGCTACATCCGGAACACGCCGTAGCCCTGGCGGGCGAGCGGCGCGTTCAAGGAAGCCGAGATGGCAATGCCGAGCGCATTGCGGGTGTCGACGGGATCCAGAATGCCGTCGTCCCACAGCTCCGACGTCGAGTAATAGGCGCTGGTCTGGGTCTCGTAGGCCTTGAGCGTCTGGTCCCGCACATCCTGCAAGATTTCCGGCGTCACCTCCTGGCCGTTGCGCTTCAGCTGGTTCAGCTTGACCTCGGCCAAGGTGTTGGCCGCCTGCTCGCCCCCCATCACCCCGATCTGGTGGTTGGGCCAGGAGAACAGGAAGCGCCCGTCATAGGCGCGGCCGCACATGCCGTAATTGCCGGCTCCGAACGAGGCGTGGCACATCACTGTGAATTTCGGCACGTGGCTACCGACCTGCGCCATGATCATCTTGGCCCCATCCTTGGTGATGCCGCGCTGCTCGTATTCCGTGCCGATCATGAACCCGGTGATGTTCTGAAGGAACAGCAGCGGCGTATTGTTCTGGTTGCACAGCTCGATGAAGTGGGTGCCCTTCAAGGTGCTGTCGTTGAACAGAATACCATTGTTGGCCAGGATGCCGACCTTGTAGCCCCAAATATGGGCGAAGCCGCAGACCAGGGTGTGACCATAGGCCGGCTGGTATTCGTGGAAGCGGCTGCCGTCGACCATGCGCGCGATGACCTCGCGCATCTCGAAGCCCTTCTTGATGTCGTCCGGGATGATCCCGTAGAGCTCGTCCGGGTCATAAAGCGGCGCTTCGGGCGCCTCCTGCTGGATCGACCATTTCTTCGGCAGCTCCCACTGGGCGACGACGTCGCGCCCGATGCGGATCGCCTCGTCTTCGGTCGAGGCCGGGTAGTCGCAGACGCCCGAGACCTGGGTGTGCATGTCGCAGCCGCCGAGCTCCTCGGAGCTTACGATCTGGCCGGTTGCCGCCTTGACCAGCGGCGGGCCGCCCAGGAACACCGCGCCAGTGCCGCGCACGATGACGTTGTAATCGCAGAGCGCCGGGATATAGGCGCCGCCGGCAGTGCACTGTCCGAACACGAGCGCCAGCTGCTTGATGTTGGCCTTGGACAGCATCGCCTGGTTCCGGAACATCCGACCGGCGTAATATTTGTCGGGGAACAGGTCCGACTGGAGCTGAAGCTGGCCGCCGGCGGAATCGCAGAGATGGACCATCGGGAGATGGTTCTCAAGCGCGACGTCGAGGGCGCGGACGATCTTCTTGACCGTCAGCGGATACCAGGCGCCCCCTTTGACGCTGGCGTCGTCGGCATGGATCACGACTTCGCGACCCGAGATCATGCCGATCCCGGTGATGCAGCTGGCGGACGGCGATTCCCCGTTATAGGCACGGTTGGCCGCCAGCGTTGAGAACTCGAGGAATGGGGTGCCCGGGTCGAGCAGCTTTTCGAGCCGCTGGCGGGGCAGCATCTTTCCCTGCTTGGACAACCGATCGAGGTCGCGTTGCGGGCGCGTGTGGCGCGCGTGGTGCTGTTTTTCGCGCAGCTCGGCAGCCAGCTTCTTGTTGAAGGCGTAACGGGTGCGGAATTCTTCGGAGCTCGTGTTGAGCGAGGATTTAAGGATGGTCATTTAAGCGGATTCCGTCGATTTGCTTGGCGGCGCTTCTGGCACCGTTTCGGCGAGGAACGACACGAGGAGCGCGCCGCGCTCGAACGCCGTCTCAGGCGGCACGTGATATTTGTCTATGATGCCGTCGCGGGGTGCGACCAGCGAGACCTGCAGCTTCATGCTTTCGATGGTGATGAGCCGATCGCCCGCTTTCACCGTCTCGCCCGCCCCGGCGTGGTGGGCGATGACCGTGCCGGGCATGTCGGCGTGGATTTCGTCGTCTGCCGCGCTGTGCGCATGGGCGCGCAGCTGCGCCTGGGGCAGGCCGACCACGAATGTGCACGCACCGATGCGGACATACACCTCGTCACCGACGATGGCGCGGTGACCGGTGAAGGCGCGGCCGTCGATGGTGAGCGCAAAGGCACCGCGCTCGGCCGGCTGCTCGGCAATGGTGTGGACTGCGTCGTCCTTCTTGATCTTGAGCTCCGGCTTGCGGGCGACGATGTCGAGCGCGACGTCCTGCTCGTTCAGGAGCATTTCATATGACATGGGAGGGTCCCTGACCTTGGGCGGCAGCCGTGCATAACGCCTTCCCCCTTAAGGGGGAGGTCGGCCCGAAGGGCCGGGTGGGGGGTGTGGCAACGCCTTCTCGTTGAGGCAGAGTGGGCGGCACCAGAACCCCCCACCCGTCAACGCTGCGCGTTGCCGACCTCCCCCTCAAGGGGGGAGGCGTTTGAACATGCATGCTGAGCGTCATGTTGCCCTCAGTTCCGCCAGAAGCCGATCGAGGCGTAAGGCTCGGGGATTTCCTGAGCGATGCGCTTGAAGTCGATGTCGGTGAAGGCGGCCGCAAGAATAGCCGCGAGCTCTTCCTCGGGCGCGACCTCGGGCGAGGCCAGCCGGGCGGCTTCCTGCATCAGGAAGCCGGTGTGGAGCTTGCCGGCCAGGAATTCCGGGTTGCTCATGATGCGGGTCAGGTAATCGATGTTGTTCGGCACGCCGAGCAGCACGAGATCGGTCAGCGCCTGCTCCATGCGTTTCGCCGCGGTCGCCCGGTCGGGGCCGTAAGCGATGAGCTTGGCCAGCATCGAATCGAAGGCCGGCGTCACCGACTGCCCCTCGACGATGCCGCCGTCGAAGCGGATGCCTTCGCCCGAGGGCGTGCGCAGCAGGGCGATACGGCCGATCGCGGGGCGGAAATCCTTTTCCGGCTCCTCGGCATTGATACGGCATTCGATCGCCCAGCCGGTCTGCTTCAGGTCTTCCTGGCGAAAGGGAATGCCTTCACCCGACGCGACCTTGAGCTGGGCTTCGACCAGGTCGACGCCGACCACCTCCTCCGTGATCGGGTGCTCGACCTGGAGGCGGGTGTTCATTTCCAGGAAATAGAACTCGCCGTCCGCGCCGAGGATGAACTCGACGGTGCCGGCATTCTTGTACTTCGCGGCCTTGGCCAACTCGACCGCAGCGGCGCAGATCCGGTCGCGTAAGGTCCGGGGCAGGTTCGGCGCCGGCGATTCCTCGACGATCTTCTGGTAGCGGCGCTGGAGCGAGCACTCGCGCTCAAACAGATGGACGACATTGCCCTCGCCGTCGCCTAGCACCTGCACCTCGATATGGCGTGGAAGCTCGACGAGGCGCTCGGCATAGACGCGGCTGTCGCCGAAATAGCGCTGTGCCTCGCTGGCGGCGGTGGTGATCTGCTCCCTGAGCTCAGAGGCCTGTCGGACGATCTTCATGCCTTTACCGCCGCCGCCCGCTGACGCCTTGATCAGGAGTGGGAAGCCGACCTTCTCCGCCTTGGCCAAAAAGTCTTCCAGGTCGCCGTCCTGCATGGCGCTGGGCGCCACCGGGACACCATACTCGGCGGCGAAATTGCGCGAGCGGATCTTGTCGCCCATCAGTCTCATGCTGGCAGCGTCCGGGCCGACGAAGACGATGCCGGCTTCGATCACCTTTTCGACGAAGCCCGCGTTCTCCGACAGGAAGCCGTATCCTGGGTGGATACCGTCGACCCCATTTTCCTGACAAATCGCGATAATCTGGGTCTGGTCGAGATAGGCAGCGGTCGGCACGTCGCCCTTCAGCTGCACCGCCGTATCGGCCAGCTTCACATGCGGCGCCAGCCGGTCCTCATGATGATAGATCGCGACGGTTTCGATGCCGAGCTTCTTGCACGTGCGGATCACCCGGCAGGCGATCTCGCCGCGATTGGCGATCAGGACCTTTTTCAGCATGCGGTCTTCCCATGAATGCGAGACGGAGATGAAGCCTGTTCGGCAAGGCGTTCCAGCCGGTCGGCGACAAGCTCGAGCCGGCGGGTGGTGTCATCGCCCGCCGGGTGGCGGGCCAGGCCGCGATAGATGATGTCGGTCAGGGCGTCGGCGGACTCGTCAGGGTTGAAATCGCCCTCGCCGCGCAGATAGGCCCAGGCGTGGTGCTCGATGCCGCCATAAATCATGTCGCGCACCATGCGCAGAGGCACGCCCGACCGGAACTCCCCGGCGGCGATCGCCTCCTCGACGATGTCGAGCGTGCGCTGCGTATAGGCGCGGTTGAGCTCGAATACGGCGGTATCGCGATATTCGGGGCCGGAGCGCAGCTCGTTGAAGATCAGGCGGCACATCGCCGCGTCATCGTGGATGACGGTGAGGTGGCGCCAGATCATGAAGCGGAGCCGGTTCCAGGTGCCGCGGATGCCGCGCAGCTGCTGGTCGTAATCGTGCAGCATCTGCTCGTACCAATGCTCGACCACTTTGACGAGCAGGTCGCGCTTGCCGGTGAAGTAGCGATAGAGCGTGCCCTCGACGACGCCGGCGCGCTCAGCGATCTCGGCGATCACCGCGTCGTTGTAGCCCTTCTCGCAAAAGACATGGCGCGCGGTCTCCATGATGTCCGCGATGCGCTGCGCGCGTGGCAGGCGGTAGACCTGACGTCTGCGCGCAAGATCAGCCATCACGAAGCCCGCAAGGGAGAAGCGGCGCGGATCGCCGAGTCGCCGTTCATGAGTGTCACTCACTCCACTTCCGTTGTCGGGAGTTCCCAGGACCTGTATGTGCTTAGGCGTTAGCATATGGCTCGCCCGCTGGGCAATCGAGAAACCGATGGACATGGTGAGTTAGGCTCATTAATTTTCAGCACGCACGACGGGCGCAGATGAACCGCGTGCAGGAGCGTTCCATGAGTGTATCCAAGCCATCCGCTTCGTTCGCCAACGCGGCCTCGCATTTCGACCTGTCGGACGACCAGCGCGAAATCCTGGACGCGGCCGATCGCTATGCCCGCAACGAGCTGTACCCGCTGGCGCAGCGCATGGATGACGAGGAATGGTGGCCGGCCGAGGCTTGGCCGAAGCTGGGCCGGGATGGCTATTTCGGGATCACCATGCCGCCCGAGTATGGCGGGGTCGGCGGCGACCTGTTCACCAGCGGGCTTGTCCTGCAGGCGTTCTCGCGCTGGAACCATGCGCTGGGGCTGTCGTGGGTGGCGCACGAGAATCTGTGCGCCAACAACATCTATCGCAACGGCAACGAGGCACAGCGAAAGAAATACCTGCCGGGGCTGTGCGCCGGCACGCTGACCGGCTCGCTGGGCCTGACCGAGCCCGGCGCGGGGTCGGACGCACTGGGCTCGATGCGCACCACCGCGCAGCGCGATGGCGATCATTATGTGCTGAACGGGTCGAAGATCTTCATCACCAACAGCCCGGTCGCCGACGTGTTGCTGGTCTATGCCAAGACCGCGCCGGAGAAGGGCGCGCACGGCATCTCCGCCTTCATCGTCGAGAAGAATTATCCCGGCTTCAAGGTGGCGCAGAAGCTCTCCAAGATGGGCTTCCGCGGCAGCCAGACCGGGGAGCTGGTGTTCGACGATTGTCGGGTGCCGGCCGAGAATCTGGTCGGGGACGAAAACCGCGGCGTCTCGATCGTGATGAGCGGGCTGGACCTCGAGCGCGCGATGATCTCCCCCATCTGTCTCGGCATCGCCGAGCGCGCGCTGGATTTGTCGATCGAATACGCCAAGACGCGCACGCAGTTCGGCAAGCCGATCGCCGATTTCCAGATGATCCAGTCCAAGCTGGCCGACATGTATGTCTGGATCGAGACGATGCGGACCTTCAACTACCGGGTCCTGGCGGCAGCCAACGACCTGGAGGTCGGCGGCGGCGGCCGCGGGCAGATCCATGCGCTGACCGCCGCCTCGGTGATGTACACGGCGGAAACCATGAACAAGGTGCTGAACGAAGCCGTGCAGATTTTCGGCGGATACGGCTATATCTGGGAGTCGGAGATCAACCGGCTGTTCCGCGCCACCAAGCTGCTCGAGATCGGCGCCGGGACGACCGAAGTGCGCAAGCTGATCATTTCGGGCGAGTTGCTGAACAGATAAGAGAGGCTTAGGGGGAATATGGGTCTGTCATATCTGCTGAGGCGCGCGGTCCAGATCCGGGCGAACCATACCGCGCTGATCTTCGGCGATCGCCGGCAGACCTGGAGCGAGTTCCATAGCCGCGTGGTGCGGCTTGCCGGCGGGCTGAAGTCGCTGGGGATTGGTCCGGACGACCGTGTCGCAGCGATCATGGACAACTCGGACCGCTATACCGAAGCCTTGATCGCCACGCCGTGGGTCGGTGGGGTGATCGTCGGGCTCAACGTACGCTGGAGCATCGCCGAGCTCAGGGACGCGCTCAGCGAGGCCGCGCCCAAGGGGTTGCTGCTGGACGACGCCAACCTGAAGGTGGGCAGCGCGCTGGCGAGGGAACTGGGCCTGAAAGTGGTCTTCGCCGGTGATGGGCCTTGCCCCGAGGGAATGATCGACTATGAGGCGCTGATCGCCAATTCCGAGCCGGCAGAGGATGTCGGGCGAACCGGGCGCGACCTGTTCACGATCAATTATACCGGCGGCACGACCGGGCGGTCGAAGGGCGTGATGCTGAGCCACGCCAACTCGGTCGCCTGCGGGATTTCGAGCCTGGCGGACGGGCTGTTCACCGAGAACGCGATCTATATGACCGCGATGCCGATGTTCCATACCGGCGGCATCTGGCCCTGGGTCTCGACCATGGCCAGCGGCGCCACAACCGTGCTGCTGCCGGGGTTCGATGCCGAGTTGGTGCTGAAGGCGATCGAGACTGAGCGGGTGACCGAGAGCCTGCTAGTCCCGACCATGATCCAGCGCCTGATCGAGCATCCGAGGTTCAAGGATTACGACACCGCGTCTTTCACCCAGTGCCTCTACGGCGCCTCGCCGATCACGGCGTCGCTGCTCGACCGAGCGCTTGCATCGCTGCCGCATACGAAATTCGTGCAATGCTATGGCATGACCGAGCTGTCGCCGCTGGCCGCGAAGCTGGAACATCGCTATCTGCTCGGCGAATACCGGGAGATGGGTCGCCACCGCGCCGCCGGCCGCGCCATTCCGGGCGTCGAGATCGAGATCTACGACGAGAACGACCAGCCGGTGCCGCGCCGGACGGTGGGGCAGATATTGATGCGCGGGCCCAACCTGATGATGGGCTATTGGAACTGGCCCGAGGAGACCGAGAAGGCGCTGAAGGGCGGGTGGATGCACACCGGCGATGGCGGCTTCATGGACGAGGACGGGTTCATCTATGTCGTCGACCGGGTGAAGGACATGATCATCTCAGGCGGCGAGAACATCTATTCGGTCGAGGTCGAGAACATCATCGCCCAGCACCCGGCGGTTCAGGCGTGCGCCGTGATCGGCATCCCGCATGAGGAGTGGATCGAGACCGTCCACGCCGTTATCGTGCCGCACGCCGGGCAGGCGGTGGAGGCGGCTGAGATCATCACCCACTGCCGCGAGCGCATCGCCCATTACAAGTGCCCCCGAAGCGTCGAGTTCCGCACCGAACCACTGCCGCTATCGGCAGCAGGCAAGGTTTTGAAGCGGGAACTGCGGGCGGAGTTCTTGCGACGCGCGGCGGCGCAGTAGAACATCTTCTGTCGTCATCCCGGCGAAAGCCGGGACCCGTCTGTCAACTGTCGCGACGGCCGGGCCATGGGGCCCGGCTTTCGCCGGTAGAGACGGGGGACGGCATTCTGATCATTCAGGACGGCGCGTGGACAGCCTCGGTCATCGACAGGCGCGAGGGCGCGAATCGTGCGTGCGCCGCGTGAGCATCCGGTTGCCTGAGCGTTCTCCGCCCTTCGCCGTTTATCTGGCGGCCTTCAAGCGCCCATGCGCGGGTCACCCCGAATTGCGGAGGATCGCCGCATGTGACGAGCACTGCCAAGAGCCTCTGCCAGACACCCCGCTTTCGCCAGCGGTTATACTGGTTGAAGACCGTCGTGTACGGCCCGTATACGCCCGGCAACTGCCGCCACCGGCAATCGGCGCACAGGCGATGGACGATGCCGCTGATGATGCGGCGGTCGTCTTGGCGTACTGGCCCGGTATGGACCATCGGGAGATGCGGCGCCACTGCCGCCCACTGTGTATCGTTCAGCCAGAAATTATCCAGCACGTCGCTCATTATACTTCCTTATTGTAGAGCCCCGGTAGAGTGCCATTCCTGGAGTCTATTGTGATTCCACTTTGGAATTGTTACAGAATTGTTATCACCTGCCAGTGGTTTAGCCTGTCTCCGCATTTGATGACATGAAGTCACGAGCGGCGCGCCCACAATTCCAGGGAGCGTCGCTATTGCCAGTATCCCTGGTCGGTGGCACCTCGCGCGAACAGTCGCCGGCAATCAGGGATGCCAGCGAGCCCGAAGCAGGCAGCTTGCTGTAGCGGCTAGAACAGCGGGCGGCAGGACACGCGGATTGCGTCCTGGCAAGAGTCGGACG
This sequence comes from uncultured Rhodospirillales bacterium, assembly GCA_964631425.1. GTDB lineage: Bacteria > Pseudomonadota > Alphaproteobacteria > BOG-932 > Roseiterribacteraceae > BOG-932. The sequence goes on from CAZVYC010000039.1 coordinate 19,002, forward strand.
ATTTCCGGGCCACCAGCTGTTCTACTGCCCGCTCCGCGGCCTCCGGCGTTGCAAAGATGCGATCCTGCAGCGAACGCATTTGGGAACTCGATGCTTCGAAGCGCAGGCCGCGCCGCTGGCTGACCAGGATGCCCGCAGTGAAATCGGCCGTACTGATGACGAATGCGTCAGCCATGACTTCCCCGGTGTTTGTTATGACGCCCTCATCATGCAGACGATGAGCAGCATGTCATTACCTCCTTCGGGGTAAGCACAACGACAATAACGGAGGAACGGCGAAAAGCCCGCTCACCTTCCCGCTGCTGACGCGACATGGCCCCCTCTCCCGCGATGCGGGAGAGGGTTTCGGTCTTTAGACCATCCAATCCGGATGCCTGGCCTGGACCATGCGGCGTATGCCGTCCTTCCAGTGCGTCTTGAGGGGGCCGGCGATGGACCGGAGCTTGGTGTCGTCCACTGCGACGCTCTCCAGCGTGCCGTTCAGCGTGTATTCCAATGTCGGCGTAAGGCCGGTGAGCTCGCCCAGATAGGCGGTCCATTCCTCGATCGCGACTGTCTCATTGCCGCCCCAGTTCACGATGCTGGCCGGCACCGAAGCCGCGTCGAGCAGCGCCGGGATGGTGCCGACGATATCGTCCTCGTGGATCAAGGAATAGATCGAAGGCTTGTCGGGATGCACCGCGATCGCGGCACCGTGCTTCATCGCCAGCAGATGGTAATAGGGCCACCCGCCATTGTCGCCGTAGGGTACGCAGAGCCGGGCGATGATGGTGGGCAGGTTGTGCTCCCGGCACGCGAAGCGCACTACCGCCTCGGTCGCGATCTTGGTGATCGAATAGGTGGTCATCATCGGACGGTGATTGTCCCCGAGCTCACTGGTCTCCTTCAGCAGGTTGTGGCCGTTCGCCTGATAGACGGCCGTGGTCGAGCAGTGGAAGAAGGCCTTGGCCTTGCGGCAATGGCTCATGAGAAGGCCGGTCGCCTCCGCGTTGTTGCGGAAATCGAGGTCGAAATCGTCACCGGCGGCGCGGAATACGCCGAAATGGAGCAAGTAGTCGAAATCGGTCGGCAGGGCGGAGTAATCACCCTTCTCGAAATCGGCCGTAACGCAATGGACGCCGACCTCTTCCAGAGCCTTCTTCTTCTTCTCGTCGGAGAAGCGCGCGGCGCCCCAGACCTCGTTATCCTTGGCGAAGGCTTTCGCCACGACGAACCCGACCTGCCCCGTGGGGCCGGTCACCAGAATCTTCTTGCCTTGTAACGCCATGATTTCCTCCTTGGTTTGTTCAATTTCTTAAGCCATCGAACGAAGGCGGGACCCATTTTCAAGCCATCGGGTGGCCGAGAGTTGAGTCCCGACCTTCGTCGGGATGACGATTCAGGATGACCGCGACACGCCCAGCCGCACCGCGGCTGCCTTCACCTTCCGGGCCAGTTTCAAATGCGGCATGTCGTACATTTTCCCGTCGATCCCGACAGTGCCCAGGCTGGGGTTGGAATCGAAGGCGTCGATGATCCGTTCGGCATGGGCGACCTCGGCGCCGGTAGGGGTGAAGCAGCGGTTGATGATCTCGATCTGGTCCGGATGGATCGCGATCTTGCCCTGGAAGCCCATGCGGCGGACGCGCAGGCATTCTTCTTCGAGGCCCTCGGGATTGCGGAAATTGGTGTAGACGGTGTCGATCGCCGCAGCGTCGGCCGCCGCAGCGCCGGCGAGGCAGAGGGTGCGGGCGAGCTCGTAGAGCGGATCGTACCGCCCCTCGGCGTCGCGATTGGCGCTGGCGCCGACCACGGCAGCGATGTCCTCCGCACCCCAGGTCATCAAGGTCATGCGCGGGCTGGCGCCGACATAGGTGCCGAGTGCAAACATCGACTTGGCGGTCTCGGTCGCCACCGGGATGATCTTGATCCCGCCCAACGGCAGGTCGGCGGCGGCCTCCAATGCGGAAACATAATGGTCGAGCGTGGTGATGTCCGCACCGGAATCGGGCTTGGGGATCATGATGCCGTCGGGTCCCCTCGGGATTACGCCGGCCAGATCCGCGAGTCCCATCGGCGAGGAAATCGGGTTGATGCGGACCCAGAGCTGTCGCTTCGACCGATCCGGATTGGCCTTGAGGAAAGTCCGCGCCGCGTCGCGTGCGAGCGGCTTGCGCTCGGCCGAGACCGAATCCTCAAGGTCGAGGATCACCAGGTCGGCACCCGACGCGGAGGCTTTCTCCATCTTGCGGTCGCTGTCGGCCGGGGCAAACAGCAAAGAGCGCGGGATCATCTCGGCTTCTTCTTCATCAGCGCCGAGCGCCGGCAATACGCGACCTCCTCGCCACGCTGGTTGAAGCTGCGATGCTCGAACACGACGATGCCGTCATCGGGCCGCGACTTGCTCTCGCGCTTTTCCAGCACCACCGTCTCGCTGCGCAGTGTGTCGCCAATCCGAACCGGCTTGGGGAACTTGACCCCGTCCATGCCGAGATTGGCGACTGTGGTGCCGAGCGTGGTGTCCCCGACCGAAACGCCGATCATGAGCCCGAAGGTGAAGATGCTGTTCACCAGGATCTCGCCAAACTCGCTGTTCGCCTTGCAGAACTCGATGTCGAGATGCAGCGGCTGTGGGTTGTGGGTCAGCGTGGTGAACAGGAGATTGTCGGTCTCCGTCACTGTCCGTGTGATCGCGTGAACGAATTTCTGGCCGAGCTCGAACTCGTCGAAGTAAAGACCTGGCACCGAAACCTCTCTCGTAGGGCGGATTAGCGGAGCGTAATCCGCCGATTGCGCCGTTTGGAAAATGGCGGATTACGCTTCGCTAATCCGCCCTACTAAAACCCGACCTGGTCCGCGCCCTTCAGGCCCAGCATCTGGCGTGCCTCGTCGGGCGTGGCGATCTCGAGGTTCAGATCCTCCAGGATACGGCGGATCTTGGCGACCTGCTCGGCGTTCGATTTCGCGAGCTTGCCCTTGCCCACATAGATGCTGTCCTCGATGCCGACGCGAACATTGCCGCCATAGAGGCCGGCCAGGGTAGTGAAGTTCATCTGGTGCCTGCCGGCGGCCAGCACCGACCATTGATATTGCTCGCCGAACAGCTTGTCGGCGATGCGGCGCATATGGACGAGATTGTCGGGGTCGGCGCCGATGCCGCCCAGGATGCCGAAGATCGACTGAACGAAGAGCGGCGGCTTGACCAGGCCGCGGTCAAGGAAATGCGCCAGGTTGTACAGGTGGCCAATGTCGTAGCATTCGAACTCGAACTTCGTCCCGCAGCCCTCGCCCAAGGTCTTCAGCACATATTCGATGTCCTTGAAGGTGTTGCGGAAGATGAAGTCCCGCGTCATTTCGAGGTAGGCCGGCTCCCAGTCATGTTGCCACTCGCGCGGCTTGTCGAGCGCGGGGAACAGCCCGAAATTCATCGAGCCCATGTTGAGCGATGCCATCTCGGGCCTGGTTGCGACGGCGGCGGCGATGCGCTCGTCCAGGCTCATGCCGTGGCCGCCGCCGGTGGTGATGTTGATCACTGCGTCGGTCGCCTGCTTGATCCGCGGCAGGAATTCCATGAAGACGGCCGGGTCGGGCGTCGGACGGCCGTCCACGGGGTTGCGGGCGTGCAGGTGCAGGATCGAGGCGCCGGCCTCCCACGCGCCAATCGCGCCGTCGGCGATCTCGTTGGGCGTGATCGGCAGATAGGGCGTCATCGAGGGCGTGTGGATCGAGCCGGTAACGGCACAGGTGATGATCACCTTGCGGCTTTGCGACGGCATGAAATTCTCCCCTTCGACGCGTGAAACTTTGAGGCTTGGCAGGGCGCGGCCGCCCCTGCAAATTCTTCAAGGCGCAAACTATTCATTCATGCGCCGAACCGCCAGCCCTAACAAAGGGCCCTACCCAAAGGGGAGCCTCATGCCGATGACGTTGGAGCAGCTGAGTGCGATCGAGGAGATCAAACAGCTGAAGGCACGCTATTTCCGCTGCATGGATACCAAGGACTGGACCGGCCTTCAGGCGGTGTTCGCGGAGGACGCCGAGTTCGACATGCGGGGCGAGGCCGCGGACCCGAGCAAGGCGGCGGACGGTCTGGTAACCGGCGCCGCCAAGATCGCGGCCTTTATCCGCAACGCGGTGGAAGATTTGGTGACGGTCCATCACGGCCACATGCCGGAGATCGAGCTCACCTCAGCATCGACGGCGAAAGGCATCTGGGCGATGGAAGACCTGCTGCGCTGGCCGACCGGCGCCACGATCACGGCGCTGCACGGCTTCGGCCACTACCATGAGACCTACAGGCTGACCGAGGAGGGCTGGCGGATTCAGACTTCGCGGCTCACCCGGCTTCGGGTCGACATCACCTGACGGCTCACTGGATGATCTCGCCCGGCTCCAGCCCCCAGACCTGGTCGCGCCGGAGCCAGCCGCGATAGCCTCCGGCCTTCAGTTCGCACCAGGCGGCATCGCATTTCGCGATGGCCGCGATGACGCCGGGCTCAAGCTCCGCGACCACCGCGCTGTCGTCCTTGGCGTCGTGCCGGAGGCTGCGCACCGCGCCCGTGACCAGCACGCTGCGGGGGCCGACCAGCTGCAGCTGGTTGACCCAGCCCTCGGTGCCGTCGATGTCCCTGATCTTGCGCCAGACATCGAACGCGGCAAGGATTTCGACTGGCAGCCCCTTGCGCTGGTAGACCCACTGGATCGGGTAGTCCGCCGATGGTCCGCTGCGCAGAAAGACCTTGTCGTAGCGCAACGAAGCGAAATGATGGGGAACCTTGCCCTCGGGCGGCTTGCCCTCCCCGGCCGGGGCCGCAGCGGACTTGTCCGGCACCGGCGCGCTGGGCGCAGCGGCGGGCGCCGACGCGGCCGGCTTCGGAGCCGGAGCGGCAGCGGGGTCCTTCTGGACGACAGCGCTGTCCGGCGCCTTCTTTTTCTTGTGCGGCGGCGCGGGTTTCGCGGAAGGTTGCGCAGTGGACGTGACCTGACCGGGCTCACCCGCGGCCAAGCACCCAGGCGACCACGCGACCAGCGCGGCGGCGAACGCGATACGAATCAGAGAATGGACCAACGCGGGCTTTTCCCGAGTCGCGGAGACCACCGGGGAGTCTCGCCCGAGCGGTACCATCCCTGCAAGGTCGAACGACGATAGCACCCGCTCTCAGCCGGCCGCCGCCTCAGTTCGCCAGCGTGACCGAGACGTGGCCGAATTCGCTGCGGTCGGGCACGCCCGGCAGCTTGCGCAGCTGCCAGCCATAATCGAGGTCGATGCGGACGTTCTGGTCGGGGCCGGAGAGCAGGTGGAAGCCGAGACCTACGCTTTCGAGTTCGACCGGGCTCGTGTAGTTGCCGTGATTGAACACGCTGGCGTAATCCCAGAACAGGCCGAGCTGGGTCAGATCGTTCCATGCGCTGGTCGTGCCGTCGAAATATTTCGCCAGGCTAAAGGCCGGCGTGCGGAACTCCTGGCTCAGGAGAACGCCGTCGGAGCCGTTCGCCACCCGCTCGTCATAGCCGCGGACGCTCTCGACGCCGCCGGCGCCGAGCTGCTCGCTGGGCAGCAGGTTGCCGTTCGCCAGCTGCGCCGCCAGCTTGGTGATCGAGGTGACCCCGCCGAACCAGCCCAGGCTGTCGGCGAGCGGCTGGCCCTGCGGCAGGCCGACGATGCGGGTCAGCACGATGTGGTCGTAGAAATAATTGGCCTTGGGCGCGATCTGGTTGACGCAGGGACCGCCGCAAGTCTGCAGCTCAAAGGTATGATCGTTGTTGAGGCCAGTCAGGCCGCCCGGGCTGAACACGAAGCTGTTGCTGAAATCGGTCTGTCCGTAATCGTCGCGCTCGGTCGCATCGTACTCAAGGAAGAACTGGTCGATCTCGGTGGTGTAGTTGGAGACCTGAAAGCCGCCGAATTCGAGATCGTTGTTGCTGGTCTTGAACTCGTAGCCCGCCTGAAGCTGTTCGTCGAACTTGCGGGTCGAGGGCAGCTTGGCGGTATAGCGCACGCCGGCCGAGGCGTCGGTGCCGGCCACCCCCAGGTAGGGGCCCAGCAGGGGCGACGATTCCAGGTACGACCCATAGAACGTGAGATAGTCGCGCCAGGGCAGCGCCGTTCGGTAGGTGAAGGTGTGGCCGACGAAGGATGGGCGATCCTGTTTGCCGGCGGCCTGCTCGCGATTGTGCCAGAAATCGTCGCTGGTGGAGAGCTGGTACGACATCTGGTCGTCGTTCCACAGCGCGTTGCCCCAGGTGAAGCCGAAACTCCAGCGGTCGCGCCCGATCACCGGCTGACCGTTATTGTCATAGCTGACATAGGCGCGGACCGGAAATTTCTCCTGGATCGTGTCGACCACAAGATCGGTCACGCCCGGCGTATCGCTGCGGTAGGCGACGATGTTGACCAGCCGGAACGGGTTTTCGTTGATCCAGTTCTTATCGTCTTCCAGCTTCTCGATATTGATGCGGTCGCCCGGCTGGAGACGAACCTGGCTGACCAGGAAGTCGCTGGAGAACCACTTATTGCCGCGAGCGGTGATCTTGCCGGCGCGCGTTTCGATGACGAGGATCTGTACGACGCCGTTGGTGATGTCCTGCCCCGCCGGCGCGACAACGTCGACGAACGGGTATTTCTGCTCCCGATACCAGACGATGATCGTCTGGTTGATCGCCTTGAGCGTGGCCTGGGTGAGGGGCTTGCCGAGAAAGGCCTCCAGCCTGCCTTTGATCACCGGATTATCGAGCATCGGCAGGTCGTGCGCCACGATGCCGGTTTCCGGCACGCCGCCCTTTTGCAGCGCCTTGATGTTGTCGATGAACACCAGGCCTTTCAGATTGGCGAGAATCTGCTTGTCGCCGGTCTTGAGCGGCGGCGCCACCATCGGCGCGGCAACCACCGCCGAATTATCCGGCATCTTGGGCACCGCCAGAGGCTGGTCCGGCAGCGGATGCGGCCCCGGCTGCTGCGTGGGTGTTGTGGCAGGCGCCGGCTGACCCGCCTGGGCCCAAGCGCAGGCAGGCACCGCCGCGACCCCGCCCATCAGTAGAACAGCGGGCAGAACTCGTGTAGGCAAAGGGGGGCGGCGGGCGACGGTCATGGGATCTTTTTTATACCCGGTATTTTACAAGTTCTTCAGGTCAATTGGCAGGACTGGAGCCGGGTGCGACACCATTCTCCATGCACCCTGTATTGCCGATCGTGCAGCCCAGCTGGGCATCGGGCGATTCATTGACGCCGTCGATCGTGGCGATGGTGCCGGTGACGACGCCGTTTTGCTGTGCTTTCAACTCGAGGATGCCGCCATCGTAGACGGCCTCGTCATAGGGCGGCGTGATGTTGGAGTTGGTCTGGTTCAAGGGCGGGATCGGAATGGTCCTGACAGGGGTGACGATCACCAGCCCGGTGCCGCCGATGAAGGTGTAGTTAGCCGAGTCAGCGCCGGCGAGCATCAGCGTGCCAAAATTCTTCATCGGTTCATTGCCGACCGCCGGATCAACCAGCGTCCCCGTGCCGGTGACGACGGTCACGTTATCACCCGGCACCCGGTTGGTGATTGTCAGGATGCTGGACAGCGCGTTGGGGGTGCCGTCGAAGATCCGCGTTCCGGTCAGGTTCACGGCCAAGGGCGTAATGATGACCGTGCCGCCCTTGAGCACGTAATTGCCCGCCGCGCTGCCGCCCAGGGTTAGTGTGCCCAGGGACGCGATCGCCTCATTGCCTACGTTCTTGTTGACGAGGGTGCCGGTGCCGGTGAGCGTCAGGTCCGCCCCATCAAGGTTGCCGGCGACCGTCAGAATGGGAGAGTTCGCGTCGGTGGCCCCATCGTAAACCCGGGTTCCGGATACCGTGACCCCCAGCGGCGTCACGACGAAGCTTCCGGGCGCCAGGGTATAGTTGCCGCCGGCCGTACCGCCCAACGCGAGACCGGCCAGCGAGAAGACATTGCTGCCGGTCCCGGTATAGGTGCCCGCGTTCGGGCTGCTGAGCGAGCCGCCGCCGGTCAGGGTCAGGTCGCCGCCCAACGCGTCGCCGTTGACGAGACCGGTGATCGTGACGTCGCCCGACGGCGCCGTGTTCGTCTTGTCGTAGACCTTCGTGCCGCTCACCGTCAGCACGGCCGGGTTCACGGTTAGCGCGCCGCTGACATAGGTGATGGTGTAGTTCGATGGACTGAACGTTCCGCCCGTTGCTGCGGAGGCGGTGATTGCATAGGGCGAACCTGCGACTGTCGCGCTCGCCGGCGCACCAGTGCTGGCGAGCGTCACCGAGCCGATCGTCTGGCCGCCCACCAGCCCGTTCGCTATGAACTCGGTGCCGTTAAAGGTGAGCGTCCGGCCATAGGTTTTCGACAGGCTGTCAGCCATGACCGTCAGCGCCGCGGGCGTGATCGTGAGCGTGCCAGTTGCCGGCAGTTGGTAATCCGCCGATGTGCCCCCGCCGCTGACATTGATAGCCAAGCCGGACAACGTGGAGCCGGTGTAGATATTGACGTCCGGTGCTGAGGACGCGCCGGTACCGGCTGTCAAAGCCACCGTTTGGCCGCTCACCGCTCCGGTCACGGAAAGCTCGCCGGCCGTGAAGCCGGTGGTCGCATCGTAGACTTTGGTCCCGCTGACCGTCAGCACCTTCGGGGTGATGTTGGCGAGGAGCCCGGTCAGCGGCGTCAGCCTATAGTCACCGGCCGTGTTGTCGATGAGTGACAGGCCTGTGACGGTTACCGTCAGGTTGTTGCCAACGTCTTTCTGGCTGAATGTGGCGCTCGGTGTTCCGGTGAGGGTCACCGGGTCCCCACTGTAAGGCTTCCCGTCCGAGCTCGAGCCGGAACCGGGCGCCTCGGAAGTGAGCAAAGCAGCTGTCCCGTTCAGAGTCGCGGCGACCGTAGCGTCATAGATCTTGTTGTTCGCCGTCAGTCCGCTGATCGTGAGGGCCTTTGACGTGATGTTTGCCGCCAGCCCGGTGATCGCCGCCAGCGAGTAGTCGAACGCCTGGGCGCCGGTCAGGCTGAGGCCGGTCACCGAGCCGATCGCGATGTTGGTGCCGACGTCCTTCTGCGCGAAGGTGCCGGTCGGGGTACCGGTCACAGAGACCGTGTCGCCGGCATAGTACTTGCCGTCCGCGCTGGTGCCGCTGCCCACTGACTCGCTGGTCAGTGTCGCCGTGCCGGAGATCGTCGCCGCCTGGGTGGCATCGT
>CAZVYC010000040.1:0-11478 GCA_964631425.1 uncultured Rhodospirillales bacterium
CAGAATCAGCCAGCTCACTTAAACCGCACATCAGAGCCGTACTTCACAGACGACTCGAGATCGACCTTTGACGGGAACGTAACCGGAGATTCGATCCCTTCGCCAATGCGGGAGAGGGATTATGAAGGCGCCGTGTCACCACGAACGGTTACGGCGCCCTAATTCTGCTTCGCAAGGCTTTCCAGCCGGTCCGGCGCGATCGCCCCCACGGCCTGCTTCAGGTCGTCCATGGTGCCGCCATTGCCCTCGGCCTGCACCATGAAGCGGTTGGCGACCAGAACGCCATAGATGCCGTTCTTGCTTTGGCCGTCCCACTTCTCGTTGGTCATCCGCCCGTCGACCTTGCCGACCTTCTCATAGCCGTTGGCGGTCTGCTTGCTGGATTCGATGCTAAGGACGCCGGCCAGGGCCGCGAAGCCGCCCGCGCCTCCCAGGTCGGTCAGGGTCAAGGTCATGTGCGCGCCCTCTTTGGCATATTCCGCCTGGGCGCTGGAGCCTGTGATGCCGGCGACGCCACCGGACGTGGCGCTGAAGTCACCGCGCGCATAGCCGGCGACGGATGCCGGCAGATAGCTCTGCAGCATGGCGGCGGGAACCGCCGTCACGGTGGGCTCGTCCGCCGAATCGGTTTCGTTCTTCCCGGCCACCTTGGCCTGCTTTGCGGCGGCCTCCATCTGCTGAGACGCGGCTTTCAATTTGCCGAGGTCGATGGTCGTGTTGCCGATGCGCAGGGTATCCGACGAGCCATCGCTGGCGTGCGTGCTGAACGACCCTGCGCCCGTCGTGCTGATCGCGCCGAGCCCCAGCGCCCCGACAACCGCGCCGACCACCATTGACAGGACGATCCCGACGATCACGCAAACGACAGTATAGCCGAGCGCCCTGGTCTGCGGCGCGTTCATCAGTCGGGGCAGCCCCAGATACAGCAGATAGAGCGAGTAGAGCGCGCCCAGCACCCCCAGGATGCCCAACGCCGGAATGATCGAGAAGATGCCGGCGACCCAAGCCGCCGTATAGGAATAGACCGCAACCTTCAAAGCCTGGATGTGGTTCTTTTGGCCGCCGAAGCTGGGCGCCAGCGCATCGATGATCAAGGCGAAGACATAGATCATCACCAGCGACAGCGCGTAGCGCAGGATCGCGCCAACGGTCGAACCGATCAGGGCTGGGTGGTAGGTGACGCCCAGGGCGCCGTAGCCGAACAGTTGGCTGCCGATCAGGCCGGCGACCGGCGGAATGGCGGCCAGAACGACGGCGTAGCCCATGTAGAGGCTTTTTGCCGTCGCCGGCTCGCTGGCTATGACGGTCCAGGTTTCGACCGGCTGGAGCAGGAGGTTCTTGGCGCGCTCGATCAGGCTGGCTCTGTTGAATTCCTCAGTGATGCTCATGCGGCGCTCCCATATTGTCCGGGCCGACGGCAATGACCTTCAGAATGCTGTGTATTCAATAATCCTGGTGCTGCGTCCGGGCAACAGTTGATTCCAAGCAAGACGAAGCCGGCAGCAGTCTTGGCTGTCGCGGGAGTAGGGCTGTAAATACGGGGGCTGACTCGTTCGCTCCGGCCTATCCAAGTTTATCCAACATCACCGGTCGTCCCGCACCGGCAAATCCTCCGTCTGTCCCAGATCGAGTTCGTCCAGCTCCGCCCGCATCCGCGCCTGCTCCGCTTCGTCCAGCGGCATATAAGGCCGGCGAATCATCCCGACATCGAACCCCAAATGCCTCAGCGCTGGTTTCAGCGAGCGCGGATAATAACGCTGCGGCGCGTGAATGATCTCGTTCAGCCGGCGGATGCGCACCGAGAGCGCCTGGGCCGTCTGCCGATCGCCGCTATGGAACGCTGCCATCATCCGGCTGCACATCCGGGGCGCGATCGATTGCTGGATCGAGTGGAAGCCATAGATGCCAAGTTCCATCTTGGCATACCAGTCGTAAGCCCCGGCCAGCCGCACCGGGCGCCGCCCCTCCATCTTGTCGAGAAAGTCCCTCAGCACGTCATCGTCGTCCGAGAACATGGTGACACCGACGATATGTGGATAGTCCTTCACCAAGCGGACCAGCATATCGAGCGGCACCGCCTTGGTCGGTGAGTCGATGATCTCCGCACCGTGATAGCCGCAGAGAAAGAGCGGCATTTCCACCGCCTCGAGCACGTCGCGGAAATAACGCTCGGCCTCGGCGATGAAGAGGCCATCATTGCCATGCCCGCCCTGTGCGCCGGGATAAAGCTGGGCGCCATCGAACCCCATGTCGCGCGCCAGCTTGAACAGGGAGATGAGCTCGGTCGTCGAGGCGGGGCCGAAAGGAATGGCGTTGACCGGCGATTTGCCGCTGAGCTCGTCGATCGCGAGCTCCCACAGCCGGCGGCGCTCGGCGCGGTCGAGATTGACGAACTCCGTCGCGTGCGGACCCCCGACGAAGACGGTGGTGCCACCGTCCGCCATATAGCGCAGCATTCGCCGGAAAGCCGCCTCGTTGATCGCCTCGCCGCGCTCGTCCATCGGCGTGATCGCATTGCCCAGGGATGGGCGGTCGCCTTCGATCACGGTCACGTCTTCCCCCCTTCAATCCTTGGTGGACATAGCGGGCCGGCTCAGGCCGATGGGCTTGGCCTCATGCCTCCCGGTCCCACGCTCCCATGGTTCCGCTTGCGCGCAGCAGCACCTTCTGCACTTTGCCGGTGGGTGTCTTCGGCAGTTCGTCCGCGCGGATCTCGATATAGCGCGGCACCATATAGGCCGGCAGCCGCGCCTTAAGGAACGCCAGCAGCTCCGGCGGTTCGACCGAGCACCCCGGCTTCAGCGCCGCCACGACCTTGAGCTCGTCTTCCGACAGCTCGGAGGGCACGGCGACGGCGGCGGATTCCAGCACGGCCGGGTGGGCGTCGACCTCGATCTCCACTTCGAACGAGGAAATGTTCTCGCCGCGGCGTCTCAGGCAGTCCTTGATGCGGTCGACGAAATAGAAATTGCCGTCCGCGTCCATCTGGAAGCCGTCGCCGGTGTGCAGCCATTGGTTGCGCCACGCCTCGGCCGTCACCTGCGGGTTCTGCCAATAACCGAGATTGAACTCCCACGGATTATTCGCGCGCAGCACCAGTTCCCCGGTCTTGCCCGGCGGCAGCGGTTCGTCGAATTCGTCGACGATGCGCGCCTCGACACCTGGGCGCGGACGGCCGCAGCTCTGATTGTTGACCAAGTTGAACCCGTCGGCCGAGATCGGGCAGCTGACCTCGGTCATGTTGAACAAGGTGGTGATGTTCCGCACGCCGAACCGGTCGCGGAACGCGTCCAGATCCTTGAGCAGCGGGATCATGATGAGCTTCTTCAGGGTATGATCCCGGTCGGCTGGGCTTTCCGGCTGCGACAGCAGGAAGTTCGGCATTGTCGACAGCAGGATCGAGAACGTCGCCTTGTAATGGCGGATGTCGCTCCAGAAGTTGCTGACCGAGAACTTGCCGCGCACCGCCATCGTGGCGCCGGCGATAATGACGATGCCGAACATGTGCGACAGGCCGACATGGAACATCGGCAAGGTCATGTAGAACACGTCGTCCGGCGCGCAGAGCCGGGCCGGCGGCATGGCCGTCGCATGCGCCTGGGCATAGGAATAGAGCACGCCCTTGGACGGGCCGGTCGTACCCGAGGTGTAGAAGATCGCCATCGGGTCGTAGTATTCGACCGCTGGCGGCAGGGGGCTGTCGTCCGGATGGAAAAGGGCATCGAACGGCAGGCAGGTCCATTCGGAAACCCTCCCCCTCGATGGGGGAGGGTTGGGTGGGGGTGATGCCGCCGTCTGGTAAACGAAGACGGACTTCAGCGTCATCAACTCCTCGGCAACCTCATGCCACGGCCCAAGGTGCCCGTCCCAGATCACCGCCAGCTTTGCCCCGGAATTGTTGGCCTGGTGCCGAAGCATCCCGGCCTTATAGGCCTCATTCACCGGCACCATCAGGGCGCCGATCTTGCACAGCCCCAGCCAGACCAGCGCATAGTCGATGCTACTCGGCAGCATCACCAGCACGCGGTCGCCCTTGGTCACGCCCGCGGCGGCGAATCCCCGTCCGATCCGGTTGGCGGCGCGATCGACTTCAGCATAACTCATGACCTGGTCGTGCATCATGAGCAGCGGCTTGTCGGGATGCCGCCTGGCGTGGTCCTCCAAAAGGTAATGATAGACGATGCCGCGGCTTTTACTTTCCATCCCGACCATCAACATTCGTTATTCGCAATAAGCTAAATACTCATTCCCGCACGAACTGCATGAACTCGATCACCACCCCGTCCGGGTCTTCGCAGCAGAACACATATTGATTCGTGCCGCCCATCAGGATCAGCCTGGGCTCGCTATAAACATCATAGCCGGCGGGCTTGAGCTTGCCATGGAGCTCAAAGCAGTCGCGGACCTTAAGGCAAATACGCGCCAGGCCGAGATGTGCCAGAGTCCGCTTCGGCACCGGCTGCGGCACGGGCTCGATCCATTCGATCAGGTCCAGCCGCGTCGCCCATTTGTCATCGCCCAGCGTCAGGAACGTGGCGCGCCCGTCGATCCTGTCGGGCATGCGGAAAAGAGGCCCGAGCCCGATCTCACCGAAGGTGCGTTCGTCTTCAATATCTGCGAAATTCAGCACCTCCTCGAAGCCGATCAGTTTGTAGAAGGCGAGCGAGCGATCGAAGTCGCTGCAGTTCACGTTCACGTGGAAAATCTGCAGCGCGTTGCGCTTGTCCCGCGGCACGGTCGCCCGCACCGCTAGGGGCGCCTGGTCGCTCACCTCAGGGCACCGTCCAGTTCGGCCGCCGCGGCGCGCAGGGACTCCCGGTATTCCTGGATCAGGCGGTCGCACAGTTCGGCCGTCTTCGGGATGTCGCGGATACCGCCGACCCCCTGGCCGGCCGACCAGATATCCTTCCACACTTTGGCCTCGCCCTCGAGGTGCAAGGCGCTGTTCGCGTCGACCGACAAATTGTCCGGGTCGCGGCCGGCGGCGGCGATGCTCTCGCGCAGGAAATTGCCGGCCACGCCGCTGATCGCCGGCGTGTAGACGATATCCGCCGCGCGCGAATGCGTGATCATCTCTTTGAAGCCCTCGGCCGCCAGGCTCTCCTTGGTCGCGATGAAGCGGGTGCCGATATAGGCGAGATCCGCCCCCATCAGCTTGGCCGCGGCCACCTGACGCCCGTGGCTCATCACACCCGACAGCACGATCGTGCGGTCGAAGAAGGCGCGGATTTCGTCGATCAGCGCGAACGGGCTCAAGGTTCCGGCATGACCACCTGCCCCGGCCGCCACGCCGATCAGGCCGTCGACACCGGCCTCCGCCGCCTTGCGCGCATGCTTGACGGCGATGACGTCATGGAAGACCAGCCCGCCATAGGAAAGTATGGCATCCACCACATGCCGCACCGCGCCCAGCGAGGTGATGACGAGCGGCACCTTGTGCTTCACCGTCACCTCGAGGTCGGCCTGGAGGCGCGCGTTGCTCTTGTGCACCACCAGGTTGACGCCGAATGGCACGGTGCTGCCGGCCGCGGCCAACCGCTGCTGGATTTCGGTCAGCCAGCCGTCATAGCCTTCGGTCGTGCGCTGATTGAGGGCAGGGAAGGAGCCCACGATCCCCGACCGGCAGGTCTCGACCACGAGGTCGGGGCCGGATACGAGAAACATCGGCGCCGCGATGATGGGGGCGGAGAGATTTTGCAGCTGGGCGGGTAGGGGCACGGTTGCTCCAAGAAGACGGGTCGGGAACGGCACCGACGGCGCCACCACCCCCAACCCAATCCCGCATCGAGGGGGAGGGCTCAGGCACTCATGTCTCTCCCCCTCGATGGGGGAGGGTTGGGCGGGGTGATGCCACCGTTGGCGCCAAATTGGCCAGCACTTCTCGCACCCAACGCTAGGCCGCCGCAAGCTCTCCGTCGGTCAGCGCCTCAGCCTGCTGCTCGACGCGGGTGCCCTTGAAGAAATCCTTATTCAGCGTCGTGTAGAACTGGCCGGGGAAGGTGAAGGTGAAATCGCGGAAATCCTCTTCTGTGATGTGGTGGTGCCTCACCAGCTCGAAGGATTCGCTGAGGATGCCGGTCATGTCGCTGACATCCCAGTGGCCGGCGTCGGAGCTGAACATCGCGCGGAGCCTCGAGCGGCCGGGGTTGAGCTTGCGGTTGAACGCCCAGGCGACCGAGGTGTCCTCCGCCTCGCACCCGAAATAGAATTTCGGCACGAATTTCTTGACGATGTCCGGCTTCGTCCTGATGCCGCAGGCCGCCCACTCGTCGGTATAAGGCGGTTCGGGCTCCAGCTTGGCGAAGCTCTCGGCCAGCCCGGGCGCGTCCGGCGTGAAGATCTTGTCCTGATATTTCGTGAACATTTCCATCATCAGGCTCACATCGATACGCGACGGGTCGAGATCGAAGATAGTCTCGGCGTTGCGCTTCTCCCAATGCTCGATGAGGTCGTTGAGCAAGGTGACGGCCCAGCCGACGCCGCCCTCCAGCATGCCGAAGGCGAGCTCAGGGAACCGATGGGTGACGCCGCCAAGGAACAGGCCCTTGCAGAACGCCTCCATCGACGCGCCGAACGAGCCGATATGGTTGTACATATAGCTCGACCGCGACTGGCGCGAGCCCCAGCCCATGCCAGGCGAATGCGACGCCGGTACCACCTTGAGCTCGACGCATTTCGCCCAGAACGGGTCGTAGTCATAGTCGCTGTCGATGCCCAGCACGTCGATGCGGGAGCCGGCCCGGCCGCCCCAGTTGACCTGGGCGCCCGAGACATCCTTGGGCGGAACGAGCGGGCGGTGGACCACGCCGTTGATCATGATCGCCTTGAAGCCCAGCACCTTGACCGCATGTTCCAGCTCGGCGATCGCCTCTTCCGGGGTATGCATCGGAATCTGGGCGACCGGCGTCATCCGGTCGGCATAGGGCTTGTACGCCTCGGCATAGAATTGGTTCAGGCTGCGGCAGGTCGCCTGCCGCAGCTCGGCGTCGGCAATGGCCGTCGCGGTTAGCATGCGGCTCGGGTACATGACCGCGAAATCGATGCCCATATCGTCCAGCCGGGTGGCCATCAGGCCCGGTATCTGGGCGGTGGCGCGGTCGATCGTGTTGGCGGCCGGCAACGTCCACCACGGCGGTCGCGAAATGCCGGAGTTGCGCTTCTCATCCTCGGTCAGGCGAGACCAGGGCCTGAGCACCGTGTCGTCGTAGTCCATCCCCGCGGCGCCGGATTCCACCTTCCTGGCCAAGTCGGCGCCGGCAAGCTCGCGCACCGAATCCACCAGGAACGGCTTCAGGATCGGCATGGTCTCGATATAATGGCCATCCGCGTCAATCACCGGGTGGCCGAGGCTGGCGCGAACATCGCGCGCCTTCAGCGTCGAACTGGTCATAAAGAATTTCTCCCAACAATAGCCGTTAGTTAGGCTTTCTTCGGTCATTCCCGCCTTCGCGCCGCCTGCGCGGGAATGACGAAACGAAGAGGGTGCGCACCTTGCCGTCAGCCCAACGCCGGGCGCTTCTGTTCGGCGAGCTTCTGGATTTCCGCCTTGTCGGCATGGAAGCGCGCCCGATAGGCGGCCTCGGTGATGCGCGGCATGACCGCCTCGATCGCATTCAGGTCGACCATGGCGGCCACCTGCGGCGCCTTTGCCCGGGCGAACATCTGCGGCAGACGCGTGCGCACGCGCTCCAGCGCCCAGGCAACCGGGTCGCCGTCAGCGACGGGGTCGATATGCAGCACTTCGTTCTCGTGCGTGCTCCACGAGACGTAGTGGTAATGCGGCTCCTCCTGGAAGCAGTCGAAGCGCAAATATTCGAGCCACTGTCCGTCCAACCGGCCGTAGACGTGGAGCGACACGCCGCAATCGTCGAGCTCTTCCAGCTTGCCGACCACGGTGCCCACGGCGTTTTCCAGGCTGGCGCGATTGGCCGCCGCCACTGCCTCGGTCACCACGCGATATTCGATCCCGATGCGCACGTTGCCGGCCTCAAAATACTCGGTCTGCACGTCCACTGGCGGGATCGGCATCTTGTCATAGCGGGTGATGTGGTCGTTCATGGCATTTCCCCTTTATATGGCCGTCGTTATTGGTCTCGGGCGTGGCGGATGACAATTGCTGTTTCGTGGAGCTTCCGATCAACCGAAAGCAAGGCTTGGTTATGAACCTGCAATTAATCGCGTCCTCCGCGGTTCAATTCCTAACTTCGACCCTTGCCGATCGACTTACCGGTACAACTGGAGGCCGCGCTTGAATGATACGGTTCCCCGCATGATCACCAAGCATTTCCCGTTCTTCCTGGCCGCCGCGGAAGAAGCCAATTTCCAGCGCGCGGCGCAGCGGCTCAATATAGCCCAGTCGGCGCTCTCCCGTCACATCTCTACGCTCGAGGAGGATCTGGGCGGGGTCAAGCTGTTCGAGCGCCTGCCGCGCGGCGTCAGGCTGACCGAAAGCGGCCGGCATTATCTCGAGGACGTCCGCCGCATCGTCGAGAGCGTCGACGCCGCCACGCTCCGCGTCCAGCGGCTGGAACGCGGGCAGACTGGAGAGCTGCGCGTCGCCTTCACCGAGGCAGTGGCCGCCCGTCCGCTGCTGGCCGAGACGCTGAAGCGCTTTCAGGAGGGGTTCCCCGAGGTGCAGATCCACCTGATCTCGATGGTATCCAAGAACCAGCGCGAAGCGCTCCGGCGCGGCGAGATCGATCTCGGCTTCCTCTATGCCGAAGCCGGAGACGCGGGCGAATTCAATACCCGTGACATCATGGTCGACGACTTCCTGCTGGCGGTGCCGCGCGGCCACCAGCTTGCGGCAAGCGATCGGATCGAGCTTAGGGACTTGGCGGCCGAGCCGCTGATCTTCCCCTCGCGATCGAACGCGCCGTCCATGTATGACCGCCTGCTGGCGGAGTTCCGCAATCGTAACATCGTTCCCAGGATTGTGACCGAGAATCCGTCGGCCGACATCCTCAACTGCCTGGTCTCGGCCGGGATCGGTGTAGGTTTCCTGATCACGAGCCAGAAAGATCGCGCGCCGGCCGATGTGGTGCTGCGCCCGATCGCGGACTTCTCGCTGCCGCTCCCGTTGGTGCTGGCGTGGCTCAGGGATAATGCGTCACCGATCATCCCGAATTTCGTGCAATCGGTCTCCGCGGACATGCCCGGCGGAATCGGTTGAACCATTGCCTTGCCGCCGCCATTTTGGCGTGGGATTCTCCAGAACCGCTTGCTTCGGATCAATGCCGGTTCTTCGAGGCGGCGGGTAACGGGCGAGGGACGACACAAAGACCGGTTGCGCGGGGTTTAGCATCCAGGAACGTTTAACAGACACAGAACGCGAACTCCGCCTTGGCGGACGCATTCGTGTCGGTGAGTGGGGAGTGGTTTAGATGGTTATGCACAAGACACTGAAGGGGGCGCTGCTCTTCGGCGGCTTGGCCGTAGCCGGCGCCCTCGGCATGCACGCCGGGACTGCCCAGGCGCGCGTGTTTGTCGGATTCGGCTTTGGCGTCCCGTTCTATGCGCCATATTATTATCCGCCGCCGGTCGTGTACGCGCCGCCGCCCGTGGTCTACGCGCCGCCGCCGGTCACCTACACCGCGCCGCCTGCGCCGCCGCAGCAATACTGGTACTACTGCGCCAACCCGCAAGGGTATTATCCGACCGTGCAATACTGCAACGGCGGCTGGCAACCCGTTCCGGCGTCACCGCCGGCCGGCCGCTAACAAGAGAGGGTCATATGCACCACCTGAAAAGCGTCGCGGGCCTGACGAGCGTCGCGCTCCTGGCCTCGGCCTGTGTTTCGCCGCCGCCCGGACCGACCGTGAGCGCGATGCCACCCCCCGGCAAGCCTTTCGAAGTCTTTCAGCAGGACAAAGTAATCTGCAAGGACTACGCGCAGTCGCAGGTGAGCGGACAAGCGCAGTCGGCGAACAATCAGGCGCTCGGCGGGGCGGTTCTGGGAACGGTGCTCGGCGCCGGCCTGGGTGCGGCAATCGGCGGCGGTCGTGGCGCCGGGATCGGTGCCGCCGGCGGCGCGCTCGGGGGCACCGCGATTGGCGCCGGCGGGTCGCAGCGCTCGCAGGCTGGCATCCAGGGGCAGTACAACAACGCCTATCTGGAATGCATGTACAGCAGGGGGAATATGGTGCCGGGCGCCCCTGCTCCGGCTGCGTCCGCTTATCCGCAGCAGTCCTATGGATCGCAGTCCTATGGATCGCAGTCCTATGGATCGCAGTCCGGTTCCTATCCGTCTGCGCCGCCCGCGCCGCCGGCCGGATATCCGCCGGGCCCGCCGCCGGGATATTGACCTCGCTCGATCTCGTGATGCGCCGCTGGGACGGAGATACGAAATCGTGTGTTCTCTCCGGCCCAGCGGTCCTGTTCGATCCGGTTCAACCGCCGCGTGTGCCAGATAAGGATCGCCGCCAGCACAATGAATCCGGTGGCCGCCAGGATCCAGGAAATCTCCGTTAGGTCGGATGACGACTGCGCCGGAGGAAGTGGAGGCAGGTCGGCATAGGGCTGCGAATCGGTGTAGTGCTGCGGCGGTGGGTTTGGTTCGGACGACGGCGCCAGGGCCGTGGCGCTCGACATATCAGGCTCGGACGTCAATGCAGGCGGTGATGATGCTGCCCCGGGCGCGGGCGGCATCGAGCCCGTATCACCGGGATGCTGTCCGTCACCGTCCACCAGTTGCGAGACATTAAGGTAATAGGCACCGGGCGGCCCGGACCCGCCCGCATACGACATCAGCGCAACATCGCCTTCCAGCGACACGAGCTTCCACGGGCTGCGCGGCGTGATCGTCACACAGCGCCCTTCGTTCATCGTGCGGCGAACCCAGCTGCGGCTGGCGCGGCGCGACTCCTGGGGGTTGGTCAGCGTGCGCGTATAAACGGGATTGGCGCAGCCAAACGTCTCCCGCTCGACATGATAGAGCGGAGCTGAATTGTCTTGGGCGTGGCCGATGCCGGCGCTGAGGACGAGGAGGGCAAACGCGATCGGGGCCTTCATGTTCCCTGAACGCGTAAACCGCGGAAAAAGGTCCGTAAATCCTCAATGAACAGGGGGCCGTTCTCGAACGCCGCGAAATGGCCGCCCGATGGGGCGTCCCGCCGCCGAACCAGGTTGTAGCTCCGCCGGATCCAACGGTCGGGCGCCGGCAGCGCGATATCGCGGGGAAACAGCAGCATCGCCGTCGGTATATTGACGAAGGCGCCTTGCGGCAACAGGCGGCCGGAGCCGTCAAGCAGCGACTCATAGAGCCAGCTGGCCGCATTCGAGCCGTTCAGCCAGTACAGCATGACGTTGGCCAGCAGATGGTCGCGGTCGAACGGCGGTTCGCGGTCTTCGCCGGGCACGGTCCAGCCATGGAATTTCTCGAGGATCCAGGCCGCCAATCCGGCCGGCGAATCGGTCAGCCCATATACCGACTCGAGCACGAGGCCGTTGTTAAACGCGTGCCGGTGTGCGGCATCACCC